>JANQQB010000336.1 GCA_028285165.1 Rhodobiaceae bacterium
GGCGCTCGGAGCGACCGCGGTCGCGGCGATCTTCGTTCTGGTCCTTGCCGCCGTAATCGTGCGGTATCTGTTCGCCGCACCGTTTCGTTTTACCGAGGAACTCGGCGGCCTGTTGTTGTCCGCAACGGTGTTCCTCACCCTGCCCTTCACGATTGCCGCCCATCGCAACATCCGGGTGACCATCCTGTCTGATCGCCTCGGGACCGCCTCCCGCCGGCTCATCTGGGTGGCCGGTCAGGCCGTTTTGATCGCCTTTGCCGCGATCTTTGCCTGGGAGGCGTGGAAGATCACGGAATTCACCCTGCTGCTCAACCTGAAGACCGATGTCTCGCGGGTGCCGCTTGCCCCGTTCATGATTGCGCTCACGGTCTCCGTCGTTCTGGCAGGCCTGATCGGTGCCTGGCAGGCGCTGCGGCCGCCGCCTGGACCCAACACCGAATAGGTCCGCGGGCATGATCTGGGCAAGTCTGTTCACCCTTCTCGGTGCAACCGTGTTTACCGGTGCCGTGCTCGGCGCCGCACTCGGTCTGACCGGCTTTGCGATCCTTTATTTCTACGCCGACGGCGCGACCCAATTGGGTGTTCAGGCCGTCTGGAACGTGCTCAACGAATTCACCCTGACGGCGATCCCGCTTTTCATACTGCTTGGCGAGATCCTCGTTGCCAGCGGACTCGCAACGCGAGTCTACAAGGCTCTGTCGCCGGCATTCGCTCGGGTACGCGGTGGGCTGCTGCATACCAACATCGCGGTCTGCGGCCTGTTCGGCGCTGTGTCGGGATCGTCCCTGTCGGTCGCGGCTGCAGTCGGATCGGTCGCTTATCCCGAACTGACGCGGCGCGGCTACGACAAACGCGCCGTGCTCGGCTCGCTCGCCGGCGGTGGCACGCTCGGTCTCCTGATTCCGCCGAGCCTGTCGCTTTTGATCTTCGGCGCGCTCACCGAGACCTCGATCGGTCAGCTGTTTCTGGCCGGAGTGTTTCCGGGCCTGATGATGGCGGCGTTGTTCATGCTGTTCATCTGGTTTTCCGCTGTCCGCCATCCGGAACGCATACCGCCAAGCACCGACCGTCTGCCGCTCGGCGAAACGCTCCGTGCCCTTTTGTCGATCTGGCCGATCGTCGTGCTGATCGGCGCGGTGCTCGGCAGCCTGTTCGCAGGCCTCGCCACACCGACCGAGTCCGCTGCCGTCGGCGTCGCGGCCGCGATCGTGCTCGGATTTGCCATGGGCGACCTGACAATCGGAGGTCTCGCCCGGGCCATTCATGCAACGGCGGTGACGTTCACGGTCATCGGAGTGGTGTTCATGGGCGCGGTCGTGCTCGCCCAGTCGATTTCGATCCTGCAATTGCCGCAAAAGCTGCTTGAGGAGATCACCGCGCTTGGCATCTCGGCCTATGTCATGCTGCTGGTCGTCGTTCTGGTCTACTTGGTGCTCGGTCTGTTTTTCGATGGCCTGTCGATGATGATCATGACGTTGCCGATCGTGTTTCCGCTCCTGACCGGCCTTGGCTTCGAAGCGGTCTGGGTCGGCGTGATGGTGACTCTGATGATCGAGGTCGGCATGCTGACGCCACCGGTCGGCATGAACCTGTTCGTGCTGGTCGGCATCACCCGCCAGGAGGCCAGTCTGGCTGACGCGGCCGAGGGAGCCCTGCCCTATTGGATCCTGTTGCTGGTCGGCCTCTTGCTGATTACGCTGTTTCCCGTGTTGACAACGGGCCTGCCGCGTCTGGCCGGATTGTAGATCCATGACCGTCAGCGATCTCGACAGAATCCGCGCTGAAGACCTGATGGCACGAGCCGGGCTCGACGCACTGGTCGTGGCAGCGCCGGAAGCCTTTCGCTATGTGACCGGCGCGCCGGACGGGGTGGCCGGCCTGTTTCGCCGCGCCGGATCGGCCCTGGCACTGGTTCCGAAAGACCCGGACCAATCCATCGCCGCGATCGTGACCGATCTGGCGGCGCCCGCTGTGCGCGACGCGGTCGCCGATACCCGCACCCATCCCATGTGGGTGGAAACCGTCGATCTCTCCGATCGGCCGGGCGGCATGGAAGCGATCGCGAGCGCCTGGAAGGCCGAGGGTCGCACGCCGGACTTCAGCCGTCCCGCGACCTTTGATCCCGGTGCCGCCTTCCGTCATTTGCATGCGGCGCTCGGCGACCGCGGACTGCGCTCCGGCACCATCGGCCTCGACCTCGATTTCTGGCCCGTCGCCGACTACACCGCGCTGCGCTCAGTTCTGCCGGATACGCGGTTCGAGGATGGCACACCTGTGCTCGAAGATCTCAGGGCGATCAAGTCCTCACGGGAAATCGACCGGTTGACGGAAGCCGGACTGCTTGCCGAAGCCGGCGTGCGCGCCGCCGTCGCCGCGCTGCGGCCCGGCATGACGCGCGATGAAATCGCAGCGGCCTGGCACCAAGGTGTCGATCAGGAAGCGGCGCGCCGGTCGGCCGTCCGGCTTACCGGTCGCTGGGAATACATCGCCTTCGGTCCCGACCCGTGGAAGGGCTCGGGTCGCCTCGCCGAAGGCGACATCGTCAAGTTCGACGTCGGCACACTTGTCGACGGGTATTCGTCCGACGCCGCCCGAACATTTGCCTTCGGCCAACCGACAGCACGGGCCCGTGCCATCCACGATGCCCTTCGGGCTGGTTTCGAAGCGGGACTGGCCGTGCTCGGTCCGGGTCTGCCGCTCAGCGACGTGCACGCCGCCGCTACGGCCGCGATTCAGGCGGCCGGCTTGCCGGGGTATTCGCGCGGTCACTTCGGACATGGGCTCGGCGCCGGAGTTTTCGGCGAGATGCCGCCGTTCATCTCGGCAACCACGTCCGCCCTCGCCGAACCCGGCATGGTGCTGGCGTTCGAAACCCCGTTCTATGCGACCGGGGAAGGCGGCTTCATCATCGAGGACCAGGTGGTGATCACAAAAGCCGGCGCCCGGCCCTTGTGGGCCTTGTCCCGCGACCTCGTCGTCATCGAACCCTGAGCGATTTTCGACGTCAAAGAACCGATGCCAACCGTCCGCGGATCAGGCTTTCCGCCTCGCTCATCAGCCCATCGATCAGGTCCTTGCAGGTCGGCACATCGTGGATCAGTCCCGCAACCATGCCGCAGCTCCAGGCACCGGCATCCATCTCCCCGCCCTGCAGGATCTTCGGATAGACGCCACTGACCAGGTCCTTAATGTCGTCGATCCCGACGGACGATCCGGCTTCCCGCTCGATTTCAAGCACCTTGTCCACGGCCGCGTTGGCAAGCACGCGCTCGGTATTGCGCAGCGGCCGCATGATCAATCGGGTGTCGAGTTCGCTCGCCGCAATCAGGGCGTCCTTGACGTTCTGATGCACCGGCGCCTCCTTGGTGGCGATGAACCGTGTGCCCATGTTGATGCCGTCGGCACCGAGCGCCAGCGCGGCAACGAATTGCGCCGCATTGCCGATGCCGCCCGAGGCCACGAACGGCACGCTCAATTCCTCCGCCGCGCGCGGCAACAGGATCATATTCGGAATGTCGTCCTCGCCCGGATGCCCGCCGCACTCGAACCCGTCGACGCTGACGGCATCGCAGCCGATGCGCTCCGCCTTCAGCGAATGGCGCACCGAGGTGCATTTGTGGATGACCTTGATGCCGGCCTGCTTCATCGCCGGCAGGTAAGCTTCCGGATTGCGCCCCGCGGTCTCCACGATGCGCACCCCGCCCTCGATGATGGCGCGGATATATTCCGGATAGGGCGGTGCGGTGAAGGCCGGCAGGAAGGTCAGGTTCACGCCGAAGGGTTTGTCCGTCATCTCCCGGCACTTTGCGATCTCGCGTGCGAGGTTTTCCGGGCTGCCCTGGGTCAGGCCGGTGATGATGCCGAGACCTCCGGCATTCGAAACCGCCGAGGCCAGTTCGGCATAACCGACATGATGCATGCCGCCCTGGATAATCGGGTGTTCGATGCCGAACAGCTCGGTGATGCGGGTTTTCATGGGCGCGGAATCTTTCTTTGTTGCAGACGGCAGGGCGGGAGCGAAAGTCGGGCGAAAGCCGATATCAGGACGCGGTCATCAGCGCTTCGACATCGCCAAGCGTTTCTTTACCGAAAAACATCTCGTCATCGACAAAAAACGTCGGACTGCCGAAATTGCCGCGCTCGACGGTGGCATCGGTGTTGTCCTTCAGCGCGTCCTTGACGCTCTGCTCCTCGATCCCGGAAAGAATGGCATCGGCATCGAGACCCGACTCCTCAAGCGCCGAGCGCAGCACATCCGGATCGTCGAGTTTCTTCGGCTCTTCCCACATGTGATGGTACATCGCGTCGACATAGGCCCGCTGCCAGCCGGCCCGGTCCGCGACGATCGCGCCGCGCATCGCCTTGACCGTATTGATGGGAAAGTCTGGATTGAACGTGAAGGCCGTCAGCTTGTGCTTTTCGATGAAACGCTCGATCTGCCGAATGCCGTAGGCGCCCTTGTTCTTGATGTCCTGGTTGGCGATCATCGGCGGCTGGTTGTTCGTCAGCTTGAAGACGCCGCCGAGCAGGATTGGGAAATAGGTAAACTCCTGACCCGTCCGCTGTTCGATTTCCGGCAGCACCTTGTGGCAGAAATACGCGTTCGGACTGCCGATATCATAGTGAAATTCGACCTTGGCCATGAACATCCTCCCCGGTTTGTACCGCGCGGGCCCACGGCATTTGCCCTCACAGCGTTTCATCATGAAACTGTTTTAGGGCGCTAAGTTGCGTCATGCAACTGTAATTGCTAAGCCCAACCCATGAAGCTGAAAACCTTCGATCACATGAATTGCGCGCTCGCCCAGACCCTTGACGTCATCGGCGAGCGCTGGACGCTGCTCATCCTGCGCGACGTGTTTCTCGGCATCCGGCGTTTCGACCATCTGCAGCGCAATCTCGGCATTGCCCGCAACATCCTGGCAAGCCGGCTGCGCCGGCTGGTCGAGGAAGGCATACTGGAAAGGCGGCCGGTCGAAGGCGGGCGGCACGAATATGTCCTGACCGAGACCGGCCTCGACCTCAACACCGTGTTCCTGTCGATGACCCATTGGGGCGACAAGCACCGGCCGCATCCGAACGGCGCCCGCAAGATCTTTGTCGAAAAGGCCACCGGCAGGCCGATCGCGCCGATGGCGGTGCGCTCCGAGGACGGCCGGACCCTGACGGTACGCGAAGTCCGCGCGGAGCCCGGCCCCGGTTTGGACGAGGAGACCTGATACCGAACCGATGGCCCGCCCGAAACCTTGTCAGGACGCGACGGCGATTTTGTCGGCCCGGGCAGGATCCGGCGGCAGGTAAAGGGCGGCGAGGAAGATCACGGCGACCAGACCGGCAAGCGTGAGGAAGAGCGCATAAAATCCGGTTTGCGGATCGAAAAACAGCGCAACCATCTGCACCCCGATCGGACCCGCAGCAATCGTCAGGCCGTTCCGCAATCCATAGGCAAGGCCGCGCCGTCGGCTGGACGTGAAGCGGGCGATCAGCACATTTTCAACCGGCGCTGCGATGTCGAAGACGGCCAAAAGCACGATGGCCGCCAGGACGACGGGCCAGCCGGAAATGGTTATGGCGGCCATCAGCGCGGCGAGTTTCAAGGCATAACTGATCACATAGACCCGCTTTGCCGCCCCTTTGTCGGAGAAATATCCGCCGACGATCTGCGCGGTCGCTGCCAGCAGATAGACCAGGCCGATGAGTGCGCCCAGACCGACAAGGTCGTCGCCGAGCCCGGCGCCGATCTCGCGTTCGAACCATTTCGGCAACATGGTCGTGACCGCATAATAGGCGATCGTCGTCAGCGACATGGTGACGACCAAAACGACAAAGGCCCGACGCACGTCGCCGCGGGACGGTTCCGGTTGCGGCTGAACATCGGTTGTCCGCTCGGTGACCAGACCGGTGGCCAGACACAGCGCCAGGAGCAATCCGACGGCGATGGCCAGGACGCCGGGCAGGATGAACGCCATCCGCCAGTCGAAGAGTTCCGAAAGCAGCGCCGCGACCAGCGACGCCGCGGCCGCGCCGAACGAACCGCACATGCCCAAAAGGGCAATGGCCTTGCCGCGTTTGGTGGCGTGTTTGACCACCCAAGCCGTACCCACCGGATGGTAGATCGCACCGAACAGCCCCATCAGGCCGAGATTGGCGGCCAGCATGAAGGGCGAGGTCGACAGGCCGCACAGCACGGTCGCGATGCCGATCCCGACAAGGTAGACGACCATCAGCCGCGCTTCGCCCCAGCGATCCCCCATCCAACCGGCCGCCGGCGCGGCAAGCCCCAGGAGCAGCGCTCCGCCGGTCCACAGACCGATCAGGTCGTCATAGGGAAGCTGCCAGTCGACTTCGAGAATGAGAACAAGGGTCAGGAACAGCGCGACCAACACATGGAACCACGCATGGCCGAAACAGGCGAACAACAGAACAAGGCGGTTTCCGGTCTGAGGCACGGCATTGCGATCCCTCTCGGCCCCCTCTTGCATAACCGGGTGACCCGATCGTGGTATTGTAGTCGGTCCGCCGCCGGATTGCGACAGGAGCAGACGCACAGCGTCAGGCGGCCGCCGCGTCTTGCGCAAGACCGGCAAACAGCGCGACAAGCGCCGTCCTCAAGAAGTCCTCGAAATTGTGCCTGAAGGGTTGAAAGACCGGTTCCTGCAGCAACCGGTCCAGCTCGCCCGTCGGATTGGCCATCGGCCAATTGCCGGCGACAAGGCAAAACGCGATCTGCGCAGCCTGTTGGCAGGCGATCGGAGAAATCGTCGGCAGGGCCCGGCCCACCACCTTTGCCGCACGATCTCCCTCGTCGAGCAAGGCCAGTTTGATATCGCGCAACACCGCGCCCGACACATTGCGCTCCAGTGTCATGGCAAGCTGGCTGACAAAGATGCATAAGCGGGGGCGTGCGGCGAAGCCTGTCGCCATGATCGTCGCGAGCTGGGCAGTCGGCAGCGGTCCGCTCACCGTCCCCGCGAGACTGTCCGTCAGATCTCGAAGGTCCTGCAGCATCAACCGAAGCAGAATTTCCTCGCGGCTTTCGAAATACCGGTAAATCGCGGACTTCACGATTCCCGCCTCACGCGCGATCGCATTCAGGCTGGTGGCGTCGATGCCGTCGCGATCGAGCACTTGTGCGGCCGCGTCGAGGATCGCCTGACGGCGCTGTTCCTTGCGCTCCGGACTGCGTGCTCTTTGAAAATCCACGATTGAATCCTGATTGTCCCGCGGTCGCCGAAATGGTGCGGCGTTTTTTCTATGCCCGAACATAAGAAACTATCGTTCTCTTATTGACAAGAGTGCATGAATGACGATTTATATGAACGACGGTCTCTTAAATTGAAGGATGGAAAGCCATGACCCT
Source organism: Rhodobiaceae bacterium (assembly GCA_028285165.1). Taxonomy (GTDB): domain Bacteria; phylum Pseudomonadota; class Alphaproteobacteria; order Rhizobiales; family JANQQB01; genus JANQQB01. The sequence continues at coordinate 7,361 of JANQQB010000336.1, forward strand.
GAAGGTGAACGGCACGGACCATGACGTTGCGGCGGACCCCGAGATGCCGCTGCTTTGGGTTCTACGCGATCTTCTGGACATCAAGGGACCGAAATTCGGCTGTGGCGTTGCCGCCTGCGGTGCCTGCACAGTGTTGATCGACGGTCAGCCGGTCCGATCCTGTTCGCTGCCGGTCGGCGATGTCGACGGCCCCGTGACCACAATCGAGGGATTGGCACAAGACGGGCGCCTGCATGCGGTGCAACAGGCCTGGATCGACCACCAGGTGCCGCAATGCGGCTATTGCCAGTCCGGCCAGATCATGGCGGCCGCCGCGCTTTTGGCCGAAATTCCCCGGCCCGATGACGACGCCATCGATGCATGGATGGACAATCTGTGCCGTTGCGGCACCTACCCGAAGATCAAGGCGGCCATCAAGGACGCGGCCGCGCGCGGGGAGAGCTGATCATGGGACGCCTCGCAAAAATCACCCGCCGGACGTTTCTGGGTCTTGGTCTTGCGGCCGCCGGCGGCCTGGCGGTCGGCTACTATTATTACCGCAAACCCTACGCCAATCCGCTTGAGGGCCTTCTTGCCGAGGGCGAATCCACCTTCAATCCGTTCCTGACGATCGCGCAGGACGAAACCATCACGGTCTTTGCGCCACGCGCCGAGATGGGCCAGGGCGTGCACACGACGCTCGCCGCCTTTGTCGCGGAAGAGTTGAATGTCGGCCTCGACCGCGTGCGCGTCGAGCACGGTCCGCCGAGCCCGGCCTATTACAACGAAGCCATGCTGAAGGAAGGCGGCCCCTATGCCTTCTTCGATGAAGGCATTGCCGCCGAACTGACCCGAACGGCGATGGGCGTCGTTGCCAAGTTTCTGGCCATGCAGGTCACCGGCGGCTCGTCGGCAACGGTCGATGCCTATGTGAAGATGCGCGAAGCCGGCTGTGCGGCGCGCCACGTGCTGCTCGCAGCCGCCGCGCAACGATGGAACGTCGATGCCGCGACGCTGGAAGCCGAAAACGGCCAGGTCACGAATCCCGCAACCGGCGACAGCCTGACCTACGGCGCGCTGGCGGCCGCGGCCGCCGGCCTGGATCCGCCGTCCGACATGGTACTGCGACCGCGCGACGAATGGCGGCTGCTGGGCAAACCGCAAAAACGTGTCGACCTCATGGACAAGGTAACCGGTGGACGGATTTTTGGCATCGATGTCGAATTGCCCGAGATGCTGCATGGCACCGTGAAGATGTCGCCGCATTTCGGCGTCGGCGCGAAGTCGGCAAACCTCGACGCGGCGCGCGCCGTCCCCGGCGTACGCAATGTCGTTCCCATCGAGACCACCACCGGCAAGGGCTTCGGCATCATCGCCGATCATACCTGGGCCGCCTTCAAGGGCGCCGAGGCGCTGGAAGTGGAATGGGAAGACGCCCCCTACCCGGCCGATACCGGCGGATTGTCGGCCCTGTTCGACAAGGCGCTCGATCGCGACCCAGATTTCGAACTCGGCACGACCGGCGACGTCGATGCTGCGTTCGAAGGTGCACCGGCTGCGGAAATACTCGAAGCGACCTATTCGGCTCCGTTCCTCGCACACGCCACGATGGAGCCGATGAACGCGACGGCCCGCCTGAAGGACGGCAAGCTGGACATCTGGACCGGCACACAGGCCCCAGGCATCGTGCAGATGACGGCCGCGGCCCTGCTCGGCCTTGAGCGGGATGCCGTGTCGGTGACGACCACGCGCCTCGGCGGCGGTTTCGGCCGCCGCGGCGAGGTCGACTATCCGCTTTATGCGGCAGCGCTTGCCGCCCACACGGACGGCCGGCCCGTCAAGGTCACCTGGACGCGCGAAGAAGACATGCGTCACGACACCTACCGTCCGATGGCAAAGGCGAAGTTCAGGGCCCGGGTTCCGAGCGGCGCCATGCCGCGCGCCCTCGACGCGACCTTTGCCGGCCCGTCCATCATGAAAAGCGTTTTGGCCCGCACCTTTCCGGACATGAGCCCGATGGGGCCGGACAAGACCCTTGTCGAAGGCGCGCACGACCAGCCGTCGCTCATCGAAAACCGCCGATTTTCCGGATGCGTTGTCGATCTCGGCATTCCGGTCGGGTTCTGGCGCGCGGTCGGCAATTCCATGAACGCGTTTTTCCACGAGAGCTTTCTCGATGAAATGGCGGAAAAGGCCGGCATGGATCCGTTCGAATTCCGCCTGTCGATATTGAACGGCGCCGAGCATCGCCCGGCCCGTGAAGTGCTTACCAAGGCGGCCATCATGGCCGATTGGGGAACGCCGCTTGCCGAAGGGTCCGGACGCGGCATCGCGCACACGATCTCCTTCGGCACCTGGGTCGCCCAAGTGATCGAGGTGACCGATACCGGCGACGGCATCCGCATCGACCGGGTCTGCTGTGCCGCCGATCCCGGGCTCGTTATCGACCCGGCCCTGTTCCGCGACCAGATGATGTCGGGCATCGTCTTCGGCCTGTCACAGGCGATCGGCCAGGAAATCACGTTTGTCGATGGCGGCGTCGAGCAGGAGAATTTCACCGATTTCGACGCCATCCGCATGGCACAATGCCCACGCATCGAGGTCGAACTCCTGGAAAACTCGCCAAAAATGGGCGGTGCCGGTGAACCCGGCACGCCGCCTTCGGTACCCGCGCTCGCCAATGCGATCTTTGCGGCAACCGGCAAGCGTCTGCGCGACCTGCCGTTCACCCGCACAGTCGAGTTTGTCTGAGGGTCCGCGCGCCGCTTTCTATCGCGTCGAAATGCGGTTGCGGCCG
>JANQQB010000344.1 GCA_028285165.1 Rhodobiaceae bacterium
CGAGCCGGGCGAGGCGCGCCGTCGGGCCCTCGACATGCTGGCGCGCGTCGGCTGCGACGGGCTGGCCGAGCGGTATCCGAACGCCCTGTCCGGCGGCCAGCGCCAGCGCGTCGCCATTGCCCGCGCCCTGGTGATGAGCCCGGAAATCCTGCTGATCGACGAGCCGACGGCGTCGCTCGATCCGGAACTGGTCCGCGACGCGCTCGATCTGTTGCTGGACGTGGCCTCGACCGGAAACGCGTCCGGTCCAATGACGGTGTTGTGCGCCACCCATGAACTCGCTTTCGCGCGACGCCTTGCGGATCGTGTTCTCTTCCTGGAGGACGGCCGGCTCGTCGCCGAGGGAGCGCCGGATCGCCTGCTGGATGCCCCGCCGACGGAACGCTTGCGCCGCTTTCTCGATCGGATGGGCCACGCCGACCGCGATACCTTGTGACCGGCGCCGTCGGCGCACAGATCGGGTTCAACGGATACCGACGGAAAGCCGGCGCTCCACTGCGTTGATCGTCCTTCCCAACAGCATCACAAACAGGAAATAGAGGCAGCCGGCACCGATCAGCGGCGTGAACGGGTCGAAGGTCGAATAATAGACTCGGTTGGCGCTTGCCATCAGATCGGTGATCGTCACCAGGCTGGCAACCGACGTACCCTTGATGACAAACGTCACCTCATTGCCGTAGGCCCGCAATCCGATGCGCGCGGCGTTCGGCAGGATCACGTGCCGGGCGACGGAGAACGGTGAGAGACCGGCAACCCGGGCCGCCTCGACCTCGCCGCGCGGCACGGCACGCACGGCGCCGGCGATGACTTCCGACAGGTACCCGGCCGAATTAAGCGAAAGCGCGAGAATGGCGCAAAACACGGGCTCTCTGAACGCCTCCCACAATATCGTCTGGCGGATGAAAGGCAGATCCGGCGCGCCGTAATAGATCAGGAACAAAAGCACCAGCAGCGGGGCCCCGCGGAACACAAAAACGAAGGTGATGGCGAAGGCACGCGCGGCAAAGGCTTCCGCGTTTCGGCACCACGCGACCGGCATGGCGATCGCCGCTCCGATGACCAGGGTCAGCGCCGTAAGCCAGACCGTCTGTATCAGCCCCTCCAACAGCACCGGCAAGTAGCCGAGCGCGGTGTCGAAATCCATCAGCATGGCGGTCAGGACCCCGCCGCCGGAACGTGGCGGAATAGGCGTCGTTCCATGACGAGCTGTCCGATCATGGAAAGGCCGGAGATCACCAGGTAGACCAGAAGAACCGTAAGGAAAAACGCAAAGTAATGCTTCGTGTTCTGCCCGGCCGTGCCGGCCTGGCCGATGAAATCGGTGACACCGATCGCCGAGACGAACGGCGTGTTCTTGATGACGACCATCCAGAGATTGGCAAGGCCAGGAAAGGCATAGCGCAAGGCAAGCGGCAAGGTGACCTTCCAGAAGGCAATGACAGGTCGCATGCCGAGGGCGCGCGCCGCCTCGTGCAGGCCGCCGGGCACGGCGCGCACGGCCCCCTTGATCACTTCGCTGGTGTAGGCGGCCTGTACCATGGCGAGCGCCATCACACCGGCGGCAAAAGCACTGACGGACACCCGCGTGCTGATGCCGACAAGTTCCAACAGGCGTTCTGCAACGAAGCCGGCTGCATAATAGGTGAGAAAGATCACCAAGAGCTCCGGCACAGAGCGCAGTACAAGCGCATAACCCGCAAACAGCGCCGCGACCGGGCGCGGCGCATGCAGTTCGACAAGACCGAACAGCGTTCCGGCGATCGTGCCGATCAGAAAGGAGAGGACAGCAAGCGCCAGCGTGATGCCGAGGCCGTGGAGGAGCTCATCGCCCCATCCGGCCGCGCCCAGGGAGAAAAGCGACCAATCCACGCGCCTGCCGTCCTGTGCCTGTTTTCAGCCGATCCGGACCGAATGCGGTCTACCAGAGGTGATCGGCCTTCACGTCGGTGCCTTCAACGAACCACTTTTTCTGCAGCTCATCAAACGTGCCGTCGGCATAGATCGCCTTCAGCGCCGCGTCGACCTTGGCCTTGCGGGCATCGCCCTTGCGCAGCATCGCGCCGGCTCCGGCACCCAGCGCTTCGTCCTGAAAGAGATCGCCGGCCAGTTCGTAAGGCGCGCCTTCGGGACGGGAAAGAAACTCCTGACCCGGCAGGGATTCCACGAACATCGCATCGATGCGTCCGGCAACAAGGTCGGCGCTCATCTGATCGATGTTCTCATAGGGCCGGATGTCGACATCGGCGAAGTTTGCGCGGGCATACTGATCCTGCGTCGACCCGCCATAAACCCCCAATTTGCGGCCGCCGAGATCGGCCGGGACGTCTTTAAGGGCACCCTTTTCCGCGAAGACCGCGCTGGCCACACTGTAATAGGGCACTGAAAAGTCGGCGACCCGCTGGCGTTCGGGTTTGATCGACATGGAGGAAAAGATGATATCGAACTTTTCCGCCAGAAGCGCGGCAATCGCGCCGTCGAAATCCTGTTTCACCCAGGTGCAGTCGAAACCGGCGCGCTCGCAGACCGCATTGCCCAGATCGATTTCAAAACCACTGAACGATCCGTCGGCCTCGGTGCGGCTGAAGGGCGGAAAAGACGCCTCCGTGGCCATAACGACCGGCTCCGCGACTGCGGGACCTGCGAGCGCCAGCACGGTGGTCGCAATCAGTGCCAGCCGCCTGGTGCATACCAGTGTGAATGCCATGTCCAATTCCTTCATCTCGATCCGTCGACGCCGCCGCAAGTCGTGATCTGGAAGTCAAGAGGAAAGCCGGCCCGGCTTGCATCGCTATTCGTCGAAGTCTGCTTCGCAATGGCCGAACTATCGCCACTGGCCGGCGCGACCGCACCCTGCCGGTGGCTGCCGGACGGCAGAACCGGCGGACCTGAGTTGATCGGCTCCGCGACTTATCGCATCGTGACGTTTCGGATAGGGCGGCGTTTTCCTGCGGGTGCCGCGCGCGATCCGAACAGCATGACACCGCATCCCGCGCCCGCCTGACGGAGACCGCTCTTGATCGGCCGATTGAGCGACATCGACCTGCGCCTGTTGCGCGTTTTTGCGGCCGTGGTCGACGCGGGCGGCTTCTCTCTCGCCACGGCCAAGTTGAACGTCGCGGAATCCACGATCAGCCAGCACATGACCGATCTTGAGAAGCGGCTCGGCATGCGGCTCTGCGACCGCGGCCGAGGCGGCTTCCGGCTGACCAAGAACGGCGAACACGTCTATCGGCTGACCATCGACCTTCTGACCGAAATCGAACGCTACCGCGATCAGGTCGCCTCGGTCCGCTCCGAAGTGTCCGGAACGCTGCGTCTCGGCCTGCCGGACGGCATCATCACCCACCGCGCCGGCGGATTGCAGCGCGCCCTTGCGGACTATCTGTCGGACTATCCGGAGATCAATCTGGAGGTCGAAATGGCGACGCCGCGGGCGCTGGAAAAGGCCGTGCTGGAGGGCCGCCTGCACCTTGCGGTCGCGCCGGAGCACCGGCGTGTCGCCGGCCTCACCTTTCGGCCATTGTTCACGGAGAGAAACGCGCTGTTTTGCGGGCATGATCACCCGCTGTATGCCGTACCGGACGCTGAAATCGACGACAGCCTGCTCACGGGAGCGGGCCGGATCGCGCGCGGATATCTCGACCGGTTCGACGAACACTTCTTTCCCGATCCCGACTACCGGGCGACGGTGCACCAGATCGAGGCCGCGGCGCTCCTGATCCTGTCGGGATCCTGTATCGGGTTTCTTCCCGAACACTTTGCCGCATCCTACGTCGCCAACGGCCACATGCGCGCCATCCGCCCCGACCATTTCGCCTTCGAAAGCGCGTTCGGCAGCCTTGCAAGGCCGGGCCTTGCCCAGGACCCCCGCATCGGCAACATGATCGCCCTGCTGGAAAGGCGGAGCCGGGACTCAGCTCCCTAACCGTATCGGTGTTCGGTCCGGACCGCGCGCTGTTTACGATTGGACTGAAACGCCATATTTCTGTGCTATGGTTTGATCACTGACGTCAGGCGAAGTTCATACAGTCCATGCTTTTTTTCCGATCGAGCCTGTTGAGCGTGCCGCTGGTTCTGGCCGGCTCCACCCTTTGCCTTGCGGCCGGCGTCCCGACCGAACGGGTGATCGCGCCGCGCGCAATGGAACCGCCGCCAAGCATCACAACACCGCCGGGCGTGTTCACGCCAGAGGAGGCGGAGCCGAAACAGGAAAAAGAAAGCGAGGACGACCAGGATACCGCCGAAGACGGTTCCGTTCCGCTCGTCCATTACGGTGAAAACGGCCTGCCTGCCGTCGTCCGGCGCATGCGCAAGGACCTCCTTGAAGCCGCACGTACGGTCGATTTCGACCGCCTGCGCCTGATCTACGATGCCAACGAGGAACCACCGACCCTGTCGTTCGGCGACATCGACGATCCGATCGATTTCCTGAAAGACAGTTCCGGCGACAAGGAAGGCCATGAGGTCCTGGCCATCCTGATCGAAGTGCTGGAATCCGGTTGGGTGCACATCAACCAGGGCGAGCCGGATGAAATGTTCATCTGGCCTTACTTCGCCGAGATCCCGCTCGATTCTCTGACGCCGCAGCAAAAGGTCGAGCTCTACACGATCGTCACGGCCGGCGATGTGGAAGAGATGGAGACCTATGGCAGCTATATCTTCTACCGGTTGGGCATCGGACCGGACGGCTCCTGGTACTTTTTCGTGGCGGGCGACTGAACCGATCGGTCCCGCCTATGGAACCGGCTGACAGGTCTCACAGGCGAAGGCGCGGCGTCCTGCGATATCGAGTTTCATCACCGGACCGGCGCAGGCCGGACAGGTCTCCTTGCCGAAGATGTTGAACCGCTCGCCTTTGCGGCGACGGCCGCCGGCCGCAAGCGCCTCCTCCACCGTCACGATCGCACGCCGGGTAACGCCGATGCGAAGCAGGCGTTGCGCATCCGCCCACAACCGGTCGAACAATACCCGATCCACGGCACGACCCGGCACATCCGGGTGCACGCCCAGCCGCCACAGGATCTCCGTCCGGTAGATGTTGCCGATGCCGGCCATCACCGACTGATCCATGATCAACCGGCCGATCGGCGCCCGGCTCTTTGCAATCCGGGCAAAGGCCCGGTCCGGATCGGCGTCGGACCGCAGGACATCCGGGCCGATGCGCGCGAGCAGCGCCGCGAGGCCCGGCTCGTCAAGGATTTCGCAGATGGTCGGCCCGTTGATGTCGACGACATGGGTATCGCTCATCATGCGGATCCGCACGGCGCCGCGCGGTTCCTTTTCGGGACGTTTCGCCTTGCGAATTCGCCCGAACAGGCCGAGGTGAACATGCAGGTGGTCGCCGGTCTCGAACCGGTAGACCAGGTGTTTGCCGAAAGCTTCGACCGCTTTGCAGTCATGCCCGTCGAGCCGGCGGGCTCCTTCGGCAAACCGGCCCTGCGGCGAGGAAACGGCCAGATCGCGGCCCGTCAGCATCGGCTTTTGATCGCGCGCCTCGCGATGAATGGTATGCCCCTCCGGCATGCGATGCCCCCTGCAGCAGCCTAAGAATAGACTGGTTCGTTTTGTTTGGCTGGTGCGGCACGGTCGAGCGCCGCCTGGCAATGTCCGAGGCGCTTGAAGCGACGCGCGGCGAACCAGCGATAGAGCCGGTCGGCGGCGAAGCCAATGCCCGGCAGCCGCACGAACGCGGCCAGTAGGTGCCAGCCGGCAAAGTGCCGCCAGATCAGCACGAAGGCATCGAGCCCGACATGCATGTGTCCATCGGCGTCCTCGGCATGCAGGTAGAAAAGGCCATCGGCTTGGCTGATGCCGCGCTGTTCGAGCGGTGCCGGGTCCCGGGCGATATCGCACCAGGCGATCGGTGCGCGCGGCGACAGGCGTCGATAATAGGCAATCTCGCGCGAGCACAAACCGCACAGGCCGTCGTAGAAAACCGTGATCACCCTCATCCTCCTCGTTCCGCCGCAGCGCCTGTCGAAGAGATACGGTCGATCAGCCGATCTGGATGTCGAGGCCGAGATCGAGCACCGGCGCGGAATGGGTGATCCAGCCGGTGGAAATGAAATCGACGCCGGTCTCGGCGACCGCGCGCACCGTCTCGAGCGTGATGCCGCCGGAGGCTTCGGTGCGACACCGGCCGGCGACAAGAGAGACGGCCTCGCGCAGCGTTGCCGGCGCCATATTGTCGAGAAGCACGACGTCGGGACCGGCCTCAAGGGCCTCGCGCAATTGGTCGAGCGTGTCGACCTCGACCTCGACGGCGACGAGATGGCCGGCATAGGCGCGGGCCCGGGCGATGGCCGGTCCGACGCCGCCGGCCACTGCAATGTGGTTGTCCTTGATGAGGATCGCGTCGTCGAGGCCGAACCGGTGGTTGGAGCCGCCGCCGCAGCGCACGGCGTATTTCTCGAATGCGCGCAGACCAGGCGTGGTCTTGCGGGTGCAGCAGATTTTTGCACCGGTTCCGGCGATCGTGTCGGCAAAAAGGGCCGTCGCCGTGGCAATGCCGGACAGATGCCCGAGAAAGTTCAGCGCCACGCGTTCGCCGGTCAGGACCGCCCGTGCCGGGCCGGATATCTCCGCAATGCGGTCGCCGGCCGACAGCCGGGCGCCGTCCGCCGCGTCTTTCCGCACTCGAATGTCCGGATCAAGCGCGGCAAAGGTGGCGGTCACGCAATCCAGACCGGCCAGCGTTCCGTCCTGCCGCGTGGCGAGGCTTGCCGTCGCGCTTGCATCGGGCGGGATGGTGGCGAGCGTGGTGATGTCGCCGGAACGGCCGAAATCCTCTTTGAGGGCGGCGCGCACGGCCTCGTCGACGATCAGGCCCGGCATGTCGGCCGGAAGGGCATTCTGGGTCACGGGCGTGTGTCCTGCATTCGAAATCTGGGGGTCCGTATCGGCAGCACGGCCGGCCGTTCAGGCCGCATCCGGTGCCGACCGATTCTGGGACGCCTGAGCGGCCCTGTTGATGTCGGTCAAGGTGAGGAAGGTGCGATGGGCCCATTCGGGACGCGGGTCGGGAAAGTCGCTGCGGAAATGGGCGCCACGGCTCTCCTCGCGCAACAGGGCGGATGCGGCGATCGCCTTGGCGGCGAGGACGGTGTTGCGGCCGGATTGCGACCAGGCCGCCCGTTCGATGGCGGATATCGTTTGCAGGGCCTCGGCAAGACCGGTGGCATGGCGCACGACGCTGACCTTGGCGCTCATGACGGCCCGCAATTCGGCGCGGTTGGCGTCGCCGTTGGAAAATTCCAGGCCGCCGCTCGTCTCGCTGTCGCGGGCCGGGATCAGGGCCGGCACGGGAAGCAGGCCGCCGAGATCGCGCGCGATGCGGTCGGCAAAGACCACCGATTCAAGGAGCGAATTGGAGGCCAGCCGATTGGCGCCATGCGCGCCGCTCGAGGCCGCCTCGCCGCAGGCCCACAAACCGTCGACGGTGGTTCGACCGGTCGCGTCAACCAGGATCCCGCCCATGTGATAATGCGCCGCCGGCACGACCGGGATCGGCGCGCTGCGCGGATCGATGCCGGCCTCCATGCAGACCCGGAAGATCGACGGGAAGTGCTCGGCAAAGCGGTCGCCCACCGCGTCGCGACAATCGAGATAAGCGCCTTTTCCGCGCTCGATCTGTTCGTGCACGGCGCGCGCCACCACATCGCGGGGGGCGAGATCGGCCTGGGCGTGATAGGCGGCCATGAACCGGTGGCCGGTTCCGTCGACCAGGATACCGCCTTCACCGCGCAGAGCTTCGCTTGCCAGCGGCGTCGGGTCGCCGGGCACGTCGATGGCGGTCGGGTGGAATTGCACGAATTCGCAATCGGCCAGCACGGCGCCGGCCTTGACCGCGAGCGCCAGGCCCTGGCCGCAGGCCTGCGGCGGGTTGGTGGTGCGGGCAAACAGGGTGCCGATGCCGCCGGTCGCGATGACGATTGCACGGGTTGTCAGCAGGAAGGCGTGGCCGTCTTCGACCCGCCGGACCAGGAGACCGGTCGCCCTATGGCGCGTCTTGACGATTTCCTCGCCGACAAAGCCTTCCAGAACCCGGATCGAGGGCGTGTCACGCACCGCGGCGGCGATCGCCGCCATGATCGCCTGGCCGGCCTGATCGCCCTTGACGCGCACGACCCGGTTTTCGCTGTGCGCCGCCTCGCGGGAACAGACCAGCGCGCCTTCCAGGTCCTGGTCGAAGGGTACGCCGTATTCGAGCAGGTCACGAACACGGTCGCCGGCCTCGTCAGCCATCTGACGGGCGATGCGTTCGACCACCAGCCCTGCCCCGGCGGCGACCGTATCGGCGGTGTGTTTTTCCGGCGTGTCACCGTCGGACACCGCGGCCGCAATACCGCCCTGGGCCCAGGCCGAAGACGCGCCCTCGCCGATCGGTGCAGCCGTCACGACGGTCACCGGCCGCGGCGCCAGCTTCAGGGCGCAGAACAGGCCGGCCAGACCGCCGCCAAGAATGACGATGTCGTCGGATTGCAGCACGGTCGCTCTCCTTCATCGGGCAGAATGCCCGTCGAAGCCCCCTAGCCAAAACCGGGTCCTGATCCGGTCCGTGACGGGATCAGCCAACCGGGTCCCATTCGGGGCCCAGCGCGATGCGGAATAAGGTCCGGGCGGATGCCCGGACCGGTCCTGTCGATCAATTGGTCAGGTTGACCATGCGTTCAACCGCCAGGCGGGCGCGGTCGGCGATCGCCGGATCGACGGTCACCTCGCCGCTCATGTCGACCAGCGTGTCGAGGATCTTCGGCAGGGTGATGCGCTTCATGTGGGGGCACAGATTGCACGGCTTGACGAAATTCACGTCCGGCGTCTCCGATGCCACGTTGTCGGCCATGGAGCACTCGGTCACCATGACGACTTTTTCCGGACGGTTCGTCTTGACCCAGTTGATCATGTGCGCGGTCGACCCGGTGAAGTCGGAGGCATCGATGACATCGGGCGGACATTCCGGGTGCGCGATGATGCGCACCGACGGATCGGCCTCGCGATAGGCGCGCAATTCGTCGCCGGTGAAGCGCTCATGCACCTCGCAGCGGCCCTGCCAGGACAGGATTTCGACATCAGTCTGGGTCTGGACGTATTTTGCCAGATATTCGTCGGGGATCAGGAGCACCCGGTCGACACCGAGCGATTCCACCACCTTGACCGCATTGGACGAGGTGCAGCAGATGTCGGTTTCGGCCTTCACGTCAGCGGATGTATTGACATAGGTGACCACCGGCACGCCCGGATATTTTGCGCGCAGGGCCCGCACATCGGCGCCGGTGATGGAGGCGGCGAGCGAGCAGCCGGCCTTCATGTCGGGGATCAGGACAGTCTTTTCCGGCGACAGCAGTTTCGACGTCTCGGCCATGAAATGCACACCGCACTGGACGATCACACCGGCCTCGGCCTTGGCGGCCTCGCGCGCCAATTGCAGGGAATCGCCGACAATGTCGGCCACGCCGTGGAAGATTTCCGGCGTCTGGTAATTGTGCGCCAGGATGACCGCGTTGCGCTGTTTTTTCAGGTCGTTGATGGCCTTGATGTAGGGCGCATAGACCGGCCACTCGATGGCGGGAATGACGTGTTTGACCTTCTCGAACACCGGCGCCGTGGCCTCGGCGACTTCCTCGGTGTAATCGAGCGCCGGACGCGGCAGCCGCGCAAATCGCCCGGTCGCAGTTTTGGTTGACGCGTGTAGAGGCGCAGCGATCCGGTTTCCGACACCATCCGGGCCCGCACCTTCGCGGTCCAGGGTTTCAGCGGGATTGACAACACCGTCCATGGCGCTCACCTCCTGAGTTATGCTCATTTTGAGCAAAAATGTTCGACAAAAAATCAGGCACGCTCTGCCTGACTTATGCTCAACTTGACTATAATATAGGCGAAGTCGCCGATCATTGCCAGCGGAAAATGCGGGCGGGGGAGAAAAAGTGGCGCCGGTGTGTCTGGGCGGGCAGGAATACCGATGGACCACGCCCTTTTGACCGGCAGCTTCGAGGGATTGGCGACGCCATAGGGTTCGGGCGGGCATGACCTGTGTCCTGGGTTGCCCGGTCAAGCCGGGCAAAGACGGAGAGTTTAGTGTGGAAAGGGGAGCACTCAGTTGCAGCCAATGACAGAAATGTACACTACCCCGCCCGTTCCTGCCGTCTTTGCCCGGCTTGACCGGGCAACCCAGGAACCGGCGCATTGGGCGAAATAGGACACGACCTTCGAGCCGCTGTCGGTACACGAGCGCCGCTGACTACAAAGCGGATAACTGCCCAAACTGCGGCTTTAGATCGGTCAATCAATGATGCAAGACTTTCCAAGTCTTTAATCAAAAGTCACCACCAACTCCCCCACCTTCCCAAACGTCGCCCGGATTTCCGTGCCGGGTCTGATCGGGACCACGCCCAGGCAGGTGCCCGTGGAAATCCAATGGCCTGCCTTGAGCGTCTTGCCTTTCGCCTGCAGGGCGCCGATGAGCCAGGTGAGCGCGGTGAGCGGGTGGCCGAGGACGGCAGCCGGCGTGCCGGTATTGGTTTGTGTGCCGTCGATTGCGGCGGCGACGGCAAGGTTCGCAAGGTCGTGGTCCTGCCAGTCGGCGATAGCCGGGCCGGCGCAGAACAGGGCGTTGGCGCCGAAATCGGCGATGCATTGTGCGGCGTTTGGGAAGCCGTCGCCGAGCGTGCGCCGGCCGACCACT
>JANQQB010000369.1 GCA_028285165.1 Rhodobiaceae bacterium
CGATCACGCTGGTATGGCCGGCCGTGACGCTCGCCACCTTCGGGGTGCGGATCGATCCGCGGGTGGTTTCCAGACCGGCAATTGCTCCGGCTTCGACGCGGATGTCGGTGACTTCGCATTGCTGGATGATGTCGACGCCGAGATCGTCGGCCGCGCGCGCATACCCCCAGCAGACGGCATCGTGGCGGTTGACGCCCCCCTTGCGTTGCAGCGTTCCGCCAAGCACCGGATGCCGGATATCCGGCGAGGTGTTGAGGATCGGACAGAATTCCTTGACCTGCTTGGCGTCAAGCCACTCGGCATCGACCCCGTTCAGCCGATTGGCCTCGACGCGGCGTTTCAGCTGCCGCATCTCGCCGTCGTCATGCGCCAGGTTGATGACGCCGCGATGGCTCATCATGATGTTGAAATTGAGCTCGCGGCTCAGGTCTTCCCACAAATGCAGGGCGTGATTGTAGATCGCCGCGCTCTCATCGTAGAGATAGTTGGACCGGATGATGGTCGTGTTCCGGCCCGAATTGCCGCCGCCAAGCCATCCCTTTTCCACCACGGCAATGTTGGTCATGCCGTGCAGCTTGGCCAGATAATATGCCGTTGCGAGACCGTGCCCGCCGCCGCCGATAATCACGCAATCATAGGCTGCTTTCGGCTCGGCATCGCGCCAGACAGGCTTCCAGCCGGAATGGCCGCGAAGTCCTTCACGGATGAGCGAAAAAACCGAATAACGGTTCATGATCCTTCCTCACGAACGGCGGAGCCTCGACGGAACGGCCGGTCCGCACGGTTCGTCCCGACGGAAGCCCATAGCCAATGCGGCGTACCGTTGCAATCGCAGGCGCGCCGCATCATGTCGCAATGGGACGGATGCCGGCGAACTGACCGCAAGCGCGGGAATTGTCACACCTCGCTTGCCACGGGCCGTCTGCTTCGGATCAGAACAGCCCCTCGATCAGGCCGGCATCGTTGATGTGGATGGCTTCCGCCGCCGGAACGCGCGGCAGTCCGGGCATGGTCATGATTTCCCCGCAGATCGCCACGACGAAACCGGCACCGGCAGACAAGCGCACCTCACGGACGGGAACGGCATGGCCGGTCGGCGCACCCCGCAGGTTCGGGTCTGTCGAAAACGAATACTGGGTCTTGGCCATGCACACCGGCAGATCACGGAACCCCTGCTCTTCCCATTGCAGCAACTGGTCGCGGATCTTCTTGTCCGCAATCACCTCGTCGGCCCGGTAGATTTCCTTGGCGATCGTCTCGATCTTGGCGAACAAACCCAGGTCGTCCGCGTAGAGCGGCGCAAAGGCCGCCGCGCCGCTGTCGGCGATTTCCACCACGCGACGAGCCAGGTCCTCCGTGCCTTCCGAGCCTTTTGCCCAGTGCTTGCACAGGATCGCTTCCGCCCCCAGGCCCGCTACATAGGCCTTGACCGCCTCGACTTCGGCGTCCGTATCGGTGACAAAATGGTTGATGGCAACGACGGCGGGAACGCCGAATTTTTTCACGTTCTCCACGTGCCGCCCGAGATTGGCACAGCCCTTGGTGACGGCATCGACATTCTCAGCACCAAGGTCGGCCTTTGCGACACCGCCATTCATCTTCATGGCTCGGATGGTGGCGACGATCACCACGGCGTCGGGCGCCAGACCGGCCTTGCGGCATTTGATGTCGAAGAACTTCTCGGCGCCGAGATCGGCCCCGAACCCGGCCTCCGTCACCACATAATCGGCAAGTTTCAGGGCGGTGCGCGTTGCCACCACGGAATTGCAGCCATGCGCGATATTGGCAAAGGGTCCGCCGTGGATGAAGGCGGGATTGTTTTCCAGCGTCTGGACCAGATTGGGCTGCATGGCCTGTTGCAGGAGCACCGTCATGGCGCCGTCGGCCTTGATGTCGCGGCAGGTGACCGGCGTGCGGTCGCGCCGATAGGCGACGATAATGTCCCCGAGCCGCTTCTGCAGATCGTCGAGATCGGAGGCCAGGCACAGGATCGCCATGATTTCCGAGGCAACGGTGATATCGAAACCGCCTTCGCGGGCAAACCCGTTGGCGACCCCGCCGAGGCCGACCGCGATTTCGCGCAGCGCCCGATCGTTCATATCG
>JANQQB010000372.1 GCA_028285165.1 Rhodobiaceae bacterium
AGATCACGACGATGAACCCGGCACCGGCAGAAAGCCGCACTTCGCGGACCGGCAGGCTATGGCCGGTGGGCGCACCCCGCCGGTTCGGATCGGTCGTGAACGAGTATTGCGTCTTGGCCATGCAGACCGGCAGGTTGCCGTAACCCTGCTCTTCCCATTGTTTGAGCTGATCGCGGATCTTCTTGTCGGCGAGCACCTCGTCAGCCCGGTAAATCCGCTTGGCAATGGTTTCGATTTTCTCGAACAACGGCATGTCGTCGCCATAGAGCGGCGCATATTGAGCGGCCCCGCTTTCGACGAGTTCAACGACCTTGTGCGCAAGATCGGTGATGCCGGCGGATCCTTTCGCCCAGTGCTTGCACAACACGGCCTCGGCCCCTTGCGAGGCCACATAATCCTTCACAGCCTGGATCTCGGCGTCGGTGTCGCTGACAAAATGGTTGATCGCAACCACGGCCGGCACGCCGAATTGTTTGACGTTCTCGATATGACGACCGAGATTGGCGCAGCCTTTTTTCACGGCCTCGACGTTCTCGGACCCAAGGTCGTCCTTCGCCACGCCGCCATTCATCTTCATGGCCCGTACGGTTGCGACGATCACGACGGCTTCCGGCGCGAGCCCGGCCTTGCGGCACTTGATGTTCATGAATTTTTCGGCGCCTAGATCGGCCCCGAAGCCGGCTTCCGTCACCACATAATCGGCAAGCTTCAGCGCGGTGCGGGTCGCGACCACAGAGTTGCAGCCATGCGCGATGTTGGCGAACGGGCCGCCATGCACGAAGGCGGGATTGTTTTCCAGGGTCTGCACGAGGTTCGGCTGCATGGCCTGCTGAAGCAGCACGGCCATCGCACCGTCGGCCTTGATGTCCCGGGCATAGACCGGCGTGCGGTCGCGCCGATAGGCGACGATGATGTCGCCGAGCCGCTTCTCCAGGTCGGCCAGGTCGGTGGCGAGGCACAGGATGGCCATGACTTCCGAGGCCACCGTGATATCGAAGCCGGCCTCGCGCGGGAAACCGTTTGCGACCCCGCCGAGATTGCAGACGATCTGGCGCAGCGCCCGGTCGTTCATGTCCATCACACGCCGGTAGGCGACCCGCCGGATGTCGATCTCCTGGGCATTGCCCCAGTAGATGTGGTTGTCGAGCATCGCGGCCAGCAGATTGTGAGCGCTGGTGATGGCGTGGAAATCACCCGTGAAATGGAGGTTCATGTCCTCCATCGGCACGACCTGGGCATAGCCGCCGCCCGCGGCGCCGCCCTTCATCCCGAAACAGGGGCCGAGCGAAGCCTCGCGGATGCAGACCGCCGCCTTCTTGCCGATGGCATTGAGGCCGTCGCCGAGACCGACCGTCGTCGTCGTCTTGCCCTCGCCTGCCGGTGTCGGGTTGATCGCGGTCACGAGAACGAGGTGTCCGTCCTTGCGATCGGCAAGCGACTTGATGAAGTCTTCCGACACCTTCGCCTTATCGTGGCCGAAAGGCAGAAGGTGTTCATTCGGGATGCCGAGCCCGGACCCGATTTCCTGGATCGGTTTCTTCGTAGCGGCGCGGGCGATTTCGATGTCTGACATGGCGGGGCCTGATCTGTGGTGCGGGTTGCGGGGCGGGATTTTTTGGTCTTCAGGCCTGTTCTGCGATCCAGGATGCGGCCGGCTGCTTTTGACCGCCGGTCGGACGCACGCGCTCGATCAGAATGCGACCGCCGGCAGCCTGCATGACAACGCCGGCCTCAGTGACCTCGACAAGTTCGCCCGGCGTGCCCTCTCCTTCGAGCAGCTTGCTGTCGAAGACCTGGACGTCGGCCCCGTTGAGCGTCGTGCGGGCGGCCGGAGCCGGATTGGCGGCGCGGATCAGGTTGTAGACCTCGGCGGCCGGTTTCGACCAGTCGATCTGGATGTGATCGCCCTTGAACCAGCTTTCGTAGGAGCCGTCCTCCAGGCGCTGGTCGTGTTTGAGGATGATGCCCGCCTTCACGAGGTCGAGACCCTCGATCATGGCATCGACGCCCATCGGGAAGAGTTTCTTGAAATAGACATCGCCGAGCGTCTCGTCGGGTCCGATTGCGCAGGTCTTCTGCAACATGATCGGTCCCTCGTCGAGCCCGTCATCGGGCCAGAAGATGGTGAGCCCGGTGTGAGTCTTGCCCATGGCGATCGGCCATGAGATCGAGGACGGACCGCGGTGCCAGGGACAGAGTGAAGGGTGATATTGAAACGTGCCGTATTTCGGCGCGTCGCGCACAGCTTGAGGCACGAAGAGCAACACATAGGCCATCATGCAGATGTCGGCCTCGAAACTCTCCATAAGTTCCAGTGCCTCCGGCGTCTTCCAAGACGCGGGCTGATGCACCGGCAGCCCCTTTTCGCGGGCGAATTCGGCCAACGGATCTTCCGGCCTGCCTTCCTTGGTCGGTGCGCAACACACCGCCACGACATTTTCACCGCGTTCCAGAAGCCGTTCCAGCACGGCCTTGCCGAAGGCCTGCTGGCCGTGGACCACTATGCGCATTCCATTCCTCCCGTCAGCGGGGTCGGGTCTGTCGCCCGCAATGCCCCGTCGCCATTCCGAATTCCTATTCCGCGGCCTCCCGTTTGGGCTCGCCCACTGCGCCGGATCCGATCACGCGTTCCAGGTCGTCTCCGGTATATCCAAGCACATCCTGGAGGATTTCCGTCGTGTGTTCGCCAAGCAGCGGCGAGCGTTCCACCTCGACCGGACTGTCTGACAGTTTGATCGGGCAGCCGACGGATACATAGCGCCCACGCTCGGGGTGATCGACGTCAACGATGGTGCCCGTCTTGCGCAATCCCTCGTCCTCCATGATTTCCTTCATGGACAGGATCGGGCCGACCGGAATGTCGAGCGGATTGCAGATTTCCATGACCTCGAACTTGGTCTTGGTCATGGTCCATTGTTCGATGCGCTCGAAGATCTCGTTGAGCTTGTCGAGCCGTTCCGGCGGCTTTGCATAGCCTTCCTTGGTCTTCCAATCGGGCTCGCCGATGACGTCGCAGATTTTCTCCCAGACGGCCGCCTGGGTGATGAAATAGGTGTAGGCGTTGGGATCGGTTTCCCATCCCTTGCACTTCAGGATCCGGCCCGGCTGGCCGCCGCCGGAATCGTTGCCGGCGCGCGGCGTCGCCTCGCCGAAGGGAATGCCCTCGCCGAACTGGCTGTATTCCTTGAGCGGTCCGGCGGCGAGCCGCTGCTGGTCGCGCAGCTTCACGCGGCTCAGATTGAGGACGCCGTCCTGCATCGGGGCGAGTACCTTCTGCCCGCGCCCGCTCGTTTCGCGCTGGAACAACGCGGCCACGATGCCAAGCGCAAGATGCAGTCCCGTCCCGGAATCGCCGATCTGGGCCCCGGTTACGAGGGGCGGACCGTCCAGGAACCCGGTGGTCGAGGCGGCCCCGCCGGCGCATTGCGCGACATTTTCGTAGACCTTGCAGTCTTCATACTGGCCGGGCCCGAAGCCCTTGACGGACGCCATGATCAGGCGCGGATTGATCTCCTGGATCCGCTCCCAGGAAAAACCCATGCGGTCGAGCGCGCCGGGCGCAAAGTTTTCCACCAGCACATCGCATTCCTCGATGAGACGCGTCAGAACTTCCTTGCCGGTCTCGTTCTTGGAATTCAGCTCGATCGAGCGCTTGTTGTGGTTCAGCATCGTGAAGTACAGGCTGTCGGCGCCCGGCACGTCCACAAGCTGCTTGCGGGTCGCGTCGCCGACGCCCGGACGTTCCACCTTGATCACGTCCGCGCCGAGCCATGCCAGAAGCTGGGTGCAGGTCGGGCCGGATTGTACGTGCGTAAAATCGAGTATCTTTACGCCTTCAAGAGCTTTCATGTCGCTTCATCCCCTGTTCGATGCCGGCTTTGCCGGACCGTCTATTTCTGCCGGGCGGCCCGCGCCTGGGCCACGACCGATTGCGGATTGAGACTGCCGATATTGCCGCTTTCCTTGCCGGCCTTCGGGTCGATCACCGCGTTGATCAGTGTGGGTTTGCCGGAGTCCATCGCCTCGTCGATCGCCCGCAGGAGTTCGTCCTGCGAGGTTGCATAAACGCCGACGCCGCCGAACGCCTCCATCATCTTGTCGTAGCGCGCGTCGTCGACGAACACGGTGGTTGCCGGGTCAGCGCCGCCGGACCGGTTGACGTCGTCGCCGCGATAGATGCCGTTGTTGTTGAAGACGACCACGCAGATCGGCAGGTTGTAGCGGCAGATCGTCTCCACCTCCATGCCGCAGAAACCGAAGGCACTGTCGCCCTCGACCGCGAGCACCGGTTGGCCGGTCTCGACGGCGGCCGCGATCGCGGAGCCCATGCC
>JANQQB010000410.1 GCA_028285165.1 Rhodobiaceae bacterium
ATCAACAAGGGCGGCAGCGGCTTCCTTATGCGGCAACGTGACGTTGGCCCCAATAAACCCGCCTGCACGCAATATCTGTTTCAGGTCCGATATCGCATCGGGCGCAATCGGGACCCGCTCATAGGACCCCGAAAGATGAAACTGATCGAGCCAATAGGTATGAATCAGCGGCGATCGGGAATGGTCGATCGGCCATCCGATGACACCGGCGCGGGGGGCGGGATCAGTCATCGATCATGGTCTCGCTGCGCAGATAAGCCAGGAGAGGCAGAAGCGGCAGGCCGAGGATCGTGAAATAATCGCCGTCGATGCGTTCGAACAATTGCACGCCCTGGCCCTCGAGCTGATATCCTCCGACGCTTGCAAGCGCCTTGTCGCCGACGGACGCCAGATAGCGGCCGAGGAATTCCGGCGAAAACGCGCGCATCGTCAGGTTCGCGGTCGAAACATGACGCCAAATGGCGGCGCCGTCGCGGGCACAGACGACGGCGGCATGAAGCTCGTGCGTTTGCCCCCTCAACGTCAAAAGGTTCGATCGGGCCTCATCCATCGATTCCGCCTTGACCCAACGGCGCCCCTGAAAGGCAAGGATCTGGTCGGCGCCGATGACGAGAGCTCCGGGAAACCGCTCCGACACATCGATTGCCTTTGCTTCGGCCAATACGGACGCAATGTCTTCGGGCATGAAGTCGGCTTCCAGCAAAGGTTCTTCAATGGCTCTTTCGTCGACATCGGCCGGGATCGCGTCAAACTCCAGCCCTGCGTTGGATAACAGGGTCGCCCGGATTGCGCTTGTCGATGCTAGGATTAACGACTGCATCACCCCTCCAACTGCGCTTCCAGCCGGGCCGCGTCTCGCTGGTTCTTGAGACTGAGGACCTCTGCGGCGGTCTCTTCGATCGACCGGCGGGTGACATCGATGACGGGCCATCCGGTCTCTGCACACAAGCGTTTCGTGTAGGCGATTTCCTCGGCGATCGCGCGACGATCCACATAGGGATTGTCTTCGTTCGACGCATTCAGCGTCATCAGGCGATTGCGGCGGATGTGAAGGATCCTGTCGGGACTGGCGGTCAAGGCAACAATGAGCGGACCCACAGCCTGCTTGATCCGATCCGGAAAGGTCAGCGTCGGGACGATCGGCACGTTCACCGTCTTGATGCCGCGATTGGCGAGATACATGCTCGTCGGGGTCTTCGATGTCCGGCTGATCCCGACAAGGATTACATCCGCCGTTTCGAGATCTTCCGGAAGCTGCCCGTCATCGTGCATCATCGTATAGTTCAGCGCCTCAATGCGACGAAAGTAATCGGCATCAAGGGCATGCTGACCGCCGATCTTCGCGGTCAGGGGCAGGTTGAGATAGGCCTGAAACACATTATGGATCGGATCGAGCACGTTGCGACAGGGCAGACTGAAGCCCTGGCACGCGGTCTCCAGCGCGTCGACAAGCCCGTCGTCCACCAGCGTGTACAACACGATACCGGGCGCGCCCTCGATGTCCCGGATGACGCGTTCCATCTGCACGGCGGACCGCACCAATGGATAGACATGCTCGATAGCATGAATGTTCTCATAACGTGCAGCCGCTGCACGGGAGACCGTGAGCAGCGTTTCACCGGTGGAATCGGACACCAGATGGATGTGAAAGAAGTTGCGGTTCGGACTCACATGGTTTTCCCGGGCGCTGGTGATAAGGAGGGACAAATCGCGGGTTCGGACCTGCTGTAGCGAAGACCGGTGGACATGGCCAGCAGCTATCAACAGGCCATGGTTTCAAGGCCGGCATTTCCCGTGCCTGTTGGCAAGCCTCGCAAGGGCATGTTTTTCTGCAAACGATGGGTGTTTGTCCACAGGATTGCCGCACGATCATCCAATTTAATTTCATAAAATCAATATGTTAGGGATCTTTACCGGATTGCGGCGCACTTTAGGTCCACGCTTGGTCAGGGGCCTGCGGGAGCCTGTCGGGATGTGGACGAGATGTGGATGCGGATTCCTCCCTGCAATTCACCGGCAATAAGAATAATCAAGACTCTTAAAATATCTTTCTTTAAGGAGATTGGTGAACAATCGCATGGGTCTGATCACTTGGAAAAACCGCTTCTGAATGCCCTGAAAGGCGAGCCGCAAACCGTTCCGCCGATCTGGATGATGCGCCAGGCCGGCCGTTATCTGCCTGAGTACCGGGCTGTCCGGGCGACCACACCGTCGTTCCTGGATTTTTGCTATTCGCCTGAAAAAGCGACCGAGGTAACGCTCCAGCCGATCGATCGCTACGATTTCGATGCGGCGATCCTGTTCTCCGATATTCTGGTTGTGCCGGACGCGCTTGGACAGGAGGTCTGGTTCGAAGAGGGTTTCGGACCGCGTCTGACGCCGATCGATCCGGACAATCCGGGTCTCGATGATCCGCAGAAGGCGATTGAACGGCTGGCACCCGTCTTTGAAGCGGTCGAACGCATCCGCGAACGGCTCAGTCCGAACAAGGCGCTGCTGGGCTTTTGCGGAGCACCCTGGACGCTTGCGACCTACATGATCGCGGGACGCGGCAAGGAAGAACAAAGGGCCGCGCGCGAGGCGATCCTGCGCAAGCCGGAAGCGTGCGCGGCGTTGTTCGATCTTCTCGTGGAGACATCCGTTGTGTATCTGTGCGAACAGATCCGGCGCGGTGCGGACGCGGTCCAGATTTTCGATACCTGGGCCGGGGCGCTGGACGATGTTGCGTTCGATACCTGGGTCACACAGCCGACACGGCGCATCGTTGAGGGCGTCAAGTCACGGCATCCCGACGTGCCTGTCGTCGGTTTTCCGAAAAGCATCGGTCTGCGGCTTGAGCGGTATGTCGTGGAGACCGGGATCGATGCGGTGGGCCTGGATTCCGGCGTACCGCTCGCCTTTGCCCGGGATGTGCTTCAGAAGCGGGTCTGCGTTCAGGGCAATATCGATCCTCTCCGCCTGATCATGGGCGGTACGGCGCTTTCCGACGCCATCGATGAGGCCTTGTCGGTGCTTGGCGGCGGACCGTATGTGTTCAATCTCGGCCACGGCGTGACACCGGATACGCCCATGGATCACGTGCAGGCCATGATTGATCAGGTACGTGCCTATCGGAGCGGTTGATCCGTCGTGACGTACGAAATCGTCAAATCACTACACATCATTTCGATCATCGCCTGGATGGCGGGTATGCTCTACCTGCCGCGCCTCATGGTGTATCACGCCGATGCCACGGTCGGGACAGAGATGTCGGAAACCTTCAAGGTGATGGAACGTCGGCTCTTGAAGGCGATCATCAATCCGGCCATGGCAGCGTCCTGGCTGTTCGGATTGTGGCTGGTTCAGATTGCCGACTACTGGTCCAGCGGCTGGATGCACGCCAAGTTCGCACTGATCCTGGCCCTGACCGCCTGTCACGGCCTGTTGGCGCGGCACGTCAGGGAGTTTGCATCGGACAGCAATGATCGTTCCACGCGATACTTCCGGATTATCAACGAAGTACCGACTGTGCTGATGATCGGGATCGTTTTTCTGGTGATCTTCAAACCGTTTTGAGCAAATCGACGCGGAAGGCCTGAATTCGGCGTTATCCGGAGCGATAGGCGCTTGTAACTGGCCCGCGAAGCAGCTATCTATAAGCCAATCCCTCAAAAGCAGACGGATACCTCCAGCACGCGAGTGCAGGTGTCACGACCGGCGGAACGGTTGTTCCCCTCACAGATCTGCATTTTCCCAGTTCCCAACTTTATTCGTTGGCCCACCACAAGATCGAGATTCGCATTCATGCGCGAAATGAAACTTCAGGATTTGAAGTCGAAATCCCCGACTGAGTTGCTGGCGTTTGCCGAAGAGCACGAAGTCGAAAACGCGAGCACGATGCGCAAGCAGGAATTGATGTTTGCCATCCTGAAACAGCTCGCCGACCAGGAAATCGATATCATTGGACAAGGCGTGATCGAAGTGCTGCAGGACGGCTTCGGCTTCCTGCGGTCACCGGATGCCAATTACCTGCCCGGTCCTGACGATATCTACGTGTCGCCGTCGCAGATCCGACGCTTTTCCTTGCGAACCGGCGATACGGTCGAAGGGGAAATCCGCAGTCCGAAGGACGGCGAGCGGTATTTTGCCCTTCTGAAAGTAAATTCCATCAATTTCGAAGAGCCGGAAAAGGCTCGACACAAGATCCATTTCGACAATCTGACGCCGCTCTATCCCGAAGAGCGCCTGCGCATGGAAGTCGAAGACCCGACCATCAAGGACCTGTCGGCTCGGGTCATCGATCTGACCGCGCCGCTCGGCAAAGGACAACGGGGCCTCATCACGGCGCCGCCGCGGACCGGTAAGACGGTCTTTTTGCAGAACATCGCCAAATCGATCACAACGAACCATCCGGAATGTTATCTGATCGTCCTCCTTATCGACGAGCGGCCTGAAGAAGTCACCGACATGCAGCGTACGGTGAAGGGCGAGGTCATCTCATCGACGTTCGATGAACCGGCAACGCGTCACGTTCAGGTGGCCGAGATGGTGATCGAGAAGGCGAAACGTCTCACCGAACATGGACGGGACGTTGTGATCCTGCTGGATTCCATTACCCGTCTCGGCCGGGCCTACAACACCGTCGTGCCGTCTTCCGGTAAGGTGCTTACCGGTGGTGTCGATGCCAACGCCCTGCAACGTCCGAAGCGGTTTTTCGGTGCCGCCCGCAACATCGAAGAAGGCGGGTCGCTGACCATTATCGCAACAGCTCTGATCGACACCGGCAGCCGAATGGACGAAGTGATCTTCGAGGAATTCAAGGGGACAGGCAATTCCGAGATCATCCTTGATCGCAAGGTTGCGGACAAGCGTGTGTTCCCGTCCATCGACATCCAGCGTTCCGGCACCCGGAAAGAAGAATTGCTCGTCGAACCGGTTCAACTGAAGAAGATGTATGTGCTGCGCCGCATCCTAAACCCGATGGGAACCGTCGATGCCATCGAGTTCCTGATCGACAAGTTGCGCCAGACGAAATCGAACGGTGAATTCTTCGATTCCATGAATACCTGATCGAGGCGACGAGTCGATTCGCTAGCGTTTCGATTCCAAAACGCCGATCGACAGAGAAGGGCCGTGGCGTCGACGTCATGGCCTTTTTTGTTTTGCAACTGCAACGAGTCTTACGGAAAGATAATCGTTTCGGTATTCATCCGTCAGAATATCTGGAATTCGTGCGATGGCTTCCGATCAGGATACAATTTTTGCTCTCGCGACCCCGGGTCTACCGGCTGCTTTGGCTGTGGTCCGTATGTCCGGGGCACGAACCCGATTCGTATTCGAAACGATGTGTGGCGCGGTGCCCGATCCGCGTCTGGCCGCCTACCGATCCATTGCTGATCCGGAAACCGGAGACGTGATCGATCGCGCCCTGGTGCTGTGGTTTCCAGGGCCGGCAAGCTTTACCGGTGAGGATGCCGCGGAGTTTCATGTGCATGGCGGACCGGCTGTCGTGCGGGCGATCCTCGATGCGCTCGGACGCATTGCGGGCATGCGTATGGCCGAGGCCGGTGAGTTCACTTACCGGGCCTTCTTGAACGGGAAGATGGATCTCACGTCGGTGGAGGGCCTTGCCGACCTGATTTCGGCGGAAACGGAAAGTCAGCGGCGCCAGGCGCTTCGCCAGGGCGAGGGGCGGCTCGGATCGATCTATGGCGGCTGGCGAAACCGGTTGATCGCAGCCCGGGCAATGATTGAGGCTGAACTGGACTTTTCCGACGAAGACGACGTGCCGACCGATACCGGATCCGGAATGCGATCCGACCTGAAAAACCTGGCGGACGAAATCCGGGGTCATATCAACGCGTCGAGCCGATCCAGAGCCATTCGGTCCGGCCTTTCCGTTGTGCTTCAGGGCGCACCGAATGTGGGAAAGTCGAGCCTCCTGAACGCATTGTCGCGTCGCGATGCGGCCATCGTATCGGATGAGGCGGGGACGACCCGGGATGTCGTGACGGTTGCGATGGATCTTGGCGGATATCTGTTTTCGGTGAGCGATACGGCCGGGTTGCGCGACACCACGTCAAAGATCGAGGCCGAAGGCGTCCGTCGATCGCTCGAAGCCGGCAGGCGAGCCGATCTCATTCTCTGGCTCGACGACGGTTCGAAGGCAAGTGTCCGAGAAACGAACCGGTTTGCCATCAATCCGGACAACTCGGCTGGCGCGCCCGTCTGGCGCGTCGCCAGTAAGACAGACCTTCGACCCGAGGATGAGGACGACACACCCTTTCCGCCGGATATCCGGATCTCGTCGCAGACGGGGGCCGGTCTCGACCTGCTTGAGCAGAAACTCATCGCGTTCGGGTCGACAAAGCTCGGAAACGGTGGCGACGACCTTGCGACCCGTGTGCGGCATATCGACGAATTGCAGCACACTTTGACAGCCCTGGATTCAGCGCTCGCGCACGACAATCGGCCTGCGGAATTGGTTGCCGAGGATCTGCGGTCCGCGTCGGATGCATTGGGCAGGCTTACGGGCCGGATCGACGTTGAAGATCTGCTGGATGTGATTTTTTCGGAGTTCTGTATCGGCAAATAGCGGGTGATGTTTCACGTGAAACATTCGATTCGTGTCCGATACAATCTCGGTCGGAAAGGTGGGCCTCCGCCTTATCAATCCTATCTCTATTCTTTGACGCGCCGATCCAAAGCGGCTACGACCGGCAGCCGACCAATGAATGATGTCTTGAGCCTGTCAGGAGGTATCGATCGTGCTGAGGGAACACAGCTATGACGTGATCGTCATCGGCGGTGGTCATGCCGGCACTGAAGCCGCGGCCGCGGCAGCCCGCGCCGGTGCCCGTGTCGGGCTTGCCACACACCGGTTCGAGACCGTTGGCGTGATGTCGTGCAATCCGGCCATTGGCGGCCTGGGCAAGGGACATCTGGTTCGGGAGATCGATGCGCTCGGCGGTCTGATGGGTGAAGTCGCTGATGCGGCAGGGATCCAGTTCCGGATGCTGAACCGCCGAAAGGGACCGGCCGTGCGGGGACCGCGGGCCCAATCGGATCGGAAACTCTATCGGCAGGCCATGCAGGCCGCGATCCGGCAACAGGACGGGCTGACGATCCTCGAAGGGGCGGTCGGAGACCTTATCATCGACGGACATGCCGCCACCGGCATCGTTATGGAAGACGGCCGGCGATTTGCGGCCGGCGCGGTGATCCTCACGACCGGGACGTTCCTGCGTGGCCTGATCCATATCGGTGAAAAACGAATTCCGGCCGGTCGAGTGGGTGA
This sequence comes from Rhodobiaceae bacterium, assembly GCA_028285165.1. Lineage (GTDB taxonomy): Bacteria > Pseudomonadota > Alphaproteobacteria > Rhizobiales > JANQQB01 > JANQQB01. The sequence continues at coordinate 7,277 of JANQQB010000410.1, forward strand.
GGCGCCATCGGAGGGATTGTCGCAAACGTTGTCACGGCTTGACTTCAGGCTCGCGCGCTTGAAAACCGGGACGCCGGCCCGTCTTGACGGGCGCACAATCGATTGGGATGCGCTGACCGAACAGCCCGGCGACGATCCGCCTGTTCCGTTTTCCTTCATGAACGACCGGATTACGACACCGCAAATCTCTTGCCACATTACGCGGACGACCCCCGAGACGCATCGGATCATAGAAGAGAACCTGACAAAGTCCGCCGTCTATTCCGGCCAGATCGAGGGGACCGGCCCGCGCTATTGTCCGTCTATCGAGGACAAGGTCGTGAAGTTCGGAGATCGGGACAGTCACCAGATTTTCCTCGAACCGGAAGGCCTGGACGACGATACGGTTTACCCGAACGGGATCTCGACCTCTTTGCCGGAAGATGTCCAGGACGCATTCCTGAAAACGATTCCGGGTTTGGAAAGTGCCCGGATCCTTCAGCATGGCTACGCGATCGAGTACGATCACGTCGATCCGCGCGAATTGAAGGCGAGCCTTGAAACGCGACGGGTCGAACGCCTCTTCCTGGCCGGACAGATCAACGGCACGACCGGATATGAAGAAGCCGCGGCCCAAGGTCTGGTTGCCGGCCTCAACGCCGCGCGCCGGGCCGGCGGGCAATCGGCATGGACCGTAAGCCGGACAGACGCCTATATCGGTGTTCTTGTCGACGATCTGGTCACACGTGGCGTTTCCGAGCCGTACCGGATGTTCACGTCCCGGGCCGAATTCCGCCTATCGCTTCGCGCCGACAATGCCGATCAGCGACTGACCGAGCAGGGGCACGACTTGGGGATCGTCGGCCATGAGCGGTTGAATCGGTTCCGGAACAAACAGGCAAAGCTTGATGCGGCGCGATCGAGATTGGACCAGGTGACGCTGACGCCGAACGAAGCGGCACGGTATGGTCTGACCCTCAATCGGGATGGTATCCGTCGAACCGGGTTCGAGCTGCTCGCCCGGCCGGAAATCGATTTTGAAGTCTTGTGCACCATCTGGCCGGACCTGCGTGATATCGAGCAGTCGACCGCGGATCAGCTTGAGATCGATGCGAGCTATGCGGTCTATCTCGAGCGGCAGAAGGCCGATGTCGAGGCCTATCGACGGGATGAAAACAAACGGATTCCTGAGGATTTTTCGTTTCTCGGATTGCCGGGACTGTCGAACGAGATGCAGCAGAAGCTTCAGGCCGTGAAACCGGCGACCTTGTCGGCAGCGGCGCGGATCGACGGCATGACGCCGGCAGCGCTGACACTGGTGCTTGCGCATGTCCGGCGTCTCGAACAGACACGAGATACGGCGCGGGACGCGGCCCAGGCCTGAAGGCGCATCATGCAGGACGGACCGGAGGTTCTTTGCGCACATCTCGATGTTTCACGTGAAACATCCGATCGGCTTCGCATCTACGTCGATCTGGTTCGAAAATGGCAAAAAGTCCAGAACCTGGTCGCGCCATCGACCCTGGCGGAAATCTGGCAGCGTCATGTTCTGGACAGTGCACAGATCCTGCGCTTCGCCCCCCTTGCCCGGCGATGGCTGGATCTCGGCTCCGGGGCCGGCTTCCCCGGCATCGTGATCTCCATCCTTATGGCCAACCGCGCCGACTTTCACGCCCATCTGGTCGAGTCGAATGGCCGGAAAGCTGCATTCCTGCGTGCGGTCGTGAGGGAAATCGGGCTTCCGGTGACCGTTCACGACCAGCGCATAGAGCGATTCACCTGGCCCGAACCCTTGCCCATCGATGTCATCAGTGCGCGGGCGCTCGCAGCGTTGCCGGCGCTTTGCGGTTATGCAGAACCTTTCATGTCCGAAAAAACTGTGGCTATCTTCCACAAAGGACGCGATACCGATTCGGAACTTAAATCGACTCTTTCCGACTGGAATCTTGATCTGGTAATAGAAGACAGCGTGGTCGATCCGCACAGCAGGGTGCTTGTGATCCGCGCGCTTCAACGCAGCAAAACGGGATAATGCCCAGATGGATGCTCTACCGGACTATCCGCGCGTTCTGACGCTGGCCAACCAGAAGGGCGGGGTCGGCAAGACGACGACGGCAATCAATCTGGGCACCGCGCTTGCCGCAATCGGCGAAAAGGTTCTCGTCGTCGATCTCGATCCGCAGGGCAATGCCTCGACCGGTCTCGGAATCGATCGCAAGGATCGACCCGTATCCACTTACGATGTGCTGATCGGCGACGAAACCCTCGCTTCATCGGTGGTCGATACGGCTGTGCCGCGGCTTTCGGTGGCCCCGTCAACCCTCGACCTGCTTGGCTTCGAGCTTGAGATCTCGGCTGAACGGGATCGTGCGTTCCGGTTGCGCAAGGCGATCGCCGATCACACGCGGACAAGCGAGGAATCGCAGCGATTTTCCTACGTGCTCGTCGATTGTCCACCGTCGCTGAACCTTTTGACGATCAATGCCATGGCATCGGCGCATTCCATTCTGGTTCCGCTGCAATGCGAATTCTTCGCTCTGGAAGGTCTCAGTCAGCTCTTGAAGACGGTGGAACAGGTTCGCGGCAGTCTCAATCCGGACTTGTCGATCCATGGCATCGTGCTGACCATGTTCGACAAGCGGAACAACCTTTCGACCCAGGTGGTTTCCGACGTCCGGGAGATCATGGGATCGAAAGTCTACCAGACGATCATCCCGCGCAATGTCCGGGTATCGGAGGCGCCGTCCTATGGAAAACCGGCGCTGCTTTACGATCTGAAATGCGCTGGCAGCCAGGCGTATCTTCGACTCGCATCCGAAATCATCCAGCGCGAAAAAACCTATCGCGGCGTCGCGGCCTGATCGATTCAGATCCGTAACGATACCTGGACTCGTGCATCACTTAACGGAGGGCCACATGGCGATGGGTGCGGAAAAAGCCAAGAGGCGGCTCGGCAAAGGTTTGGCTGCGCTGATTGGCGATGTCGATACCGACGCGGCTGTGATGACGCGCGCGCGGACCCAGAGGCGCGTACCGGTGGAGTTTCTTGAACGCAACCCGCGCAACCCGCGCACGACGTTCAAGGATGACGATCTGGCGGAATTGACGGCCTCGGTGAAAGAAAAGGGGATCGTTCAGCCGATCCTGGTTCGTCCCAAGCCGGATGCCGGGTCGGACAGCTTTGAGATCATCGCCGGCGAGCGCCGGTGGCGGGCGGCGCAAAAGGCCGGCCTGCATGAAGTGCCGGTCGTCATTCAGGAGGTTTCAGATCAAGAGGCGCTTGAGCTTGCGATTATCGAAAATGTTCAGCGCGCCGATCTCAACCCCGTGGAAGAAGCACGCGGCTATGCGCGGCTTATAGAAGAATTCTCTTACACCCAGGCCGATCTCGCATCGGTAATCGGCAAGAGCCGAAGCCATGTTGCCAATACAATGCGTCTGCTCAAGCTGCCGCAGCCGATCCAGGATCATTTGTCCGAAGGCGCTTTGAGCGCCGGCCATGCCCGTGCGCTGATCACGGCGGAAAATCCTGAAGACCTGGCGCGACAGATCGTCGACGGAGGCCTGAGCGTCCGAGATGCCGAAGTTCTCGCACAGACCCCTGCGAAGAAAGCCGCAGGATCCTCTCACAAACCGGAAAAAGACGCCGATACGAAAGCCCTGGAAAGGCGGCTGACCGATGCGCTCGGCCTGACCGTCGTGATCAACCACAAGCCGAACGGCGCCGGCGAGGTTCGTATCCGGTACAAAGACGTGGACCAGCTCGAAGCCGTTTGTCAGCGTCTCGGCGTCGATTGACCGGAATGGCTGACAGCCGCACCCGTCCCGTATTCGCAAATGTAATCAAAGTTTGAGATGGCCGGAGTGCTCGTCGTCGTGCGCTGTCGGTGACGGCGGAAGCCTATCTTGCGCGTCTGAGGGATTGAGCGACCCGACAGACAGCCAGAAGCGCTTCTCCGACGATTGCCTTTTCAAGAGAAGCGGTCTTGCGACCACGTTCGATTGCGGCATACAGTACATTGGCCGCACGGGTGATTCGGTTGCCGGTCCAGATGGACACCTGAAGTTTGACTGCGTCGCGGCGCTTGAAAAAGATCGGTGGGCGGATTCCGGACAAAGCCTCCTCGACAGAACCGCCCGCTTCCCGCGTTGCCACGGCCTGATCGAGCGTCTGAACATGCCGCAAGGCCTGCAGCGCAATCACCGAGGCGTGGTGTCCCGACGCCAGGAGCCTGGAATACTCCCTTTCAAGCCTGGCAACATCGCCGCCGGCCATGGCGTCGATCAATCCGTCTAGCGCGAGGCCGGCTGCGTCCGCCACGATTGCCTCGATGTCGGCGGTCTCCACGCGCTCGCTGGCGGCGCAATACAGACACAGTTTCTGGACTTCCTGGCGGGAGGCGAGGCGATCCGCGCCCAGGATCGACAACAGCAATGTCCTGGCTTCGCGGGAAATGTCGAGACCGGCCTGTCGCAATTCGTCCGTGACAAGACGATCCAGCGCGCGCCCGTCGTCTGCATAACAGGCGATGGCGAGCGCTGACTTGTGCGTTTCGATTCGTTTGCGCAACGATTGGGACTTTTTTAGATCACCGGCGCTGACGATGACGATGGCGTCTTCGGATCCGGCCTTGAGCACGGCCTCGACCTGCTTGTCGATCGATTTGCTGCCGGTTGCCTTTGCCCCAATAAGGCGCTTGCCGCCGAACATCGATACGGTGAGCGTTTCGTTTACAAGCCGGTCCGGCTCCCGGTCGATCTCCGCCGCATCAAGCACGATCTTGCCGAACGGATCCTCAATGTCGGCTCCATATGCCGTCATCAATTCCTGAAACCGTTCGCTGACCAGACCTGTGTCGGGGCCGAAAACCAGGAACACCGGCACTGAGGGATCCGGCTTTTCGGTCAGTCGGCGAAAGTCCTGTTCCTTCAAAATGCCCATTGCTCTCGCACCAGGACCATCTGCGCTTCGTGACACCAGGCGGTTCCGTACTGGATTGCCCGGCATGAAGCGGGTCAGAGCCAGCCGCACTCATTTACGGTCATGCAGTGCCGGATGCCATGAAGGTCGCCAGCCGCGTCCGCACTTCGCCTGCAATAACCTTGGCGGCACGCTGCTGTGCATCGAGCTGGGCCCGGGAATTGGCGAACCGTTGGTTGGAAAACGAGAACGAGGCGTTTGCGAAACTGCTGCCGTTCAGCACCACGCGGTCCTGACCGATGTCCCAAAGGGTGTACACAACCGTCAGCGTCAGGATGTAGGATTGCGGCACATCAGACAGAACCTGCACCGAGACGGCCGAGACCCGTTGGGCGATCCTGTATTCCAGACGATACAACGGATTGGCGCCGTCCTTACCGCCACGCAGAAGAAACAACAATTCATTGCGGAATACCTGAGCGGTGCGGTCACCGGCAGCGGCAACCGTGATCGTCTGCAAGGATGTCCGCAGATCGGTGCCGGTTTCTGTGACGCGTTGCCCGTATAGCGGTTCGAAACAACCGGCGAGCGGCACGGCGCTCAAGAGGCCGATCAGTGACAGGCATCGGCGACGGCTGATCCTGCCCGCCGGGCCATCGATTGCACTCATCGTCCGGGACAATCCGGTCTCGGCTTTACGCGACGACATTGACGATCCTCTTCGGAACAACAATCACCTTCTTCGGTGTCTTACCATCAAGGAACTTCTGAACGCTTTCAAGCGCCAGGACCGCTCCTTCGACATCGCTTTGCGTCGCATCGGCGTCGACGACAATCTCGTCGCGGCGTTTGCCGTTGACCTGAACCGGAAGGGTGATGGTGGATTCCAACAGAAGTTTCGGTTCCGCCTTCGGCCAGGGACGCACCGCAATCATGTCCGATTGTCCGAGCATGGCCCAGCATTCCTCGGAGAAATGCGGCGTCATCGGCGCCATCATGTGTACCAGATAATCCACCGCTTCGCGCATGGCCCAGCGCACAGACGGGCTAGGGGTGTCATCAAGGGATTGCTGGATGCGCATCAGAGCATTGACCAGTTCATAAATCCTTGCGACGGCACGGTTGAAGGCAAGTGCTTCAATGTCGCTTTCGACCGCGACGAGCGCTTTGTGGACAGCCTTCCGGATTTCGGTGCCTGTTGCATCGATTGTGTCCGGTTTGGCTTCGGAAAAGTCTGCCCGAATCCGATTCGCATCCGTAATAAAGCGCCAGACTCTTTGAAGAAATCGTTGCGAACCCTCAACGCCGGCATCGGTCCATTGAATATCGCGATCCGGCGGCGTATCGGAAATGATGAACCAGCGTGCCGTATCGGCGCCATAGGTCCCGATGATATCGGAGGGGTCGATCGTGTTCTTTTTCGACTTGGACATCTTTTCGATCGGACCGATTTCGATCGATTCGCCCGTGGCAGCCAGGCGTGCCGTTCGCTGGCCGTCGCGCTCGCTGATGTCCACGTCGGCCGGATTGATCCATTCGCCGGCCTCATTGCGGTAGGTCTCGTGCGTGACCATGCCCTGGGTAAAGAGGGCATTGAACGGCTCCGCCAGCTTGAGATGACCGGTATCGCGCATCGCCCGTGCGAAGAAGCGCGAATACAAAAGGTGCAGGATCGCGTGTTCGACACCCCCGATATATTGATCGACCGGCAGCCACCGATCGACAACGGCCGTGTCGGTGGGGGTCTTGGCCCGGGGAGCGGTAAAGCGAGCGAAGTACCAGGACGAATCGACAAACGTATCCATCGTGTCGGTTTCGCGTCGTGCCGCCGCCCCGCATTGCGGACAGGCCACGTCGCGCCAGGTCGGGTGCCGATCAAGCGGGTTGCCGGGTTTGTCGAATTCGATGTCGTCGGGCAGGCGAACCGGCAGGTCGGTCTTGGGAACGGGTACCACGCCGCAAGTCGGGCAGTGCACGATCGGGATCGGGCAACCCCAATAGCGCTGTCTGGAAACGCCCCAGTCACGCAGCTTGAAATTGATCTGTCGTTCGGCCTGTACAATTCCGTCCAGCTTGACGTCTTCAAGACGCTTGGCGACGGCTTCCTTGGCATCAGGAATCGTCAAGCCGTTCAGGAAGTCGGAATTGATGAGCGTCCCGTCACCGGTATAGGCTTCTTCGAAGATCCTGAAACCGGATGCGTCTTCCTCCGGCGGGAGCACGACAGGAGTAACCGGCAAACCGTATTTGTTTGCAAAATCCAGGTCGCGCTGATCGTGTCCGGGGCAGCCGAAAATGGCGCCGGTTCCATAATCCATCAGAATGAAATTCGCGACATAGACCGGCAGTGTGTGTCCTTCGACAAATGGGTGGCGGACGCGCAGGCCCGTGTCGAAGCCCTTCTTTTCCGCCGTCTCGATGGCCGTGACGCTGGTGCCCATGCGCCTGCATTCTTCGATAAAATCAGCAAGCGGGGCGTTGTCTTTCGCACAGGCCTGGGCAACGGGATGGTCAGGCGACAGCGCCATGAAACTCGCGCCGAACAAGGTGTCCGGTCGGGTGGTGAACACTTCAAGCGCCGTGTCGCCGCCGGCCGGAGGGGTGTCGAAGGCGAAGCGGATGCGCAAACCTTCCGAGCGACCGATCCAGTTTCGCTGCATGAGCCGGACCTTATCGGGCCAGCGATCCAAGGTGTCCAGTGCGTCAAGCAGATCCTGGCTGTATGCTGATATCCGGAAGAACCATTGTGTCAGCTCGCGCTGTTCCACCAGCGCGCCGGATCGCCAGCCGCGTCCATCAATCACCTGCTCATTGGCGAGAACCGTGTGGTCGACGGGGTCCCAATTGACTTTCGACGTGCGGCGGTAGGCCAGGCCCTTCTCAAGAAAATCCAGAAACAGGAATTGCTGTTGGGCATAATATTCGACGTCGCAGGTGGCGAATTCCCGGCTCCAGTCCAACGACAAGCCCATCAGTTTCAACTGGGCGCGCATGGCGGCGATGTTCTCGTAGGTCCAGTCCTTCGGATGGACGCGGTTTTGCATGGCCGCATTTTCCGCCGGCATGCCGAACGCGTCCCATCCCATCGGGTGCAGGACATTGAAGCCCTTGGCACGTTTGTAGCGTGCCACCACATCGCCCATCGTATAATTGCGCACATGCCCGATGTGGATGCGTCCGGACGGATACGGGAACATCTCAAGAACATAATAGGTCGGCCGATCGTCATCGTTTTCGGTTCTGAAAACATCGGCCTCGGCCCATCGGGCCTGCCATTTGGGTTCGGCTTCTTGAGAATTGTAGCGCTCGGCTGCCATACCGTGGTCCGTCCCGGTGCATCGACTGTCTGATTGCGACGGACCATCACCAGAATTCCGCGGCGCGGTCAACCGGCGGTGCCGTCTATGCGTTCACTAGTACCTCTGAGCAGAAATCCTGACCCCTTTGATGGGGAAGATTTTTCCTTTGGTTAGGCGCGTTGTGCAGCGCGATGCGGGACATCGGGCAAACAACGCAACGACGCCCGAAGGAAAAAGCGGTCAAAGGAGTCAAGATTTCTGCTCAGAGGTACTAGCATGTCTGCAATTCGCTAGTGTTCCGTGAATGGCGCGATCGTCAGATCGTGTGCGCCAGGTTCAAAGACCGGGTCGGGAGGGATGGATTCACGGGCCGAGCCACCATAGGGTGACCGGCGGATCTATCGAAGGCGAGGGAGCAGAGATGACGCAGGCAGGTGAGCGGCTCGAGGCCGTGCGGTCGACCGTCATGCGGGCGGCAAAGACCGCGGGACGCGCACCCGACAGCGTAACGCTGATCGCCATTTCGAAGACCTTCGGTGCGGAGGCGATTCGGCCGATAATCGCTGCCGGGCAGCGGGTCTTCGGGGAAAATCGCGTTCAGGAAGCACAGTCCAAGTGGCCCGACCTGAAGGCCGATCATCCCGATATCGACCTGCACCTCGTCGGACCGCTGCAATCCAACAAGGCAAAGGATGCGGTTGCGCTGTTCGACGTCATCCACACCATCGACCGGAAGAAGATCGCCGAGGCGATTCGCGGCGAAATGGAGCGCCAGGGCCGGGTCCTGAAACTCTTCGTCCAGGTCAATACCGGCGAAGAGCCTCAAAAGGCCGGCATTGCACCGTCAGATGCGGATGCGTTCATCGCGTATTGCCGGGACGATGTGGGGCTCGAGTTGGAAGGCCTCATGTGCATCCCGCCCGTCGACGATCATCCCGGTCCGCATTTTGCGCTTCTGGCCGGCATTGCGCAGCGTAACGGGCTGACCGGCCTGTCGATGGGCATGTCCTCGGATTTCGAGGACGCCGTCATGCTCGGTGCGACCCATGTGCGGGTCGGATCGGCAATCTTCGGAGCCCGGCAGCCCGTCGCCATTCAGGAGGCGTGACGGTCATCCGCGCCGGGACGGTCCTTCACTCGCTGGAATGTTCCACCTTCTGGCGCAGCTTGATGCGGTCCCGTGTCGAGATGCCAAGCAGTTCCGCGGTGCGCCAGACCGTGTTGTCCTCGAATTCGTGCACGATGCCGTCGGCATAGACCATCTCCCACATCATCTCGACAATCTTCAGGCGACCCGTTTCGTCGAGCTTCCGCTTGAGGACGGAGGTGAAGCCGTACAGGTCCACCGCTTCCAGATCGCGCTTGCGGGCCTCTTCCAGCAATTCGTTGGTCTGGTGATCGCTGAGTTCGAAGTGGCGTTGCAGAACGGCACGCAATTTTGTGCGTTCGGAATCGTCGACCGTTCCGTCGACGGAGATCACATGCACCAGCAGCGCGGCCGCCGCCAACCGGTGATCGTCCGCCGCAAATTCCTCCTCGCGTTGCCGTTCGTCGGCATCGACCAGTTCCTGGATGAAATTCTTGAGCCGCTCAAACATGGAGAGTCCGTTCCGCTTCCACTTGCCGGTCGGGGCCTATCCCAACCTGACATTGTTGCCGTCCTGATAAATAGAGGAAACGAGGTGCATCCGTCAGCGGTTTTTTTCCATGAAGGCCTGAATGAGCCCACGGGTCGATGCATCGCGAGACTCGGGCGATGTCGTACCGCGGAGCATGGGCAGGATTTCCTTGGCGAGCTTTTTGCCCAGTTCCACGCCCCATTGATCGAAGGAATTGATCCCCCAGATCACGCCCTGCACAAACACCTTATGCTCGTAAAGTGCGATCAGCATGCCGAGCGTTCTGGGATCCAGACGCTCGTAAATGATCATGTTGCTCGGCCGGTTGCCCGGCATCACCTTGTGCGGCACCAGGTGTGCGATGTCTTCGTCCGCCATGCCCGATTCCTGGAGGTCGCGACGCACTTCGGCTTCCGAACGGCCGACCATCAGCGCTTCGGCCTGCGCAAAACAATTCGCCGCCAGCTTGTCGTGATGCTCGGGAAGGCTTTCGTGGTCCCGCAGAGCGAGCAGAAAATCGACCGGGATAATGTCCGTGCCTTGATGCAGGAGCTGGAAGACCGCGTGCTGACTGTTGGTGCCCGGTTCGCCCCAGACCACCGGACCGGTCGCGTGCGACAGAAGCGATCCGGTCCGATCGACCCGCTTGCCGTTGCTTTCCATGTCAAGCTGCTGGAGATAGGCCGGGAAGCGGGCAAGGCGCTGGTCGTAAGGGATCACCGCATGCGACGCAAAGGACCAGATGTTGCGGTACCAGATACCGATCAGCGCCATCATGAATGGAATGTTCTCGCGGATCGGTGCGGACTGAAAGTGCTTGTCGACGGATGCGGCACCGGCAAGAAAATCCTGAAACCGGTGATAGCCGATGGCCAGGCAGATCGGCAGACCGATCACCGACCACAACGAATAGCGACCGCCGACCCAGTCCCAGAATCCGAACCGCCTGTCTTCGGGTATGCCGAAACCGGAAACCGCCTCCAGATTGGTCGACAGGGCGACAAAGTGCGATCCGACAGCGTCCTCGCCGAGCGCGTCAGCCAGCCACGACCGGGCCGTCGCCGCGTTCGTCATGGTTTCGTCCGTCGTAAAGCTCTTGGATGCCACGAGGAAAAGCGTTTCGGGCGGGTCGAGCCCGTCGAGCATGTCATGCACGTGGGATCCGTCCATGTTGGACAGGAAGTGCAGCCGCGGCCCGTCGTGGTAGGGGCTGAGGGCCGCGGTCGCAAACGCGGGACCGAGGTCCGACCCGCCGACGCCGATGTTCACGACGTCGCGAAACGGTTTGCCGGTTGCGCCTTTCAGGTCGCCAGCGCGGATCCGGCCGGAAAACGTGTCCATGCGATGCCGTTCGGCATCGATGTCCGGCATGACGTCGCGCCCATCCACGACCGGTCCAGCTTCGGCAAAGCTGCGCAGCGCAGTATGCAAGACGGCACGGCGTTCCGTCTCGTTGATGATCGCGCCGGAAAACATCTCGTCTCTGCGGGCTTCGACGGCCGCGGCCTGGGCAAGCCCGGCCAGCAGGTCGATGGTTTTTGATGTCACCCGATTTTTGGAGAAGTCGAAGAGCAGCGTATCAAGGCGCAGGGAGAAGGAATCGAACCGGTCGGGATCAGAAGCGAACAGATCCCGCATGGCGAGGGTTTCGAGTTCCGTGCGGTGGGCGACGAGATGTTTGATGTGTTCCGGAAGGTTTCGCATGGGGGTCCCGTCCGTGTTGTGCCGGTCGGGATCAATCGCCGGTGCGACCCAGGCCGGCCGCCTGTCGCGCAAGCGCGGTTACGGCCGCCCAGTCGCCGTGCGCTACGCTGTCTTTCGGCGCCACCCAGGAGCCGCCGACACAAATCACGTTCGAAAGCGCGAGGTAGGTGCCTGCGTTGTTCGCATCGACGCCGCCGGTCGGGCAGAACCGGATATCCGGCAAAGGGGATTGCAGGGCCTTGAGATAGGCTGCTCCGCCGGCCGGGCCGGCGGGAAAGAACTTCTGGAGCGCGAAACCCCGCTCGCAAAGCGTCATCGCTTCGCTGGCGCTGGCCGCGCCGGGCAGAAGCGGAATTGAAGAGGCGGCGGCTGCATCGAGGAGATCCGGTGTCGATCCGGGCGAGACAGCGAAGCGTGCTCCGGCCTGTTCGCAGGCTTCCAGATGGGAGGCGTTTCGGACCGTGCCGGCGCCGACAATAGCACCTTCGACCGCCTCGCCGATTGCCCGAACAGCGTCAAGGGCCGCGGGTGTCCGCAAGGTGATTTCGATTGCCGGCAATGCGCCGGCGACCAGGGCCGTGGCAAGTCCGACGGCCTGGTCGACATTCTCCACCACCAGCACCGGCACAACCGGCGCACGCGACAGGATGTCTTCTAGTATGGCGTGTTTGGTGTCCATGTGTCTATTCCGACCAATAGGTGACAAGCGGCTTGTCCGGCTCCGCCGCCAGGGCGCAGATCGGGTATTGAAGCGGGTCTCCACTGGCGAGCGCCTTGTCCAGTACCGTCTGCTTTTCAGCGCCTTGGATGTGCAGAATGCGGAGGCGTGCCTGTCTCAGCGCTCTCACCGTGAGCGTCATGCGGGGCTCGCCCGCCCCGGGTGCATTCATCGCCGAGAGGAGTGTTGCCGCGCCCGGATCGAGCGCTTCGGGCAGCCGGTCGCCCGCCGGAAACAGGGAGGCGGTATGTCCGTCCGTTCCCATGCCGAGAATGACCACATCGAGATTGCCGACAAGCGCTGCAAGGGTTCCTTCCAGGGCGTCGACGGCCGCTTCGGGTGTCTCCGTGCCGGTGTAGAGGCCGCTAAACCCGGCCGCTTCCGCTCGCTCGCGCAGAAGGAGATTCCGGACCATGGCGGCGTTCGACCGCGTGTCGCTTTCTGGAACCCAACGCTCGTCAACCAGCGTGACGGTTACCCTGTTCCAGGCAAGCGCCTGTCGGCACAATTCGGAGAAAAAGAGCGCCGGTGTCGAGCCGCCGGAAACCGCGAGCGCGGCGGTACCGCGGTCGGCGACCGCCACACGAAGGTCGGTTGCGACCCGGTCGGCAAGGGCCGCGGCGAGGGCCTCCGCCGAGGCGAATGTCTGTAAGTCGAGGTTCACAGCACGTCCTCGTGCCAGGTTCGGCCGTCGCGCTCGATCAGCGCGATCGAAGCTGACGGTCCCCAGGTGCCGGCCCGGTAGCCGTTCACCTTCTGGCCGGTGCGTTCCCAGGCGTCCAGGATCGGATCGATCCAGTCCCAGGCCGCATCGACCTCGTCGCGACGCATGAACAGGGTCGGATTACCTCTCAAGACGTCCATCAACAGTCTCTCATAGGCATCGGGGCTGCGCACATTGAAGGCATCCTGGAACGCCATGTCGAGGGGCACCTTGCGTAGCCGCATGCCGCCGGGACCGGGGTCCTTGATCATGATCGACAATTCCACGCCTTCGTTCGGTTGCAGGCGGATGATCAGCTTGTTGCTGGTGATTTCGCCGGCGGACGATCCGAAGATCGAATGCGGGATCGCCTTGAAGTGCACGACGAGATCCGATGTCCGCGTGGCCAAGCGCTTGCCCGTGCGCAAGTAAAACGGTACGCCCGCCCACCGCCAGTTCTCGACTTCCGCCTTCAGGGCGACAAAAGTCTCCGTCATGCTCGAAGCGGGACCGATCTCGTCGACATAGGCCGGCACGGCGCCGCCCTGGGACGCGCCGGCTTGGTACTGGCCGCGCACAGTGACCAGCGAAGCGTTGGATTCGTCGATTGGCCTCAGCGCCCTCAGGATCTTCAGTTTTTCATCACGCACGGCATTGGCGTTGAACGCGGCCGGCGGCTCCATCGCCACCAGGCAGAGCAATTGCAGGATATGGTTTTGAACCATGTCCCGAAGCGCGCCGGCGGTGTCGTAATAGGGACCGCGGGAGCCGACGCCGAGAGATTCGGCGACGGTGATCTGTACATGATCGATATGGGCGGAATTCCAGAGCGGCTCGAACAGGGCGTTTGCAAAACGCAGGGCCATCAGATTCTGGACCGTTTCCTTGCCGAGGTAATGGTCGATGCGGAAGACGCGATCCTCGGAAAAGACCTGACCGATGGCGGCGTTCGTCGTGCGGGCCGAATCGCCGTCATGACCAATCGGTTTTTCAATCACCACCCGGGTCGCATCGGTGTCCATCGCCATGGATCCGATGCGCTGGCAGATCGGCCCGAACAGGTTCGGAGCCACGGCCAGATAAAATGCACGTACCGGATTGGAGTCCGTATCCAGAAACGTCTTCAAATCGTCCCAGCCGGCATCGGCAGAGGCGTCCGCGCGGACAAAATGAAGCTTGTCAAGAAACGCCTTGATGCCTTCCTGGCGCGTATGGGCATCGTCGACATGGTCCTTGAGAGCGTCGGCGACGCTGGATCGAAAGGCGTCCTGGCTTTGGTCGCGGCGTGATACCGCGATGATCCGGCTGCTTTCTGGAAGCTGCCCATCTCCGTCACGATGAAACAGCCCCGGATAAAGCTTCCGGTAGGCGAGATCGCCCGTGCCGCCGAAAACGACGAGGTCAAACGGATCGACGGCAATGAAGCGACTGACCATCGGGGCCCCTCGGTTGCACGGATTCCATCCACGGAACGAGACCGGTTCCGGGTTGCTGGATCAAGACGGGTGGCACGCGAAACGGCGCCGGGGGGTGGGCAGATGCCGGTGTGGCTCAGTACGACGGAACCGGGTTACCGCTGCCCATAGCGGGCTTTTGTACCGGATTTACGTCAAAAACGCGACCGCGCCCCGACCGGCCGCCGAAGCGACCGTCCCGGAGCCTTCAAAATCCGTCGGGAGCGGAATTACAACGCGCCGTGGCAGTGTTTGTACTTTTTGCCCGAACCGCAGGGGCACAACGCGTTACGCGGAACCTTGCCCCATGTGGACGGGTCCGTGGGATCGAGGGCTACGTTTTGCGGCCTGTTGCGCACCGGGCTGGCCTTGGCCGGGGCTTCGGCGATCATCGTGCCGCCGCCCTGTTCGAAGTCCATGGCCTCGCCGCCGGCATCGGCCAGTTCGGCATGTTGAGCGCTGAATTCGGAAAAGTCCTCGTCCGGCAATTGCGTCGGCGGGGAATCCATCAATTCCACCCGCATCATCTGCGCGGTCACGGCCTCGCGCAATTGTGTCAGCATCGCCTCGAACAGGGAGAACGATTCGGTCTTGTATTCCTGCAATGGATCGCGTTGCGCGTAGCCCCGGAAGCCGATCACAGAGCGCAGGCTTTCCAGCGCCTGCAAATGGTCCCGCCACAAATGGTCGAGCGTTTGCAGGAGAATGGTCTTTTCGACCTGACGCATGATTTCCGGACTGTACTTCGCCACTTTCTGAGCCGCGGCGCGGTCGGCCGCTTCCTTGACGCGTTCGCGCACTTCCTCGTCCGCGATGCCTTCTTCCTTCGCCCAGTCCGGGATCGGCAGGTCAAGGTTGAGAACCGCCTGGACGCGTTCGCGCAGCTTGTCGGTCTCCCATTGTTCCGGATAGGCCTTTTCGGGAATGTATTCCGACACCAAGCCGTCGATCACGTCGTGGCGCATGTCGGAAACGGTTTCGGCGACCGTCTCGCCGTCCATGAGTTCGATCCGCTGCTCGAAGACGACCTTGCGCTGGTCGTTCATGACATCGTCGAACTTCAGAAGATTCTTCCGGATGTCGAAGTTGCGGGCTTCCACCTTCTTCTGGGCACGCTCCAGGGCGGTGTTGATCCACGGGTGAACGATCGCCTCGCCTTCCTCCAGGCCGAGTTTCTTCAGCATGCCGTCCATCTTGTCGGAGCCGAAGATCCGCATCAGGTCGTCCTGGAGCGAAAGGAAGAAAGTCGAATGCCCAGGGTCGCCCTGGCGCCCGGAGCGTCCGCGCAGTTGGTTGTCGATGCGCCGGCTTTCATGGCGCTCGGTCGCGATGACGTACAGGCCGCCGGCCTCGAGCGCGGTTTCCCTGAGACGCGCGACGTCGGCCCGGATATGCGCTTCCTTTTCAGTGCGTTTCGGACCCTCGGGCATATCGTCGAGCTCCTGGCGGATGCGCATATCGGCATTGCCGCCAAGCTGGATGTCGGTGCCGCGACCCGCCATGTTGGTGGCGATGGTCACCGCCCCCGGAATGCCGGCCTGGGCGATGATGAAGGCTTCCTGCTCGTGATACCGGGCATTCAGGACCTGGAACACCATTTCCTTCTTGGTGCCGGTATCCCCGTCATAGAGCGACGAGAAATCCCGCTGGCGGAAACCGGATTTCTTCAGGAGATCGGCAACGAGTTCGGATTTTTCGATCGATGTCGTACCGACGAGAACCGGTTGGCCGCGGCCCTTGCATTCCTTGATCAGGTCGACGATCGCCTTGTGCTTTTCCTCGACCGTCCGGTACACCTCGTCGTCGTCGTCGATCCGCACCACCGAGACATTGGTCGGGATTTCCATGACGTCGAGCCGATAGATGTCGGAAAACTCGTCCGCTTCGGTCATGGCGGTACCGGTCATGCCGGCGAGCTTGTCGTACATACGGAAATAGTTCTGGAAGGTGACCGAGGCGAGCGTCTGGTTTTCCGGCTGGATGGAAACGCCTTCCTTGGCCTCCAGGGCCTGGTGCAGACCCTCCGAAAAGCGCCGGCCCGGCATCATGCGTCCGGTGAATTCATCGATAATGATCACCTCGTCGTTCTTGACGATGTAATCCTTGTCGCGCTGAAACAGCTTATGGGCTCGGATCGCCTGGTTCAGGTGATGCACGATCGTGACGTTTTCCACGTCGTAGAGCGAGTCCGACTTGAGCAGTCCGCCTTCCGAGAGCATCACTTCGAGCTTTTCGTTACCGGCTTCGGTAAAGCTCGCCGACCGCTGCTTTTCGTCGATTTCGTAATGTTCCGGCTCAAGAGCCGGAATGTAGCTGTCGACCGTGCGATAGAAGTCCGTCCGGTCTTCGACCGGGCCGGAGATGATCAACGGCGTGCGGGCCTCGTCGATGAGGATCGAATCGACCTCATCGACAATCGCGAAATTGTGGCCGCGCTGCACCATCGAATCCCGGTCGTGCTTCATGTTGTCGCGCAGATAATCGAAGCCGAATTCGTTGTTCGTGCCGTAGGTGATGTCGGCATGATAGGCGCGGCGGCGCTCCTGATCGTCGAGGCCGTGGACGATGACGCCAACAGACAGACCGAGGAACCGGTAGATCTCGCCCATCCATTCGGAATCCCGCGAGGCGAGATAGTCGTTCACCGTGACAACGTGGACGCCGCGTTCGGCCAAAGCGTTCAGATAGACCGGAAGCGTTGCGACGAGCGTCTTGCCCTCGCCGGTCTTCATTTCCGAGATCCTGCCGTCGTGCAGCACCATACCGCCGATCAACTGGACGTCGTAATGCCGCTGGCCAAGCGTGCGCTTGGCAGCTTCCCGCACGGTGGCGAAGGCCGGAACGAGCAGATCATCCAGCTTGCGGCCGTCGCGAATTTCCTGCCTGAACGTCTCGGTGCGCAACCGCAGGTCTTCGTCGCTGAGCGCTTCGAGTTCCGGCTCCAGCGCATTGATCTGGTCGACTTTCGCGCGATAGGGTTTCAGCCGGCGTTCGTTGGAATTGCCGAACACTTTTTGCGCGATCTTGCCAAGGCCGAGCATTATCGGTCCCTTTGTCCTTGCCGCCGGGGCAATCGGCGCGCCGGTCGGATCATGATCAGATAAAAACCATACTTATCGTTTCTCGCGTCATCAGGAAATGCACGGAAACGAAATCGTGAGAAAACCGCGACCGCGAGAAGTCTTGTCTCGTCTAGACGAGGGGACGCGAGAGAGATAAGAGGGGGGCAAAGTCTTGTCAATGACGGGCGCGAAACGCCGGTCTGCCCGTCTGCAAGCCGTTTCCCCGGCCGGCCGAAGGATTTTCCATGATCTTCAAAGCGTGCCGACAGGCCGCCGTAGCGGCGGTGGTGTCCGGTCTTGTTGTTCTCGCGGTCGCCTTTCCCCGCTCTCCCGTTCATGCAGCGCCCGATGACGTGGTCGCCACGGTGGACGGCACGCCGATCACAGAACGCTATCTGGATCTCGCCGCGGAGGAATTCGCGGAACAATTACAGCGTGTTCCGGCCGATCAGCGCCGCCGGGTCCTGCTCGACGTGCTCGTCGACATGACCGTTCTGGCCAATGCCGCGCGCCAGGAAAAGCTCAACGAAACCGCCGAGTTCGAAGGACGCATGGCGTTCCTGACGACACGAAGCCTGCGCAACGCGTTCTTCCGGAGCCGGATCTCGGGCATGGTGACCGAGGACGACATCAAGGCCCGGTATGAAAAGGACCTTGAAGGATATGAGGGGCCGGAAGAAACCCGTGCCAGCCATATTCTCGTGAAGACCGAAGAAGAAGCGGTTGCCGTGATCGCCGAACTCGACAAGGGCTCCGACTTTGCCGAATTGGCCAAGGAAAAGTCCACGGGCCCATCGGGGCCGAATGGCGGCGATCTCGGCTTCTTCACCAAGGAGCGCATGGTGAAGCCGTTTGCCGATGCCGCCTTTGCCATGGAACCGGGCAGCTATTCCAAGACACCGGTCCAGACCCAGTTCGGATGGCACGTCATCAAGGTCGAGGAACGGCGCGCGCAGCCCAAACCCGCTTTGGCCGAAGTACAGGAAGGCATCCGGGGGTCGCTGGTTCGCGAACGGTTTGCCGAAACGCTGAAGACGCTCAAGGACGCGGCCAGCATCGACATCAAAGAAACCAAGACCGAATAAACGGTCTGCCGCTGACACCTTGCCGGTCGGGATCCCGTCCCGGCCCGCTCCATGCCAACCGCCGACCAGGGCTTGCGCAACCGGTTGCCCTCTGCCGGATGCCGGATCGGCACGTGACGTCCGATATGCCAGACTGCAATCCGAGCCGACTGCGAGCCGGTCGCGGGACCAGCGGCGTTGCGTGAACGCTTGATCGAAGGGTCCCGTTCCGGCCACACTCCGATTTCGGACCTTCCCTTCTCCATCCGGGCCATCCGCACCATGCCATCCGATATTTCGCCGTTCGCACCCGATTCCTATTGTACCTGTCCCGAGATCCCCGGCATCCGTCTGGCTACGGTCGAAGCCGGGATCCGGTATTCCGGCCGGCATGACGTGCTGCTTGCGATTTTTGATCGCCCGACCGCAATTGCCGGCGTCTTCACACAATCCCTGTGCCCGTCGGCACCGGTGGTGTGGTGCCGGGACCGGATGTCCCGCGGGACCGCAGCAGCGCTGCTGGTCAATTCCGGCAACGCCAATGCCTTTACCGGCCATCGTGGAACCGAGGCGACACGCCTGTCGGCGGATCTGGTCGCTGAAACACTGGGATGTGCCGCCGACGAGGTGTTTCTCGCGTCGACCGGCGTGATCGGCGAACCGCTTGAAGCGCGCAAATTCGCCGATGTCCTGGCCGGACTGAAATCCGATGCGCGGGCCGACCGCTACCTCGATGCCGCACGCGCCATCATGACGACCGACACCTATCCGAAACTGGCGACGCGGCGTGTCGATATCGACGGCCAGACCTTTCATCTCAACGGCATTGCCAAGGGCTCGGGCATGATTGCGCCCGATATGGCGACCATGCTCGCATTCGTGTTTACAGACGCGCCGCTTGCCGCGCCGGTCATGCAAAAGCTGCTGTCGCAGGCTGTCGACAGAAGCTTCAACGCCATCACGGTCGACAGCGACACGTCGACGAGCGACACGGTCCTGATGTTTTCACAGCCGCCATCCGGGGTGCTGGCGGTGGACGATTCCGATGATGCGCTCGCTCGGGCTGTCGGTGCCGCTCTCGCCGATCTCTGCACAGAACTCGCGCACGGGATCGTCAAAGACGGCGAAGGCGCAAGCAAGTTCGTTGAAATCGAAGTCACCGGCGCTCAGTCGGATGCGTCGGCCAAGCGAATTGGCCTGTCGATCGCCAATTCGCCGCTGGTCAAGACGGCCATTGCCGGAGAGGACGCGAATTGGGGGCGTGTGGTCATGGCGGTCGGCAAGGCCGGTGAACCGGCCGACCGGGACCGTCTTGCGATCCGGTTCGGCGATATCCGGGTTGCGGCCGATGGTGAACGCGATCCCACCTACAACGAGGACGACGTCTCGGCATATATGAAGGCGGACGAGATCCGGATGTCGGTGGATGTGGGCGTGGGGACGGGGACCGCCCGGGTGTGGACCTGCGATTTCACCAAGGCCTATATCGCGATCAACGCGGATTACCGGTCCTGATGCACGGCGCGGAGACGCCTCCGGAGGCAGCAGGCGATGCAGGGCTTGGCGAAGATGCGATCGCGCTGACCCGGCGGCTCGAACTGGCCAACCTCAACGCCTGGCCGTCGGCCATCACCCTTTGGGATGGGGCATGGTGTTTGCGGATGATGCCGGGATCCGGTTCCCGACGCGTCAATTCCGTGACGGTCTTTGATCCGGCCGATGCCGCAGACCTCGAGGCGCGCCTCGATCGCATGCTCGGACATTTTCAGCGCCGCGCGGTCCGTCCCGTGTTCCGTTGGACGCCTCTGTTTCCCGAGGGTCTCGTCTCCAGCCTGCGGCGCCGGGGCTGGACGCGGATTTCGGAAACCCTGGTTATGGTGCGCGTGCCCGGCACGGCGCCGCCCGCCCCCGATCCCGTCGCCGCGTCATCCTATTCGGTCCATACGGTCGAACCGTGCCCCTGGCTCGACGACGTCGTGGCGATCGGCGCCGCCGAACCCCATACACGACCGGTTCTCGAAAGCACTTTGGCCATGATCGGTCCGCCGGTCACGACATGGCTCATCACCGGTTCGGACGGTGTTCCGGTCGCCTCGATGCTGGCGGTTTCCGACGGGCCGCTTGTGGGCCTGTTCATGATTCACGTGGCACCGGAACACCGGCGCCGCGGTCATGCGGAACGGTTGGTCGCGCTGGCCTCGACGCTTGGCCAAACGGATGGCCCGCCGACAGTCTGGCTGCAAGTCGAGGCCGACAATGCCGCCGGTGTTGCGTTGTACACCAAAGCCGGGTTTCGAGCCGCGTACCGCTATGCTTACTGGGTCAACGACGAAGGGACGGGGAATTCATGAAAATCGTGCTGGTGGCCGCCTGTGCGCTCATCGATGCCGATAACCGGGTTCTTGTTGCGCAACGGCCTGAAGGCAAAGCGATGGCCGGCCTGTGGGAGTTTCCCGGCGGAAAGGTCGAAGCCGGAGAAACGCCGGAAGTCGCGCTGCTGCGCGAACTCACCGAAGAATTGGGGGTTATGACTAACGAATCCTGTCTCGCACCCCTGACTTTTGCGAGTCACTCTTATCCCGATTTTCATTTGTTGATGCCATTGTATGTCTGCCGCAAGTGGCATGGCGTTCCAAGAGCCAATGAAGGACAAAGCCTGAAATGGCTGAAACCTCAGAGACTTCGGGACATTCCCATGCCACCGGCGGATGAGCCGTTGATCTCGCATCTGATCGATCTTTTGTGAGAGGGATCATCGCAAAGCAAGGAAGCAGACCGTGCGTACGAACGCAGACAAACACTCCATAAAGCGCCTTGTCGCTCGTTTTTGTGCCGATGAATCCGGTGCCACTGCGATCGAGTACGGTCTCGTCGCTGGTATCATGGGTGTTGCCGCCGTCGGCTTCAAAGGCGTCTTCGATGCGTTGAAAACCGAGTTCCTGGATCCGACAAAAACCGCGGTGAGCGGCCTCTGATCATTTCGGTTCGCTGTCGTCCGTCAGGGTAATTTCGTCGGTTCCCAGAGCATCGGCCAAGCGGGTCCGGGCCGTTCCCGGACGCAGGGGTTTTTGCTGCGAATCATGCGGGGCCCATCCCGACATCCACAAGATATCGAACGTCACCGGAATCCGGCCGTTCTCCGCCCCATAGCGCTCGGCATAAAGCGCCGCAGCTTTGGGGAATAGCATGCGTGGCGGCACACGGTTGTCACGGTCGCTCAACGTGCTCGTCGCGGCCATGGCCCGCAGATCGCGGACCAGTTCGGGCAGTCCCGCATAGCGGACGGTCAAACGGTCCAAATCCGTTACGGGAAGCGCAAATCCGGCACGCTGCAAAAGGGCGCCGAGGTCGCGAACTTCCGCGAAAGGCGCAACGCGTGGGGAAACGCCTCCGGCCTCGGCCAGTTCGGCCTCTGTGAGACAGGCTCGCAATTCCTGCAGACTTTGCCCCCCGACGAGGGCGGCGAGAAACAGACCGTCGGGACGAAGGGCCCGGCGAATCTGGGCAAGAATTCCCGGGACATCGTTCGCAAATTGCAGGTTGAGAACCGAGACGATCAGATCGGCGCTGGCGTCGCGCAACGGCAGAACCTCGTCGTCGATCACCGCTGCCGGCCGGCCGTCGCCTAAGAACGGTGCAAACCTTCGGGTCGATGCAGCAATTTTTTCGGCAACCAGCTGGTCGCTCAGATCCGGCAGCCAACCGCTGATGTCGATGGCTGTATCGAAGGATCGATTGACCATGTGCAGACGGTCGATCAGCTCGTCGACGACATGGTCGAGCAGGAACAGGGCCTGCCGGTCGCCAAGGCGTGCGGCGCGCGCAAGGCGGTGCCGGAATTGGGTCCGGTTGATCAATCGTTGAGACGTCATTCCACGGTTCCGTCTCGCTCGGACCAGCTGAAAGTCATTCCATTCGCCGTCGTGCAGGTCTTTGGTTCGCTCCGGTGATATAGTCCATTCATGGACAGCGCAAAACGCATGACCGATTTCCTGATGCGCGCATCGACGGCCGTGGTCGACGCGATCCTGCCACCCCTGTGTCTGTCCTGCCGGCGGCCGGTTGCGCGTGACGGCGGCCTGTGTCCGGCCTGCTGGAAGGAGCTTCGGTTTATCGACCGACCCTTCTGCGATGTGCTCGGTACGCCCTTTGCCTATGATATCGGGTCCGGCGCGGTGAGTGCGGAAGCGATCGCCAATCCGCCGGCCTTCTATCGCGCGCGTGCGGCCTGCGTGCATCGCGGTCCGGCGCGGGACCTCGTGCATCGGCTAAAATATTCCGACCGAGCCGACCTTGCCCGATGGATGGCCGGTTGGATGGTGCGGGCCGGGTCGGATCTGCTTGCCGATGCTGATGTGCTGATTCCGGTGCCACTCTACCGCACCCGGCTTTGGTCCCGTCGCTTCAATCAGGCGGCTCTGCTGGCGCATGCCGTCGGGCGGCGGCAATCGCTGCGCGTCGAAACAGGCTGGCTCGAGCGCGTGCGGGCGACGCGCAGCCAGGTGGGCTTGAATGCCGATCAGCGGGAACGCAATGTCCGCGGTGCATTCCGGATCCGCAAATCCGTCCAACCGGATCTCCGTGCACGGAAAATTGTTCTGGTCGACGATGTGCTGACGACAGGCTCCACGGTCGACGCCTGTGCCAGAAGTCTGCGGCGGGCCGGCGCCGATCGGGTCGATGTGCTTGTCTTCGCGCGGGTTGTCCCGGGCCAGGATATCGCTATATGACGGGATCTTCCCAATCATTCGGAGGCAGCAATGGCTGATGTCGTCGTCTACACGCGCCAATGGTGCGGTTTTTGCTCCGCGGCGAAAAACCTTCTCGATAAAAAGGGGGTGGCTTTTGAGGAGATCGACGCGACCGGAGACCAGGCGAAGCGGCAGGAAATGATCCAGCGGGCCGGCGGCCGTACAACGTTTCCCCAGATCTTCATCGGCGAGCGCCATATCGGCGGATGCGATGATCTGTTCGAACTTGAGAGTGCGGGAAAACTTGACCAATTGGTCGCCGTTTGAGGATAAGGTCCTTTGACGTCTAATAACGGGCTCGCTGATCCGCAACGGAAAGCCGGGCCGCAGGGGTGGTTACGGACAAAGTCATGACAGAGTTTCGCGCTGCCGTCGTTCAGATGCGTTCCGGTACGGACATCGACCGAAACATTTCGGACGCGGAAAAACTCATTCGGGCCGCGGCTGCCGATGGCGCCCAATATGTCCAGACGCCCGAAATGACGAATATCGTCGAATTGAAATCGAGCCGTCTGTTCGATGCGATCGAGGACGAACAGGGCAATCGCGGTCTGGCGCGCCTGTGTGCGCTGGCGCAGGACTTGAAGATCTGGCTGCATGTCGGCTCGATGTCCATCCGCCTTGAAAGCGCACGTGCGGCGAACCGTGCCTACCTGATCGGACCGACGGGGACGATCGTGGCCCGGTATGACAAGATCCATATGTTCGATGTCGATCTCGAAGGCGGCGAAAGCTACCGGGAATCGAAGGTCTACCGACCCGGCGATCATGCCGTCGTGGCGGACCTGCCGTGGGGTCGGCTGGGCCTGTCGATCTGCTATGACGTGCGGTTTCCGCACCTGTATCGCACGTTGGCGCAGTCCGGCGCGCAGGTCCTGGCGATCCCGGCTGCGTTCACGCGCCAGACCGGACAGGCCCATTGGCATATTCTGCAACGGGCACGGGCCATCGAAACCGGGTGCTTTGTCGTCTCGGCCGCGCAGGGCGGCGATCACGAAGACGGCCGGAGCACGTTCGGTCACAGTCTTATCATCGATCCCTGGGGCGAAGTGCTTGCCGAATTGGCGCACGACGAACCGGGATACGCCGTCGCCGTCATCGATACCGCGCGTGTCGTCGAAACCCGGCAGCGGGTCCCGTCCCTGGCAAACGGCAGGCCGTTCGACGCAAGTCCGGATGCGCCGGACAATGCTCTGAGGGCGGTGTCGTGATTCTCTATACGCTGGAATGCGACCGGGACCACCAGTTCGAAGCGTGGTTCAAGAGTTCCGATGATTTCGAAACCCAGGTCAAACGCGGCTTCGTGGCCTGTCCGCATTGTCAGTCGGTGCAGGTCGGCAAGGCGCTGATGGCGCCGGCAGTGTCGACATCCAAACAAAAATCCGCCCCGCCGGCCCATCCGGTCAATGCGGAGGCCGATACCGGCGTTGCGCTGGCGGCTCCGGATCCGAAGATGGCCGAGTTGGTCGACACCATGCGGCGTCTGAAAGCTCAGATCACGCAGAATGCGGACTATGTCGGCAAGGACTTTGCCGAAGAGGCCCGCAAAATCCACTACGGCGAAGCCGAAGAACGCGGAATTTACGGCGAATCGACCGTCCAGGATGCCGAAAGCCTGCGCGAGGAAGGCATCGACGTCTATCCGCTGCCGGTCCTGCCTGACGAAACCAATTGAGCGGAGGGACCGGCCGGGCGGACACCGCCCGGTCCCGATGGGTCATGCCGCTTCGGTTGCGGTATCCGGCTCGGAAGAAAAAAGCAGCCTGTCGCCGGCCGCACTTGCCTGTACATGATCGCCGTCGCCAATGCTGCCGGCCAAGATACGCTCGGCCAGCGGATCCTGTAGCTGCTTCTGAATGACCCGTTTCAGCGGACGGGCGCCGTAGACCGGATCGTATCCGCGTTCGGCGAGCCAGTCGCGGGCAGACTGATCCAGCGACAGCGTGATCTTCCGATCCGCCAAGAGCGCGTCAAGCCGTTTCAACTGAATGTCGACGATCATGCCCATTTCCGACCGCTTCAGACGCTGGAACAGCAGCATCTCGTCCAGCCGGTTCAGGAATTCCGGCCGGAAATGCGCCTTGACCACGGCCATGACATCGTCGCGCACGGCGTCGACCGTTTGGTCCTCGCCCTGGTTGGCCAGGAATTCCGCCCCGAGGTTGGACGTCAGAATGATCAACGTGTTGCGGAAATCGACCGTGCGACCCTGGCCGTCGGTAAGCCGGCCGTCATCCAGAACCTGCAGCAGCACGTTGAACACATCGCCGTGCGCCTTTTCGATCTCGTCAAACAGCACGACCTGATAGGGCCGGCGACGCACGGCTTCCGTCAACGCGCCGCCTTCTTCATAGCCGACATAGCCGGGAGGCGCGCCGATCAGGCGGGCGACGGCATGCTTTTCCATGTATTCCGACATGTCGATGCGCACCATGGCGGCTTCGTCATCGAACAGGAATTCGGCAAGAGCCTTGGTGAGTTCGGTCTTGCCGACACCGGTCGGACCGAGGAACAGAAACGAACCGATCGGCCGGTTCGGATCCTGCAGACCGGCGCGGGCACGGCGGACGGCAGTCGACACGGCATGGACGGCTTCCGCCTGGCCGACGACCCGGTTGGCGAGTTCGTCTTCCATACGAAGGAGTTTTTCCTTTTCGCCTTCCAGCATCTTGTCGACCGGGATGCCGGTCCAGCGTGACACGACCTGGGCGACGTGATCGGCGGTCACCGCCTCCTCCATCATCGTGCCCTGTTCTTCTGCCGATTCGACCTCGGTCAGCCGCTTTTCCAGTTCCGGGATCTGTCCGTACATAAGCTCCCCGGCCCGCGCCAGATCGCCGTCGCGCTGGGCGTTCTCCAAAGCGATCCGGGCGTCTTCCAGTTCGCGTTTGATATCCTGGGCCGAGGACAGTTTGGCTTTTTCAGCCTGCCATCTCTCGCTCAGGAGGGATGATTTCGATTCCAGATCGAGGAGTTCCTTTTCCAGCTTTTCCAGCCGATCCTGGGAGCCCTGGTCGGTTTCCTTGTTCAGCGCCTCGCGCTCGATCTTGAGCTGTATGATCCGCCGGTCGAGTTCGTCCAGTTCCTCCGGCTTGGAATCCACCTGCATGCGCAGGCGGGCAGCGGCCTCATCGACAAGGTCGATGGCCTTATCCGGCAGGAACCGATCCGTGATGTACCGGTTCGACAAGGTGGCGGCGGCGACAAGGGATGAATCCGTAATGCGCACGCCATGGTGGACGGCATATTTGTCCTTCAGGCCGCGCAGGATGGAAATCGTGTCTTCGACCGTCGGCTCCGACACGAAGACCGGTTGGAAACGGCGTGCAAGGGCCGCGTCCTTTTCGACATGCTTGCGGTACTCGTCCAGCGTGGTCGCGCCGACACAATGCAGTTCGCCGCGCGCCAGGGCCGGCTTCAAGAGGTTGGAGGCATCCATTGCCCCGTCCGCCTTGCCGGCGCCGACAAGGGTGTGCATCTCATCGATGAACAGGATGATGCGGCCTTCTGCGGCTTCGATTTCAGACAGGACGGCCTTCAGCCGTTCCTCGAATTCGCCGCGGTATTTTGCGCCGGCGATCAGCGCGCCCATGTCGAGGGCCAGAAGGGATTTGTCTTTCAAGGATTCCGGCACGTCACCGTTGACGATGCGCAGCGAAAGGCCCTCGGCGATGGCGGTCTTTCCGACGCCCGGCTCGCCGATGAGAACAGGATTGTTCTTGGTCCGTCGCGACAGGACCTGAATGGATCGGCGGATTTCCTCGTCTCGGCCGATTACGGGGTCGAGCTTGCCGTCACGGGCGGCTTCGGTCAGATCGCGGGCATATTTGTTGAGTGCGTCGTACTGGTTCTCAGCCGATGCGCTGTCGGCGGTGCGACCCTTGCGAATTTCATTGATCGTTGCGTTCAGGCTGTTGGCCGTAATGCCGGCGTCCTGAAGGATGCGCGCGGTTTCGGTATCCTTTTCGATTGCCAACGCAAGCAGCAGACGCTCCACGGTGACAAACGAATCCTTTGCCTTGGTGGCCAGTTTTTCCGCTGAATCGAATATGCGCGCCAAGGGCGCGGCAAGGTAGAGACCGCTGGCGCCGCCGCCTTCCACTTGAGGCATCTTGTCGAGCGCGCGATCGATTTCGGCCAAGGCGTCTGCCGGTCGACCGCCGGCTCTTTCGATCAGATTGGCCGAAAGCCCTTCCGGATCGTCGAGCAGGACTTTCAGGATATGTTCGGGCGTGAATTGCTGGTGTCCGCGACTGAGCGCAAGCGTTTGGGCGGACTGCACGAAACCGCGCGCCCGATCCGTATACTTTTCAAGATTCATTCTGTCCTCCTAGCCCATCGGGTTCGCCCGTTTCGGCCCGAGCCCGGTGTCCGTTCCGACCGCCCAAATGGCGCAGTCGCCTCCTACATATAGTGTTGCATTTCCATCACAGAAGGGGAGGCGTGTCGAAAGGTGCCGGCTGCGGATCGCGTGCGATCCGGGACAGCCCGGAACGATCTGAGATCAAGAGGATGGACCGTTCCGCAGAGAGCGCGCCGAACCATATGGTCCCAATATACCCGGCGCCGATTGTTTCGTGGTCATGCGGGCACCAGCGTGCGGTTCACGCCAATGACGCGTGCGCACAGTGAGGCTCCAGCCGACGGGACGAGGCCCACCGGGTTTCTTGATGACGTCGCAATGTGCCGGCTACCGACCGCCGGCATCTATCAGGTCTCGGAGGAATCGGTTCCAGACGGCTCGCCGGACGGCTTTTCGCCATCCCTGTTGCTGACCTCGGCAACGATTGCGGAGGGTTGCAGCGGCGCCCGTCTCGGTGCGCGGGGCCGTCCGCGGGCGCGGCGGCGAGGCGCCGGGGCGTCTTCGGCCTGTTCGGTTTGGCCGTCCGCGCCTTCCACGGCAATCGCCGCTTCCGGTCCCGAAGCTGTCGCTTCGACATCAACCTTGACCCCGTTGGGGATCTTGCCGTTTGCGACGCCGTTGGCCAATTGCTGTGAATGATCCACTACGGGCTGCGGCGTATCCGGGTCTGAAATGGCCGGTTGGGAGAGAAATTGCGGAAGAGAGTCCTCGGACGCCTCCGCTTCCGGCCGATTGTCCTGTTCGCGTGTCTGTGCCGGCTGGTTGTGTGCCTGCGCTGCCGCGACGATGCGATTGTAGTGTTCCGCGTGCTGCAGCAGATTTTCCGCTTTGATCCGGTCACCGGCCGCGCTCGCGTCGCGCGACGCCTGAATGTACTTTTCTGCAATGCTCAGAGCCGTTCCTCGGATCTTTCCGTCCGGCCCGTTCGATTCGTAGGTTTTTGTTAGCGGATTGGGGCCCTTGCGGTTGCGATTGCGCATCCGCTTGTTTTGGTTCGATTGTCTCATAGGATAGTTAGTCTCATTTTTAGAAACTGGCACTCAGCCTGCGTGTGGGTTCTGCCGTCGATCGGCATTCAATACCCTACGATTGGCGGAGCGTGACTTTCGCCGCGCCATCGCCCCTGCGGTATTGTCTCGAAACGCTGTCAGCGCCGACACTCTGGGACCTGAAAGCAGACACGTCGCCTGCATTCCGGTCGGTCAAATCACGACAGCCGTTAAACTCCGAAACGGTCGAGGAAAACGAACCCGGTTTTCCGGTCAGACCGTCCTATCGCCTCTTGAGTCCGAGCAGTTTTTGCCCCCTCCGGCACGTTCGCCTGGAAGAAACTGCTCCGGAGCTGGATCCCTGATTGGTCCGCAAATGGCGCCTGATACGTCTATTGCTCTCAGGACCTGTTTGTCCGTTCAGTCACCGTCAGTATCGGTCGGCACCATGAATTCGGTATGACGACGTTAGCGGGAACCGGCGGATTTTTGCAAGGCTTTTGTTGCGAGTTGGAGCAGAATTGTGTCGGAGGTGTCGTCTTATGGCAACAATGCCAGAACCGCGCGATCCCGGCCTTCAAGATCTTTTACAGTCGAACGGACAGCGAATCCGTTGGTGCGCGCAAGGTCCGAAACCGTTCCGGCCTGATCGAATCCGATTTCAACCAGAAGCAGTCCGCCTGGGTTCAGGTGGCTATGCGCCTGGGAAAAAATCCTGCGAAAGGCTGTGTGACCATCGGCGCCGCCATCAAGCGCAATGCGCGGATCGTGGCCGGCGACTTCCGGCGCCAGGGTCTCGATGTCTGCTGTCGGAATGTAGGGCGGATTGGAGACGATGAGATCGAAACGGCCGGACAGCGCGTCGAAATAGGACATGCACGCAAACCGGCAGCGCCCGCCGACGCCATGGCGATCGGCATTGCGCCGCGCAACAGCGATCGCATCCGGACTGATATCGATGGCCAGTGCCGTCATGCGCGAACATTCCGCCAGAAGTGTCGTTGCAAGGATGCCCGACCCGGTGCCGATATCGAGGACGGTCGCATGGGGCGCCAGTTCAGCGCCGACCCGGGAAAGAACAACCTCGATCAGCGTTTCCGTGTCCGGGCGGGGTTCCAGCGTTTCAGCAGTGATCTCGAAGGGCCGACCCCAGAAGTCGCGTTCACCGGTCAGACGGGCAACGGATTCGCCGGCGAGCCGCCGGACGACCAGATCGTCTGCCCGAATTCCGTCTTCCGCATCGAGCTGCCGGTCCGGATCCGCAACCAGCCCGGCCGTCGACAGACCGGTGGCATGGCAAACCAGCCGTCTTGCATCGAGATCTGGGGTGGTCAGGCGCGATTGCCGGAACCGGTCGCGAACCCGGCGATAGAGCGCGCCGACCGTTTCCTGTCGATCGCTGCGGTCGCGGGCCAGCGTCCGGCGTTCAGACATTTTCGGCAGCGAGAAGGCTGGCC
Source organism: Rhodobiaceae bacterium (assembly GCA_028285165.1). GTDB lineage: Bacteria > Pseudomonadota > Alphaproteobacteria > Rhizobiales > JANQQB01 > JANQQB01. The sequence goes on from JANQQB010000410.1 coordinate 37,360, forward strand.
TGATGATCCGCGATCAGCGGGTCGACGATATCGTCGACGCCTTCGCCTTCCAGGACCTGATCGAGTTTGTACAAGGTCAGATTGATCCGGTGATCGGTAACGCGTCCTTGCGGGAAATTGTATGTGCGGATGCGTTCCGAACGGTCGCCGGAACCGACCTGGCCGCGACGGGCTTCGGCGCGCTCGTCGGCGGCCTTCTGACGTTCCATGTCGTAAAGGCGGGCACGCAGGATCTGCATCGCCCGTGCCCGGTTCTGGTGCTGCGATTTCTCGCTCTGAAGCACAACGATGCCGGACGGCAGGTGCGTGATCCGGACCGCGGAATCGGTGGTGTTGACGTGCTGACCGCCGGCGCCTGACGAGCGCATGGTGTCGATGCGGATGTCTTCGGGGCTGATATCGATGTCGACGTCGTCAGCCTCCGGAAGCACGGCGACCGTTGCCGCAGAGGTATGGATGCGGCCACCGGATTCGGTCTGTGGCACACGCTGAACCCGGTGTACGCCGGACTCGAACTTCAACCGGGAGAACACGCCCTGGCCCTTGATTTCGGCAATGATCTCCTTGTAGCCGCCGGCATCGCCGTCGCTGACATTCATGACATTGACCTTCCAGCCGCGACCCTCGGCATAGCGCTGGTACATGCGAAACAGGTCGCCGGCGAACAGCGCTGCCTCGTCGCCTCCCGTCCCGGCGCGGATCTCCAGGATCGCGTTCTTTTCATCGGCGGCGTCTTTCGGCAGGAGCAGGATCTGCAGATCTGCGCCCAGCGTTTCGAGCGAGGCCTCCAGGTCCGGGATTTCCGCCTCAGCAAGCTCCCGCATTTCCGCATCCGTGTCTTGGTCGGTGCTCAGGGCGCGCAAGTCGGCCAATTCGCTTTGTTTGGCATCGAGCTCGCGGATCTTGCCGACGACCGGCTCCAGTTCTGCGTATTCCCGGCTTAGCCGCACATAGGTTTCCGCATCCGGATTGCTCGCCATCGTCTGTTCGATGATATCGAACCGGTCGAGCAGGGCGTCGAGTTTTTCGCGGGCAAACATGGATTGCGGCTCTATTGACGTATCGGCATCAGATCGACAGACCGTTGTCTTCGGCAAAGTCTTGAAGGAACGCCCGGATATCGGCCTCGCGTCCGGCCGGTTCGAGACGCGGCAGCAAGCGGGCCGTCAACCGGGCGAGATCCAGTTGCAGGACCATCGCCTTGATCGGGCCGATCCCGGCCGGTGACATGGATATCGACCGGTAGCCAAGCGCCAGCAGGGCCATCGCCTCCGGCGGGCGCCCGGCGATCTCACCGCACAGGGTCAAGGGAATGTGCGCCTGCTTCGCCGCGTCCGCGATCTTCTTCAGGGCGCGCAGGAAGGACGGATTCAAGGTGTCGAAACGACCGGAAACACGAGGATTTCCCCGGTCCGCGGCCATCATGAACTGGAACAGGTCATTGGTTCCCACCGACACGAACTGGGCCACAGTCATCAATTCCTCAAGCTGGAACAGCAGCGAGGGGACTTCGAGCATGGCGCCGAGACGGATCGATTCGGCGATTTTGTGGTTGTGGTTGCGGGCGAAGCGGATCTCCCGTTCGACGAGTTCGCGCGCCAGGCGGATTTCCGAGACATCGGCCACCATCGGCAGCATGACGCGCAAGTCCCGTCCTGCGGCGGCGCGCAGCAGCGCCCGAATCTGGGTGCGGAACAGGGCCGGCCGATCGAGCCCCAAGCGGATTGCCCGCCAGCCCATTGAGGGGTTTTCCTCCGGAATCGCGTCAAGATAGGGCAGAACCTTGTCGCCACCGACGTCCAGAGTGCGGAAGACCACGGGCCGGTCGCCGGCCTCTTCCAGGATCCGTTCATAGAACGCCTGCTGTTCGCGCAACCGCGGCAGGCTCGCGGAAATCATGAATTGCAGCTCGGTCCGGAACAGCCCGACGCCGCGCGCGCCGGTTTCTTCAAGATGCGGCATGTCGAATGGCAGGCCGGCATTGATCATGAGGGTGATCTCGGTGCCGTCCCGGGTGATTGCCGGCTTGTTTTTCAAGCGCCGGTACTGAGCCTGCCGACGGGCCCGCAGGCGGACCTTCTCGCTGTACGCCGCTTCAACGTCGCTTTGAGGGCGGATATGCACTTCGCCCGAATCCGCATCGACGATAATCGGGTCGCCGGTTTCCACCAGCGAGACGATGCCCTTGATCTGGCCGAGCGAAGGCAGGCCGAGGGCCTTGGCGACGATCGATACGTGGCTCGTCGGGCCGCCGTCCTCCAGGATGACGCCGCGCAGCCGATCCAGATCGTAGTCCAGGAGTTCGGCCGGGCCCATATTGCGGGCGACCAGAACGGTGTCGCGGTAAAGGCCGCCTTGCTCCTTGTCGTCCCGGTCGACCAGCAGCCGGAGCAGACGGTTGGCCAGGTCGTCCAGATCATGCAGGCGTTCGCGCAGATAAGGATCGCGCTGGCGCAACATGCGGGCCCGGGTGTCGGATTGCACACGCTCGACCGCCGCCTCGGCCGTCAGACCGTTGCGTACGGCATCCTCGAGCTTGGCCACCCAGCCTCGATCGTGGGCAAACATGCGATAGGCTTCGAGCACCTCGCGGTGTTCGCCCATATGCGCGACTTCACCGCGTGCCAGCATGTCGTCAACCGACATGCGCATTTCCCGGATGCCCTTCTCAAGCCTTTCGAGCTCGGTTTCCACGTCCTCCGCAATCAGGTTGCGGACAACCACCCGCGGCTCGTGCAGCACGACATGGCCGAGCCCGATGCCTTCCGACAGCGACAGACCGTGCAGGGCCAGCGGACGTTTCATGTCCAGTTCCGAGCCCTGGGTCTGCAGGCCCTGCAACTCGCCGGTCGCGATCATCTCCGCGATGACCATCGCCGTGGTCTGCAGCGCCTCCATCTCCTCGTCGATATAGGTTCGGTGCGCGCGGTTCTGGACAACGAGTACGCCCAGCGTGCGCCCGGCCCGCAGGATCGGAACGCCGAGGAACGAATGGTATTCCTCTTCCCCGGTTTCCGGCAGATAGGCGAAGGAGGGATGCGATTGCGCGTCGCGCAGATTGAGCGGGCGCGCCTCGTCGGCGATCACGCCGACCAGACCTTCGCCGATGCGCAGACCGGTCTGGTGCACGGCTTCCGGCTTCAGTCCTTCGGTGGCGAACAATTCAAGGACATCGTCCGCACGCAGAATGTAGACCGAGCAGACTTCCGCAACCATGTTGGCGGCGATGTGCGCGACGATCTTGTCCAGCCGTTCCTGCGCGCCGATCGGCTCTGCCATGACTTCGCGCAGACGGCGCAAAAGCAGGCGAGGACCGGCCAGTGACCCTCGGATCATAAAGGGGATCCTTGCGACATGTCGACGGCCGCCGGCCTGCCCCGCCGGGAGGCCGAGCGTGCCTTGCAGACCTCGAATGGGTGGGTGCGCCTCAAAGCACCGCTAAACGTCATCCAGTCCGTATACCGAATGCAGGGAGCGAACCGCAAGCTCCGTATAGGCCGAATCGATCAGCACGCTGATCTTGATTTCGGACGTTGTGATCGCCCGGATGTTGATGCCCTTGTCGGCGAGCGCCCGAAAGGCTTCCGCCGCCACACCGGCATGCGAGCGCATGCCGACGCCAACGATCGAAATCTTGACGACGTCTTCGGCGCCTTCCAGCAACTGAAATCCGATATCCGCAGAGGCGGATTCCAGAACCGACAGCGAGCGGTCGTAATCCGTGGCCGGAACGGTGAAGGTGATGTCGGCCGTCGACCCGTCGGCGGATATCGTTTGCACGATCATGTCGACATTGATGTGAGCCTCGGCAAGCGGAACGAAGACACTGGCGGCGACACCGGGTTTGTCCGGCACGTTGCGGAGCGAGATCTGAGCCTCGTCCTTCGACGCGGCAATGCCCGTAACATTTTGCTTTTCCACGATTTCTTCCTCATCGCATATCAACGTGCCGTCCGGCAGATTGGCACCGGAGAGACCCTGGGCATCGGGGTCCCCGAAACTGGAACGCACGAAGACCGGAACCGAGTGCACCATGGCCAGTTCGACCGAGCGAACCTGCAGGACCTTGGCCCCAAGCGACGCGAGTTCCAGCATTTCCTCGTATGAGACACGGTCGAGCCGCGTCGCCTTCGGCACGATGCGCGGATCGGTGGTGTAGACGCCATCGACATCGGTATAGATGTCGCAGCGGTCCGCTTCGATGGCCGCGGCAAGCGCGACGGCGCTGGTATCGGATCCGCCGCGCCCGAGCGTCGTCACACGGTTGTTGGGTCCCAACCCCTGAAAGCCGGCGACAACAGCAACCTGACCGGCGGCGAGGCGCTGGCGCAACATATCGCATTCGATCGACTGGATGCGGGCCGAACCGTGGGCTTCATCGGTGTGTAAGGCGATCTGCCATCCCAGCCAGGACCGGGCATCGATGCCCATCGATTGAAGCACGATCGCAAGCAGGCCGCTGGTCACCTGTTCGCCGGACGACACGATCGCATCGTATTCGCGCGCATCGTGCAGCGGAGCAGCCTCCCGACACAGCCGGACCAGTTCGTTGGTCTTGCCGGCCATGGCGGAAACCACCACGGCCACTTCGTTGCCCGCGTCAACTTCTCGTTTGACATGACGGGCTACGTTGCGAATACGATCAAGGTCGGCAACCGATGTGCCGCCGAATTTCATTGCCAGACGTGCCATGGATTTCGTTTCGAATGCGGCTGGAAGGCGAACACGCGCGATGAAGGCGGTTGCATACAGGGATCCGGCACGCTCCGCAACAGGCCGACCGTGGAGGTATGCACGGGTCCGCGCCCGGCGGCTCAGGTGTCGCCGGCCTATCGGAGGATCGATATCATGACCGGCACGCCGCAGACCGCCGCTTCCGACGCTCAGCCGTCCGTGAGTGCCGAGGAACTGGCGCGGTTTTCCGCTATTGCTGAGGACTGGTGGGACCCGAACGGCAAGTTCAAACCGTTGCACCGCCTCAACCCGGTTCGTCTGGACTATATCCGGTCCCGTCTGTGCGATCACTTCCAGCGCGATCGACGCGCGTCCGGCGCGCTCGACGGCTTGCGGCTCCTCGATATCGGTTGCGGCGGCGGCCTCCTGGCCGAGCCGCTCGCCCGTCAGGGTGCGCGTGTCACGGCCATCGATCCTTCGGAAAAGACGATCGGCGTGGCCCGGGCCCATGCTCAGCAGACCGGGGTCTCCGTTGATTATCGGGCGACGACCGCGGAGGCTTTGCTAGCCGAGGGCGAGCATTTCGATTGTGTGACGGCGCTTGAAGTCGTTGAACATGTCACCGACGTGCCGGCCTTCGTTGCCACGTGTGCGGCGCTGGTCGGCCCTGACGGCCTGTTCATCGGATCGACGCTCAACCGCACCCTGAAATCCTATGCCCTTGCCATTGTCGGCGCGGAGCGCGTCATGCGCTGGTTGCCGGTCGGAACGCATGATTTCCAGAAATTCGTGCGCCCGTCGGAATTCGAACGGGCGATCCATGCGGGCGGCCTCAGCGTGGTCGACACGGCGGGGATCATCTATGATCCCTTGAGCGGCGGCTGGCGGCTGTCTGCTCGCGACCTCGACGTGAACTATCTGATCACCGCACGGCGGTGAGAAAGCGGCGCGGGTCAGCGGCCGGGTGAGCGGATCGTGGCGCGCAATTCGGTCAGCGTGGTCGTGAGGTAGTCCGACGACCCATAGGCATGCGAGAGGGCTATCGCACCCTGCCAGGTCGTGATGATGTTCCGGGCGCGCGCCTTTGGATCGGGTAGGCCGGCCTCGCGCAAGGTGTCCTCCAGCCACCTCTCCAGCACGGTCAGGGCATCGGCGCTTTGAGCGGCGGCGTCCTTGTCGTGGCGTTTGAAATCCGCGGCACCGCGGGAGATCGGACAACCGCGCCGGGTTCTGGCGTCAGTCAAGGTGTCGAGAATGTCGATAAATCGATCCAGCCGTTCAAAGGCCGAACCGGCCTGGCGGTCCAGGTCGTGAACGAGTTCCCGACTCTGGGCGACGAACAGGTCAGCAACGGCCCGGGCAATGTGCACCTTGGTCTTGAAGTAATAGTAGACATTTCCGAGCGGGATTCCGGCGCTCTTGGCGATGTCGGCCAGCGACGTCGCATCGAAGCCCTTTTCCCAGAAAAGGTCGGCCGCCGCATGCACGAGGCGGTCCTTCTTGTCGGATCTGCGGGCCATGCCGTCTTCCTCCATTGAGCGACCGCAATCGGATGCGTCGGCGACGATATGCGTCGCGGCGGGTCCGTCGGTTTTTGCTTGCCGGGTCGCGTCTCCTTCTGTTTATCCGAATGCACGGTTTTGACCAGACGGGGCGATCGGGTTCTCAGGATCCGGCCCGAACGCGGAGGCGGCGTGGACAGAACGATATTGATCACCGGGTGCTCGTCGGGAATTGGCCACACCTGTGCGCTTGGCATGAAAGGGCGTGGTTGGACGGTGTTTGCCACGGCCCGATCCGCCGAGGATTGCGCGGCGCTGGAGGCCGCGGGCCTCACCGCGATCGTGCTCGATTACGGCGATCCGGATTCGATCGCAGCCTGCCTGGACACGGTTCTGGCGAAGACCGGCGGCGGGTTGACGGCGCTCTTCAACAATGGTGCCTACGGGCAGCCGGGCGCCGTCGAAGATCTGCGCCCGGACGTATTGCGTGCCCAGTTTGAGGCCAACTTCTTCGGCTGGCACGATCTCACCCGTCGGGTCGTGCCCGTTATGCGGCGGCAAGGTGCCGGCCGCATCGTGCAGTGCTCCTCAGTGCTCGGCTTTGTCGGACTGAAGTTTCGCGGCGCCTACGTGGCCAGCAAATACGCGCTGGAAGGCCTCACCGACTGCCTGCGCCTGGAATTGCGGGGCAGCGGTATCTTCGTCAGCCTGATCCAACCAGGACCGATTGAAACGCGCTTCACCGAAAATGCTGTCCGGGCATTCGACCAGAACATCGATGCGGAGGCCTCGGCCTTCCGCGATGCCTACGAGCGGCGCAAACGCCACTTGCAGGACGGCGGCGAAAGCCGCTTCAAGCTCGGACCGGAAGCGGTGCTCGAGCGATTGATCCACGCGGTTGAACATCCGCGTCCGAAACCGCGTTATCAGGTGACGACGCCGACCTTTGTCATGGACGGATTGCGCCGCCTGTTGCCGACCCGGGCGCTGGACCGACTGGCCGCCAAGATCTCCGATTCGCAATGAGAGGCGCGATCCGTTCGCCCCGCAACCGCGTATCCCGCCTTTGACAGAGCCCCTGCAGCCGCGTACCTGCAGTGGGCCATGTTGCGAAGGCTTTGACGGAGGCGGCATGCGGGACGTGCCGTCTTGGCGACGTCCTTCGCTTCCGCCGACAAATCGAAAGGCTGCCACGCCCATGCCCCAGATCCTCAATGCGCTCGTGCCGATCGCGATCGGCGCCGTTGCCATCGTACTTCTGCTGGGGCTGCGGAACATGATGCGCAACAACAGCGCCAACACCTCTCAGAAGCTCATGCGCTGGCGCGTGATCCTGCAGGCCGTTGCCATCGTCGTCATCATGGCAGCGATTTTCGTGCGCCAATCGTCGGGCTGACCGGTTCCCGCGGTCGCTTGCCGGTTTCGTCACCTGATGCGGAGTGTTGACTCTCGGCAACAGCCCCATCCTTAAATGCCTGGACCCGAGCCTTTTAATGGTCTGTCGACCGATGTTCCGCTAAGGAAGTCAGGTGGAACGGGGACCGATCGCGTCGATTCGCCGCGGATCGGATGCGCCAGTGCGCAGGCGAGAGACCGGTCGATGCCGCAAGGCACGGCCGGAAAGGGTACGGACGTGACGGACTATCGATTTGGCCTGAAAAGACTTTTTGCCGGACTGGCCCTGGCTGCATTGACCTTCCTGCATGGCCCGGCGAACGTGACTGCCGCCGATTTCGGAGATCCGCCGCCCAATCCGTTCGATGTGCCGTTCATCGACGAAGTGCGCGCCGGTGCCTATTACACCAATCCGGACCAGGCGGAACGTGGCGCTATCGTCCAGTTCGAAGCGATCTTCTCGCAGTTCATTTCGCACGATTTCGGCAACACCTATATCAATGCGCTCCTGCTGCCGCGTGTTCATGTCGGCGGCAACATCAACGTGACCGGCGACACGAGTGTGGCCTATGCCGGCCTGACCTGGCAATTGCCGGTCTACGGACCGCTTTTCCTGGAAGGAACCTTCGGCGGCGGCGTCCACAACGGTGAGCACGACAATGCCGGGCCTGATCGCCAAGCGCTCGGATGTCCGCTGGCATTCCGCGAATCCGGATCCATCGGCCTCGCTTTCGATCGGTTCACGGTGCTCGGCACGGTCGAACACCTGTCGAATGCCGGGCTGTGTTCCCAGAACGATGGCCTGACGAATTTCGGCGTCCGCGTCGGGTACAAATTCTGACTCGGCCGTCCGCGCGCCCTATATCCGGACGCAGATTGGATCCCGGCGTGTTGCCGGAACGGATGTGAGGCGGACGCGTGGTTACACTGAACAAGATCTACACCAAGACCGGAGACCAGGGCGACACAGCGCTCGGAACCGGCGAAAGGCGGCTGAAATCCGATACGCGTGTTGCCGCCTACGGGACAGTCGACGAAACCAATTCGCAGACAGGTGTCGCCCGCCTCGCCGTTGCACCGCACCATCCGGATCTGGACGCCATGCTCGGCCGGATCCAGAACGATCTGTTTGATCTGGGTGCCGATCTCGCGACACCGGAAAGCGACGAACCGCTCGGCTATGAGCCGCTGCGCGTCACGCCCGAGCAAGTGGAGCGGTTGGAAAGCGAGATCGACCTCCTCAATGCGGATCTGCAGCCGCTGAAATCCTTCGTATTGCCGGGCGGCAGTCCCGCTTCCGCCCATTTGCACGTCTGCCGGACGGTTTCCCGCCGGGCGGAGCGGCTTATGGTGGCGCTGAGCCAGACGGAAGGCGAAAAGGTTTCCGACGCGGCGCTTAAGTACATCAATCGTCTTTCAGACTTCTTTTTCGTCGCCGCACGGTGGACAAACGACAAGGGCGAGGCCGATATTCTCTGGGTTCCGGGCAAGAACCGCTGACACCGGGCGAAATCGCCGGCGCGCGTTGTCCGATCCCTAGAAAAGCCGAACGCAGGAGCGACGGGCCGTGTTTGTTCCCTTGCATGACGCCAATTCCCTGAAGCGCATCGACCAACCGATTGTGACGTGGCTGATCCTGGCAGCCAGTGTGGTCGTTTATGCCGTCTTTCAGGTGGGCGCCGTCGACATGGAGGCCCGACAATTCGTCTACCAGTTCGGAACCATCCCGTCGGTGGTCAACGATCGCGCCGTGCTGCCGTCGGAAATTGCCGTCCTGCCCGACGGGTTTTCGCTGGTAACCTATGCCTTCCTGCACGGCGATGTGATGCATCTCGTCGGCAACATGCTGTTCCTGTGGGTGTTCGGCGACAATGTCGAGGACGCGATGGGACACGTGCGGTTTGCGTTCTTCTACGCCGCCTGTGCCGTGGCCGGTGGCTTGGCCTATGTCTGGGCCTTTCCGGGATCCGATGCGCCGCTGATCGGTGCGTCGGGCGCCGTGTCCGGAGTCGTGGCGGCCTATCTCATGCTGCATCCGAAAGTGAAGCTCTGGGTCCTGGCCTTTGCCTGGCTGCCATTGCAATTGCGGGCTCAATGGCTGTTGGGGGCCTGGGTGCTGTTGCAGTTCTATTCGCTGTTCACACAGAGCGGCGGCGCCATTGCATGGATCGCGCATGTCGGCGGGCTTTTTGCCGGAGCGATCCTGATCGTCGTGCTGCGCCGACCGGGCACGCCGCTTTTCGACCGATCGCCGTCGTAATCCGCATCGGACCCGCGCGCGTGTCCGCTAAAATCTCCGCCGGTCCGCCCGGTGGCGGCCCGTGTTGACAGGAATTTGCCGCGTATTTAGTGTCCGCTGCGCTCGATTAGACGCCATGCGCGGACCGCCGATCACGCGGCGCGCGGAAGCCCACCAAACTAGTCAAGACACGCGAAACGCAGGAAACGCGGCGTCCCGGCCGGGACCGTCACGCGGTTCAGTAAAAGGACAAACAAATGAAGATCTTGGTGCCGGTGAAAAGGGTGATCGACTACAACGTTAAAGTGCGGGTTAAGGCTGATGGGTCGGGCGTGGACCTTGCCAACGTGAAAATGTCGATGAATCCGTTCGACGAGATTTCGGTCGAAGAGGCTATCCGGTTGAAGGAAGCCGGAACGGTCACGGAAATCGTCGCTGTTTCGATCGGCCCGCAACAGGCACAGGAAACGATCCGCACGGCCCTGGCCATGGGCGCGGACCGGGGCATCCTCGTCAAGACCGACGACCTGGTTGAACCGCTCGCGGTCGCCAAGATCCTGAAAGCCATTGTCGACGAAGAACAGCCCGGCCTCGTGATCGTCGGCAAGCAGGCCATCGACGACGATTCCAACCAGACCGGCCAGATGCTGGCTGCGCTGCTCGGCTGGTCGCAGGGCACGTTCGCGTCGCGGATCGCGATCGACGGCGAAACGATCAACGTCACGCGCGAGGTCGATGGCGGCCTGCAGACCGTCGCCTTGAAGATGCCGGCAATCGTGACCACCGACCTGCGGCTGAACGAGCCGCGCTACGCCTCGCTGCCGAACATCATGAAGGCGAAGAAAAAACCGCTCGATACCAAGGCGCCGGAGGATTACGGCGTCGATATCGCGCCGCGTCTCAAGGTTCTGGAAACCGTCGAGCCGCCGGCCCGCCAGGCCGGCGTGAAAGTCGACTCGGTTGCCGAACTCGTGGACAAACTCAAGAACGAAGCCGGCGTTCTCTAGAACCGCCGATCAGGAGGGCACAATGACCACACTCGTGATTGCCGAACACGACAACACAGACGTCAATGACGCAACGCACAAGACCGTAACAGCGGCTGCCGAACTCGGCGGCGAAATCCATCTTCTGGTCGTCGGCAAGGATTGTCGCTCTGCCGCCGAACAGGCGGCCCAGATCCAGGGCGTTTCCAAGGTGCTGTTGGCAAATGGCGACGAATTCGAGCACATGCTCGCCGAACCGGTCGCCAGCCTGATCGTATCCCTTGCGGGCAGCTATGACGCGATCCTGGCGCCGGCGACCGCAAACGGCAAGAATGTCATGCCGCGAGCCGCCGCCCTGCTCGATGTCATGCAGGTCTCCGATATCACGGCCGTCAAGGGTCCGGACACGTTCGAGCGGCCG
>JANQQB010000430.1 GCA_028285165.1 Rhodobiaceae bacterium
CAGTGAGCGAGCCCGCGCCCGGCGGGCCTGCAGACCGGTTCTTGCTTCGGGCTGCCGCCGGGCTGGCGGCGCTCGCTCACTGCAAAGCGTCGAGAACGCGCTGCCGGTAGGCCGGCGCGTCGCCGCCCGCTTCAGCGGCCAGGGCATCCCAGGTTTCAAGGGCGGCGGCGCGGATCGCAGCCTGGTCGTCAGCGGAAAAATCCGGATGCCAGGTAACGCCCTGGCCGGCGACCTTCTTGCGGGCTTCCTGTTCGGCAATCGCATCCTTGTCGAACTTGAAGCTCGCCTCTTCCAGCGCCGCCATGGCATCGCTGACATGGCCTTTCAGATCGTCGGGCAGCGCCTCCCACTTCGCCTTGTTGACCATCATGGCATAGGGCGCGGGCGGGAACGGGAAGCCGATATAGGTGGCGTTCTGGGCGACTTCCTGCACCGAGATCGAACCGGCAAAGCGGGCCGGATAGAGCGCGCAATCGATCACGCCCGTCTGCAACGCGGTGTACAATTCGTTCTGCGGAACGATCTGGGCGGCGACGCCGAGCTTGGTGAAGGTCTCAACTTGTTCGCGGGTGCCGACGCGCAGTTTCACGCCTTTCAATTCATCGAGCGAACGCACCGGTTCGCGGCAGAAGATCGAGGCATCGATGATTGACAAACCCATATAGCCGACAACGGCGATGCCGCGCTTTTCAAGCCCCTCTTTCAGCACGGACTTGACCGCCGGCAGCGCCTTCAAATGCTCTTCGGCGCCGGAAATCAAGCCGAACACGTAGACATTGGCGATGTCGGGGGCATCGCGGCCGAGAAACGGCGGCCAGATGAACGCCATTTCCGGCGTTCCGGCCTGCATGTAGCGGATCGCGTCGGCATCTTTCAGGCCCATGGCGCCGCCTTCCGACACCGAGATTTTCAGGCGGCCGTCTGTTCGTTTTTCGATATCGGCCGCAAGATTGCGGATATGCGCCGATTCCGGTCGTGTCGGGGCGTAATTGTTGTTGAACCGCCATTCGATCGTGTCGGCCGCAGCGGGCGGGACACCGGATCCGGCGATAAGGACAACAGCAAGGACGGCTGAGGACAGCAAGCGCATGGGAAATCTCCGTGGCGGCGGACAGGAACCGGGGCCACGGTATCACCACCTTTCTCGGGCGGGCAAGCGGCCGTGGGTCCGACCATCGGCGTCAATCGGCAGCTTCAGGTGTGGCGGCCGAACCGGCAAGCAGGCCTCCGTCGACGGTCAGTTCCGCGCCGGTCATGTAGGTTGCCTCGTCGGAGGCCAGGAGCACGGCGAGCGCTGCTATGTCGCCAGGCTCGCCGAAGCGGCGCAACGGCGTGTCGCTGACGAAGGCCTTTTCGCGTTCGAGGCGGTCCGGACCGGTACCGAGCATCGGTTCCCACATCGGCGTGCGAATCGCGGCCGGGCTGATCACGTTGCAGCGGATCGGCAGGCCCTGTTCGGCGCAATACAGAGCGACCGTCTTGGTATGGTTGCGGATCGCTGCCTTGGAGGAGGCGTAGGCCGCGGCTGTCGGAATGCCGACCATGCCGGACCGCGAGGCGATGTTGATGATCGCTGCGGATGCCGAGTGCCGCATGGCACCGATGGCGTAGCGGCAACCGAGAAAGGTGCCGTCGAGGTTGACCGCATGCACGGCGCGCCAGTCGGCAAGCGTGGCGTGTTCGGGATCGTGGGAGACCGGCCCGTTTTCGAAACCGGTCATGCCCGCATTGTTGACGAGAACGTCGATGGCCGGCACGTCCTCGGCGAGGCGCGCCCAGTCCTCCTCCCTGGAAACGTCGAGCGACACATAGCGGCTTTCAAGCCGGGCCGCCGTCGTGCGACCGGCTTCGTCGTTCCGGTCCGTTACGGTGACCTCAGCGCCTTCGGCGACAAATGCCTCGGCGATTGCGGCGCCGATGCCCCGGGCGGCGCCGGTGATCACGCAGCGTTTGTTCGCCAGTCGTTTCATGACACCTCCTGAACAAGGCAGACCGGGACGACAGTCTCTTCCGACGTCGCGATCCGGATTCTATGGATTCACTGGATTCGGGCTTCGCGGGGTTGTCCCTAAACGGCAGTTTTCAGCCGATCGCCCGAAGAAGCGCGGCCTCCGATTCCGCCGTTGTGGCGGTGCCGCCGAGATCGCCGGTCCGCGTCGCCTCGTTTTCAAGCGAGACTTCAATGGCGCTTTCAAGAGCCTGGGCCGCGTCCGGTTCGCCGAGATGATCCAGCATCATCGCCGCCGTCCAGACCGCGGCGACCGGATTGGCGATGCCCTTGCCGGCAATGTCGGGCGCGGAGCCGTGCACCGGCTCGAACATGGACGGATTGCGGCCGGTCGGATCGATGTTCGCCGCCGGTGCGATGCCGATCGATCCGGCGACTGCCGGCCCGAGGTCGGACAGGATGTCGCCGAACAGGTTTGACCCGACCACCACGTCGAACCAGTCCGGGTGCTGCACAAAATGCGCGGTCAGGATGTCGATGTGGAACTGCGCCGTGCCGATATCCGGATGGCGCTTTGCGGCTTCGGCAAAGCGCTCGTCCCAGAACGGCATGGTGTGCACGATGCCGTTCGACTTGGTCGCCGATGTGACGTGCCGGCGTTTGCGTTTGGCGGCGAGTTCGAAGGCATAATCGAGAATGCGGTCGACGCCGCGACGCGTGAAGACGGCTTCCTGGACCGCCGTCTCGTTGTCGGTGCCGCGGTAGAGTCTGCCGCCGATTTCGGAATATTCGCCTTCAACGTTTTCGCGCACGACGATGAAGTCGATGTCCTCAGGGCCGCGACCCGCGAGCGGCGAGGTGACGCCCCTCAGGAGCCGAACCGGTCGCACATTGGCGTACTGGTCGAGTTCGCGGCGCAAGGGAATAAGGAGGCCCCAGAGCGAGACATGGTCGGGCACGCCCGGCCAGCCGACAGCGCCCAGGTAGATGGCATCGTGTTTCCTGACCCGGTCGATGCCGTCCTCCGGCATCATGCGCCCGGTTTCGGTGTATCGCTGGCAGGACCAGTCGAATTCGGTCCAGGAGACGTCGAAACCGAACCGGGCGGCGACCGCCTCGGTTGCCCGCTGACCGACCGGGATGACTTCGGTGCCGATGCCGTCACCGGGAATGGTTGCAATCGAATAGGTTCTGGATGCGGTCACGCGGATTTTCCTTCGCTGAAGAACCGGATGAAGTGGTCGGCTACGAGATCGGGCACTTCCTCGGCCAGATAATGGCCGCCCGGCAGGGCCTCGCCGCGCACATCAAGGGCGCGTTCGCGCCACAGGGCCAGACAATCGAAATGCGCCTCGATCGCGCCGGCCTTGCCCCACAGGGCAAGCAGCGGGCAGGCAAGCTTCGTGTCGCCGTCGGCATTGTCGTGTTCGATATCGATGCTGGCGGCCGCCCGGTAATCCTCGCATGCGGCGTGAATGGTTTCGGGATTGCGGAAGGTTTCCAGATAGTCGGCGAGCGCGTCCTCAGTGAAAGGTGTCAGTCCGGCCGACCCGTCCCCGCATTTGTCGCGCCAATAGGCGTCCGGATCGGCCGCGATCATGCGTTCGGGAAACGGCGCCGGCCGGATCAGGAAGAACCAGTGCCAATAGGTGCGGGCAAATCCGTCGGTCGTGTCGCGATACATTTCGCGGGTCGGCGCGATGTCGAGCACGGCGAGCCGTTCGACCCGGTCCGGCCAGTCCACGGCCATGCGATGGCCGACCCTGGCTCCCCGGTCATGCGACCCGACGCAGAACGACGTGTGTCCGAGGCTTTCCATGAGCTGCACCATGTCGGCGGCCATGGCGCGTTTCGAATAGGGCGTGTGGTCGGGCGTTGTCGGCGGCTTGGACGAACGCCCGTAGCCGCGCAGGTCGGCGGCGACCAGCGTGAAATGTTCGCCAAGCGCCGGCGCAACCTTGTGCCACATGGCGTGGGTCTGCGGATAGCCATGCAAAAGCAGCAGCGGCGGCCCCGACCCTCCGGTCACGCCATGGATCGTGACGTCGCCAACCGGCGCGTCGAAACGGGTAAAGCCATCGAACATGATGCGGAAAATCCAATCGTTTCAGGAGCCGTTCGGCGGGACATTCGGTTCGTCGTAGCCGGCAAACCGGTGCGGCGGTCCCGCCTGTCATGAGGGTCCTCAGGGTGTTGGCTGATGACTTGTCTTAGCAGGACAAGGCGGGGACCAGAAGGGCTGACTGGCACTCCGCCCGGTCGCGCCATCATGGAAACGGCGGCAGCAACCGGGCGTGCTGACAGCACGTCCGGTGCGATTGTCATCGTGGCAGGATATCCGGTCAGGCGATCCTGTTGCTCACTTCGACAAGGTTCCCGTCGGGATCCCGAAAGTAAACCGACATCAGTTTCCCGACCGCACCGGCTTTTTCTACCGGTCCTTCGACGATCTGCACGGCGTTCGAACGAAGGCGGGCGATCACATTGTCCATCGGCAGATCGGTCAGAACGCAGAAATTGCCGCTGCCTGGGACCGTCTTCTCCGCGAGGCCCGGCCGCGTGCCGGCGTCCTGAACGCTGATCTTGTTCGAGCCGAAATGCAGCGACCATTTGCCCGGCCGCTCCTCGCGCGCCTCCATGCCGAGGACGCGCTGATAGAACTCAAGCGTCGCCTCCACGCTGCGGACGCAAAGCACGATGTGATCAAAGCCATAGATGTGCATGCCCGAAGCATACCGGAGCGCCTTTACTTCGGCAAAACGGACAATGCGGACATTTCCTCGGTTCCACCGGCCTCAAGTTCCAGCCTGGTTCGCCCTCCGCGTCGTGAACCAGCCTGAAAAACTCGACACGACAGCACTTGCGGAAACAATCGTCATTAGCGTACCCGGCACGAAGTTCACAAAGCCCGGAAGATCGACAAAAACGAGATATCCGACATCGGCAAGGCCGCCGGTGAGCGCCGCCACCCAGATGGCCGTGACGTTGCCGCGCCATATGAAAACCGCGCAAACGATGGTCGTGAGCCCGATCCACAACAGATTGAATCCGTGCTGATTGAGAATGCCGCCCACGGCCGGATGGTAATCGCCGGCGAGTGCTGCCGGGTCGACGGCATCGGCGATTGCGGCGAAGGCCGCGCCCGTGTCCTGGCTGACTACGATGACGCCGGCAAGGACGTGAACCAGGCCCCAGATCACCCAGAGTATTGACGCGGCCTTGAGGGCGAGTGTTTGTGACGATGTGGACATGACGATTCGCTGCCGCGGGTTTTGTTGAATTTGTCCACAATATTTAGGTCGTTGACTTTGTCAACAAAATGACAGCCATGCCGGACACATCCCTCGCCATATTGCTCGATCGGTTCGTCCGCCGTCTGCATGTTGCCATGCAGGCGCAATCCGCGGCCTTTGACAGCCAGCGGGTGGGACCGGGCGGCGCGATCATCCTGTTGACGCTGGGTGAGATCGGCGAGGTTCCGATGCATGAACTCACCACGTGCCTTGTTCGCGACAAGTCGCAGCTGTCGCGCGCGGTGCAGGTGCTTGAAAGGAAGGGTCTGGTGCGCCGGCGTCAGTCGGACACCGACATGCGGGTCAGCCTCGTGGCGCTCACCGATGAAGGGCAGGCCGTGGTGGATGCGCACCAAATTGTCCTAGCGGCAACGATCGATGAAATGTTTGCCGGTCTGCCCGCCGGCCAGAAAGCGCAGATGCATTCCATTTTGACCGAGCTGGTCGGCCGCGATCGCGAGGCCAATCCGGAACCGAACACTTAGCGTTCAACCGGGATCAGTTTTTGGCATGCCACAAATCGCTCTTCGGCAGCGCCATAGGCGCTCTGGTGTTGCGCGACCGCCGATGCATAGTCCGGATCCTCGGCCGCGATCGTCCGAAACCGGGTGCGCACCGCATCCCAGTCGGAGCGCGCGCGTGTGCGTTCCTTATGACGGTCGCGTTCGGTGAGCAGGTCACGATATTCCGCATCCCGGCCTTCGAGACTGCGCTTGTCCGCCTCGTCCATCTGGAGGTTCATGAACGCTGACAGGTCGTCCAGATCACCGAAGCGCTCCGGCTTTGTCTCGATCATGAAATGCAAGCGCTTGGAGCGCAGGGCGTTCAAGGTCACCTGCATGTCCCGGTTGACGGCGGCGACGGACTCGAATTCCGGGCTGTCGCGCAAAAGCAGGTCATGGAGAGCGGTCTGGAAGCCGACGAACGCGTCCCGTCGCATCTCGACCACGTCCCGAAGGCAGGCCTGATAGGCTTCCATTCCCTGTGCTGCCGGCGATCCGGTGATCGAAGCCAGCACGCACAATAGACCGATCCGGATTCTTCGGGCGGGACTATGCATCTTCCATTCTCCTCGTTCCGGTAGCGCCGTCCGCACCATCATCATGCCGGCGTCCGGTTAACGCGGCGTGCCTGCGGCATGATTGACGGGGCGGAAACCGGATGCAGGCGGGTGAGCGGTCGCGTGCACAGGCGTGCCTTGATCGGAATCAATTTCGTCCCGACAGCCGGTGTCTAGGATGCCGCAGGAGCAAGTGTCCGCTTTGGCTGACACTCAGGCAATGAGACCAGGGAACGGATCATGCAGGGCGCTGACAGACAGAGTGATACCGACCGCATCGAACGGTTCAGCAAGCCGGTGCCGCGTTACACGTCCTATCCGACAGCGCCGCATTTTCACGAGGATATCACGTCCCCGGACTACCGGACCTGGTTGTCCGGGCTTGACCGCGAGACGGCGATCTCGCTCTACGTGCATATTCCGTTCTGCGACCGGCTGTGCTGGTTCTGCGGGTGCACGACCAAGCAGATCGCCCGCTACGATCCGGTGCCGCTTTACCTGAAACATGTGCATGCCGAACTGGATCTGGTCCGGGCCGCGATCGGGTTTCGACCGTCGATCCACCACCTGCATCTCGGCGGCGGGTCCCCCAGCATGGTGCGGCCTGCCGACCTTGAGCGCCTGCGGCGCGCGCTCGACGATCGGTTCGACTTCACCGAGGACGCCTGCATCAGCATCGAAATCGACCCGTCGGACCAGGCCGACGACGCCCTTTCCGGTTTGCGGGCCATGGGCATGACACGCGCCAGCATCGGCGTGCAGGATTTCGAACCGCGTGTGCAGGAGGCCATCAACCGGCCGCAATCCTTTGCCGAGACCGCGCAGACGGTCGAGGCCCTGCGGTCCATCGGCGTGCATTCCCTCAATATCGATGCGCTCTACGGTCTACCCTACCAGACGGAAAAGACGGTCGAGGACAGCATTGCCAAGGTCGTGTCGCTGGAACCGGACCGCATCGCATTGTTCGGCTATGCCCACGTGCCGTGGATGAAAAAGCACCAGACGCTGATCCCGGAGGCGGCCTTGCCGGGTCCGCCGGAGCGTTTCGCACAAGCCCGTCTGGCGGCGGACATCCTGGTCGGCAACGGATATGTGCCGATCGGGATCGATCATTTTGCCCGTCCGGACGACAGTCTGGCGCGGGCTGCCGCGGAGGGCCGGTTGCGGCGGAACTTCCAGGGATATACCGACGATTCCTGCATGACGCTGGTCGGTATCGGTGCGTCGTCGATCGGCCGCCTGCCGCAGGGCTATGTGCAGAACGAAACGGCGACCGGCACGTATATGCGGCAGGTCGCGGCCGGCGAATTGCCGATCGCGCGCGGTGTCGCGCTAACGGCTGAAGACCATTTGTGCTCGGATGTGATCGAAGACCTGATGTGCCGGTTCGGGTTCAGCCTGAAGCGTATCGCTGCGCGTCACGGTCAACGGGCCGACCTGATCAGCCGTCGCGTCGCCGAGGCCATGCGGGGCGCGGACGCGGAACTCGTAACCTTCGACGGGGACTGGTTCGGCGTGCGCCGCGAAGCCCGGGCCTTCACGAGGACTGTTGCGTCCTGGTTCGACGAGCGGCTGCGTCAGAAGGCAGCCCGCTATTCGATGGCGGTTTGATCGCCTTCCAGTGCAAGCGGTGACGCGGGAATACTCGCACAAAAAAGGCGGGGCGGCCGATTGCTCAGACGCCCCGCTCAGGAACCGCGTATCCGTGGGGGAATCGGATACGCGGCCTGTTCCATGGGGCCGGTTTGCCGTCCTCAAAACGGCGTTCCCTGCCCCGACCGTTGAACCGATGCCGCGAAAACGCGGGTCGTGTTAACGCCGGTTCTCAGCGAGCTCGGCAGCAATGCTGGCCTGGAGCGCGGCGGCGCGTTCGGCGATAAACGACGAGTGGCCGTTGGTCAGGGCGTATTGCATGCCGATGACGGCCATTTC
>JANQQB010000474.1 GCA_028285165.1 Rhodobiaceae bacterium
TTTCCGGATGCAGGATCGTGTCGACATTCAACAGGCCGAGCCCGTTGACTGCCGTCGGCTTCCCCTCGATGCCTTCCGGGTCGGAAATCGTCTTGCCGAGCATCTGGTACCCGCCGCACAGGCCGAGAACCCGGCCGCCGCGCCGCACATGCGCCAGGATGTCGATGTCCCAACCCTCCGCCCGCAATCCGGCAAGATCGGCAATCGTCGACTTCGAGCCCGGCAACAGGACGAGATCGGTGTCGGCAGACACCGGCGTGCCCGGTTCCAGAACATGCAGATCGACGTCGCGCTCCAGCCGCAACGGGTCGAGGTCGTCGAAATTGGCGATGCGGTTGATGCGCGGCACCGCGACCTTGAATGGCGCGCCCGGTTTCGGTCCGCCGCGCAGGCCCAATATGTCCTCCGCCGGCAGCGCCTCGGCATCACCGAACCATGGAAGCACGCCAAGCGACTCCCAGCCGGTCCGTTCCGCGATTTCCCGGACACCGTCGTCGAACAAGCTGGTATCGCCGCGAAAACGGTTGATGAGGAAGCCCTTGATGCGTGCCCGCTCCACCTCCTGCAGAACGGCATGGGTGCCGACAACGCTTGCGATCACGCCACCGCGGTTGATGTCCCCGACGAGCGCGACAGGAATGTCCGCGGCCTCGGCAAAGCCCATATTGGCGATGTCCCCGGCCCTGAGGTTGATTTCCGCCGGACTGCCGGCGCCTTCCACGATGACCAGATCGGCATCCCGGCCGACAAGTGCAAAACTCTCCAGGACGGCATTGAGAAGGTCCGCCTTGCGGCTGGCATAGTCGCGGGCGCTCAGCGTCGCCATGCGTTTGCCGCGCACGACGACTTGCGCCCCGGTCTCGGTTTCCGGTTTCAAGAGCACCGGATTCATATGAACACTGGCTTTCACACCACATGCCCGGGCCTGCAATGCCTGGGCACGACCGATTTCGCCGCCGTCAACGGTGACAGCGGCGTTGTTCGACATGTTCTGCGGTTTGAAGGGCCGTACGGTAAGGCCGCGATCCGTGAAGGCCCGGCACAGCCCGGCCACCACCAGGCTTTTTCCGACATCGGAGCCGGTGCCCTGGATCATGATCGCTTGCACGCACCCGAACTCCGCTTTTTGGCCTCCAGCACGGAGCGCACTGGATCGTGGAACCGGGCGCCACACTGGCCCGGATTTCCTTACCAAAAAGCGTAGGCGATTCCTCAAATTGTAACTACAACCTGTTGTTCGAAACGCCCGTATTGCCACACGCCCGGGGTGAATGCTGAGCCGAAATTCGGTGACCACTCGAACCGCATCGTGCCAAGGTGGCCTTGAGATTCCGTTTTCGGCATACCAAGCCGACCGGCACATGGCCTTGTGCGCCTAAAACAGCGTCGGCGGCCCTGAAAATCCTCGGAAAATCGACGAACAGGGTTAAAACTCGATACCCGTCTGAGCCTTGACGCCGGACCGGAACGGATGTTTGACCATGGTCATATCGGTCACCAGATCCGCAATCTCGATAAGCTCGTCCTTGGCGTTGCGACCGGTGATGATCACGTGTTTCATTTCAGGCTTCTGCGTTTTCAGAAAGTCGACCACTTCGGAGATCGGCAGGTAATCGTAACGCAGGACGATGTTGAGCTCGTCGAGCAGCACGAGGTCGTGCTCTTCATCGACGATAAGGGCCTTGGCCTTCTCCCAGGCCGACCGAGCCGCGTCGATGTCGCGCTGCCGGTCCTGGGTCTCCCACGTGAACCCCTCGCCCATCGTCGCCAGCGTGATCTGGTCGGAGAACTTTTCCAGCGCCTGGCGCTCGCCGGTTTCCCAGCGTCCCTTGACGAATTGCACGATACCGACCTTGCGCCCGTGGCCGAGCGTTCGGAAGACCACGCCGAACGCGGCCGTCGTCTTGCCCTTGCCCTTGCCGGTATGCACCATCAACAGGCCCTTTTCGATCGTCTTGGTGGCGATGATCTTGTCCCGGGCGGCCTTCTTCTTTTTCATCTTTTCCGCGTGCCGCGCATTGAGTTCGGCTTCGGTCAGTTCTTTGGCCATGGGATAATCCTTCCCTGTTCCGGTGGTTCCGACTATTCGGCCGCGGCCTCGGTACGAAGGCCGGCTCGGTTGCGTTCTGCGCCGGCAAGCGCGGCAAGGTGGTCAAAGGCGCTGTTCGATTTCGGCGCCCACAGGCCGCGCTCGATCGCCTCCAGGAACCGCTCCGCCATCTCGCCAAGAGCCGGAGCGTTGTGGGTCCTCAGGAAGTCGAGCACGTCGGCGTCCTGCAGATAGGCCGTGTAGAGCTGATCGAAATGATGATCGCGCACAGCCGGTGTGGTGGCCGCAAACGCAAACAAGTAGTCGACGGTCGCCGCCATTTCGAACGCCCCCTTGTACCCGTGCCGCATCACGCCCGCGATCCATTTCGGATTGCCCGCACGACCGCGCACGACGCGGGCGATTTCCTCGTCGAGCGACCGGATGACCGGACGTTCGGGCCGCGAATGGTCGTTGTGGTAGATTCGCGGCACGGCGCCCCGGAGCGTTTCAACGCTCGCCGAAAGACCGCCTTCGAACTGGTAGTAGTCGTCGGAATCGAGCAGGTCGTGCTCTCGGTTGTCCTGGTTCTGCACCACCGCATCGACCTTGCCGAGCCGCGTTTCCAGCCCGTCCCGCGCGCCCTCGCCCTCCGCTCCCTTGCCATAAGCAAAACCGCCCCAGGTGAGGAACGCTTCGGCGAAATCCGCGCGATCGGTCCAGATGCGTTCGTCGATCAGGGCCTGCAGACCGGCTCCGTAGGCGCCCGGCATCGATCCATAGATGCGAAAGCCGGCGCGCCGCCGCGCCCGATCCGTTGCCATGCCGGCTTGGCTATGCGTCTCGGCTTCAGCGGCAATCGCCGCCGCGATCGGATTGGCGCTTTCCGGTTCATCAAGGTCCCCGACGGCGCGCACGGCGCTGTCGAACAGGTCGATCTGATGGGCAAACGCATCCCGGAAGAAGCCCGAAATCCGTAACGTGACGTCGATGCGCGGCCGTCTCAGGTCGCTGAGCGGCATGATCTCGAACCCGGTCACCCGCCCGGTACCCTTTTCCCAGACCGGCCGGGCTCCGATCAGCGCAAGCGCCTGGGCGATATCGTCACCGCCTGTGCGCATGTTCGACGTACCCCAACAGGTCAGGACGAGCGCCTTCGGCCAATCGCCCTCGTCCTCGAAATAGCGCTGCACGAGCCGGTCGGCGGAGAGCATGCCGAGCCGCCAGGCGGCTTCGGTCGGAACCGCACGCACGTCGACGGAGTAAAAGTTCCGGCCGGTCGGCAACACGTCCGGGCGGCCCCGGCTCGGTGCGCCGGACGGGCCCGGTTCGACGAAGCGGCCGTCGAGCGCCCGCAACAAAGCTGCGCGCTCCGCCGCTCCGGACTGGTCGAGATCGACGGCAAGGCCGGTCGTCAGGCTGTCCAGCACAGTCCGGGTCCCCGTCCAATCCGGTGCCGGTTCGCGCTCCCCGGCAATCAATTCAGCGGCCAGCAATTCCAGCCGTTCGACGCTGTCGCCGGCACTGCGCCAGGGATCGCGCGTCTGCATGGCGAGCACTGTCGGTCGGGGCCCCGTCCAGGGCGCCTCCGGTACACAATCGAGCGGGTCGAAGCCGGCAAGCCCGAGATCACTCGCAAGCGCCCGGTGCAATGAAGCCTCGTCGGGATTGGGACCGCGCGGCACCCGCGCCAGCGCGGTCAGGAGATCGGTGCGCTGCCGGCCCTCGGGCGCGGCGCCAAGAATGTGCAGACCGTCGCGGATCTGCATTTCCTTCAGGTCGCACAAATGCGCGTCGAGCGCCTGCAGGGCATCCGGGTCGCCAGGATCGAGCGTCAGGCCGAGATCCTTGTCGACACCGTGACTTGCGGCGAGATCCAGAATCTCTTTTTCAAGAAACGCCGCCCGGCGCGGATCGGTCGATGCCGCGAGATAGAATTCGTCGACCAGAATTTCCAGCTCGCGGATAGGGCCGTAAGTCTCCGCCCTGGTCATCGGCGGGGTCAGGTGATCGATGATGACGGCGGACGTGCGGCGCTTGGCCTGGCTGCCTTCGCCCGGATCGTTGACGATGAAGGGATAGATGTTCGGCAGCGGTCCGAGCGCGGCTTCGGGAAAACACGCCGCTGAAGGCGACAACGCCTTGCCCGGCAGCCATTCCAGGTTGCCGTGTTTGCCGACATGGATCACCGCGTCGGCCTGGAACACGTCCCTGAGCCAGAGATAGAACGCCAGATAGCCGTGCGGCGGCGCCAGCGCCGGATCGTGGTAGGTGTCCTTGGGATCGATGTTGTAGCCGCGGGCCGGCTGGATGCCGATCGCCACATTGCCGAAGACGGAAACCGGCAGGTCGAAGCCGGTACCGGTCCAGAACGGATCCGCCGTCCGGTCCGGCCAGCGGGTCTCCACCTTGTCGCGCATCTCGACAGGCCATCGCACGAACGCTTTTGCATACTCGGCGTCCGAAAGCGACGACGCGCTCCCGGCTCCGTATCGGGCACCGGATGCCGCTGCGTTTGTGCGGCCGGCCAGAAGATGCGCCATCAACGCGTCCGACGTCTCCGGCGCACCGTTAACGGTGTAGCCGGCATCGGTCAGTGCCTTCAGGATCGCAACGCTCGAGGCTGGCGTATCGAGACCGACGCCGTTGGCGATGCGCCCGTCCCGGTTCGGGTAATTGGCAAGGATCAGGGCGACACGCCGCTCGCCGGCGGGCTTGGCGGCAAGCCTTGCCCAATTTGCGGCAAGCGATGCCACAAAGCGGATGCGTTCCGGATCGGGTTCGGGACGCTGCACCCGGAACTGCGTGACCGGATCGCGCCCCTGGTCCGCCTTGAAGGAAATCGCCCGTGTCAGGAGCCGCCCGTCCAGTTCCGGCAGCACGACATTCATGGTCAGGTCGCGCAAAGACAGGCCGCGCTCGCTTTCCAGCCACGCTTCGCGTGAGGACCCGGACAAGACGACTTGCAGAACCGGCGCGCCCGGCCGATCGAGCGGTGTCGGTCGGTGTTTGCCGCCGCCTTTCGACAGCGCGAACGCCGTCGCGTTCAAGATGACGGCGGGCGCAGCAGTCTCGAAGACACGATCAACAAACCCGGCGCATTCCGGATCCTTGAGGCTGGACACGAAAAGCGGCAGCGCCGTCAGCCCCTGTGCCCGAAGCGCGTCGGCAAGCGCGGCAATCGCCTCGCCCTGCGCCGCCTGGACGAGTGCCCTGTAAAAGACAATGGCTGCCCTCGGTTCGGCACCGCCAAAACGAGCCGCGATCGCCGCCTCGTCGGTAATCAGCGAGCCGCCATCGTAAAGCCCGAAAGCCGGCAGCGGGCGCGCCGGCTCCGGCTGCTCTCTATGCCCGACCAGATATCGGCAATAGGCGAGGAACAGCGCATAATTTTCCGCGCCGCCCTCGACCAGATAGCGCCACAGCGCCTCGCAATCGGCCGCCGGCACATTGGACGCTTCCGTCAGGTCCCGGTCCGGCTTGGCATCGCCCGGAAGGACGGCAAGGTGAATGCCATGCCCCGCGCAAAGTTCCGAGAGCCGGTCGAGACCGTATGACCAATATCCGCGCCCGCCGAGCACCCGCACAACAATGAGGCGTGCCCCGATGAGTGTCTTGTCGGCATACAGGTCGATCGAAAACGGATGCGACAAGGCCATCAGATTGGCCAGCCGCACACTCGGCCCGTCGACGTCTCCAACGGCTTCTGCCGCCGCCGCCAACCCGGCCAATTCGGTGTCGGCGGCGGAAAGCACGACGATGTCGCCCGGCGTCTGCTCCAGGTCGACCGCTTCCTCTCCGTCGTCGATCCGCCCAGGCTGGGCCGTCAGGATGTGCATACCCGTCTCAGCCCTTCAGGCGCGCGGTGATCGCCGCCGCATCGAGATGATGGTCGCCGATGACAACCAGGCCCGGCTTGCGGCCGTCGGCCGGTACGAACCGCACTTCGACCCGCGGCCCGACCGCCTGCACGAGCCCGAGCGCGGCCTTGCCGTCGATCGCCGCCAGACCCTTGACCCGATAGATGTCGGGATCAGCCATCACGGCAGCAACCCGCGCTTTCAGATCGTCGAGCGAAGCGGCCGTCACGCCCTCGGCCACAAACGAAGCGAAGTCGTCATGGTCGTGCTCGTGCCCTTCCATGTCGTGATGGCTGCGGCGGGAGTCCATATCGTGTTCGGCACCGGCCGCCAGCCCGAAGACGGCCGCAATCGGGACGTCGCCGCCTGCGATCGCTATGGTCTTGGTGGCATCGCGAAGGTCGGGGCCGATGCGCGCCTTGACGGTCTCAAGATGGCCGTCGGCAATCAGGTCGGTCTTGTTGATCAGCACGAGGTCGGCGCATTTCAGCTGGTCCTCGAACAATTCCTCGATCGCGCTTTCATGGTCGAGCGCCTCGTCCTCGCGGCGCTGAGCATCGACGGCCGCCTCGTCCTGCGCCACCCGGCCGGCCGCGACCGCGTCCGCATCGACGACCGTCACCACGCCGTCGACCGTCACCCGCTCGCGGATCGTCGGCCATTGGAAAGCCTGCACCAGCGGCTGCGGCAGCGCCAGGCCGGACGTTTCGATCACGATGTGCTCCGGCGCCGGATTGCGGGCCAGAAGCGTTTCCATGGTCGGCAGGAAATCGTCGGCGACCGTGCAGCAGATGCAGCCATTGGTGAGTTCGATGACCTCATCCGGCGAACAGGCCGGGTCGGCGCAATGGGCGAGTTCGTCGCCGTCAAAACCGAGATCGCCGAATTCGTTGACGATGAGCGCGATGCGCCGTCCGTTCGCCTTTTCCAGAAGGGAGCGGATGATCGTGGTCTTGCCGGCACCGAGAAAGCCGGTGACGACGGTGGCGGGAATCTTGGAGGAAACGGTCATGGGGCGGTTTTGTCCTGATTGTCGGATTTGAGGGAAAGCGGCAGGCCGGCGGCAACGAACACCACATCGGTGCACGCGGCAGCGACCGCCTGGTTGAGCCGGCCCTGCGCGTCGCGGAAATCCCGCGACAGCCGCGTTTCGGGCACGAGCCCGAGGCCGATTTCGTTGGAAACAAAGACGACCGGACCGGCGAAATCACCGAGCGCCCGGGCCAAGCGGTCGGTCTCGTCGTCAATGGCGCGGTCGTCAAAAAAGATATTGGAAAGCCAGAGCGTCAGGCAGTCGACGAGCACGGCCCGGTCCGGGGCCGTCTCCCGGCCGAGCAGACCGACAAGGTCGAAGCGTTCTTCGAACGTGGTCCAGGCATCCCCGCGCCGGTCGCGGTGATGGGCGATGCGGTTGGCCATCTCGCCGTCGCGCGCTTCGGCCGTCGCGACATAGATCGGCCGCAACCCGCTCTCCAGGACCAGTTTTTCGGCATGGCGGCTCTTGCCGGACCGCGCACCGCCGAGCACGAGCGTAGAGGCCGGCAGCGGAACCGGGTCGGCCGCGTTCTCTCCACCGGTCGCAGCCGATGCGGCGCTCACGGCCGGGATCCGCTGGGTCGCACAGAGCGGCGAGCCGCCGGGGCCCGCACAATCGGCCGGCCTTCCGAACGATTGCAAAGCTGTCCGGGCAGAGCGGCACTCAATTCAGGCAGAGGGACTTCGATCGGCATCGATACGGTCTCCCACCGTCCACCCGACGGCATGGGGTTGCGTTCGAAACCGGCCGGTCTCCTGGCTTGCGGGTCGTCGTGCCGGGTTTCCGCCTTCCCGGACCCAAGGTCCAGTGGCTGTCCGAAACCTGCACTCACCGCTCACAGTTGCGGGGGCAGCCGCGGCCTTGCGCCAATAGATGGCGCGCACCGCGTTCCCGTTTCATCCCGCCGGCCGCAGCCGGCCGGGACACCGGTTCCCGCCGCGCCGGACAATCCCCGACGCAGCTCTCAAATTCATACAGACATGGTTACCGCCCGGCAAGCCGTCCTGAATCCGACCCAAACCGACAAAAAAGCGCGGCGGCGAACGCATGCACCGTACAATTGACCGTTGCAAGCCCCCCCGCCCTTTGTTATAGGACGCCCCCACAACGCACTGGTCCCCGGTAGCTCAGTTGGTAGAGCAAGCGGCTGTTAACCGCTCGGTCGTTGGTTCGAGTCCGACCCGGGGAGCCACCTTCCTTAAAAATCAATCACTTACGATTGTCCCACCGGGATTTGTTCCCGTTATGCCACGGGACATACCGGCGCGACTGTCCCACTGTTTTTTGTTCCGGAACATGTTCGGGCTCCGCGCTCGGCGCGCGTTCAGGGCCC
Source organism: Rhodobiaceae bacterium (assembly GCA_028285165.1). Lineage (GTDB taxonomy): Bacteria > Pseudomonadota > Alphaproteobacteria > Rhizobiales > JANQQB01 > JANQQB01. Next base: position 8,259 of record JANQQB010000474.1, read on the forward strand.
CAAGAGACTCAGGCCAGAGCGCAAACGATCATCGAAGGCACGTAATCAATCCTCGAGATCCTGTTGGATTTGATCGGATGACCGGACGGCTTACAGCGACGCATTGCTGATCGAAGAGGGTTTGGTGCGGCGGTTCGGGACGCCGGCCGGGAGGCAATGGTATTGAGACGCCGGAACCGGTCAAACTCGCGAACAGGCGAGCGACCGGTTCAAGCCCATCACGCAAGGCGCGACGCGGCGCGCGGAGGGTCGCCTTTGGAAGACCTCAGAAAAAGAGAGAGAGTGAGGCGGCGGAACCGCATTCAATCAGCTTGGGACGACCTTCCGGACCTTTGCAAACCGATCAGAAGTCCGAAAGCCGCCAAGAGCGCCCAACCTGCCGCTGGTAGGGGAACGGGGGATACTGGCGCCGAGTCATAGTCACAACTGACAGTCACGTTGAAGTGTGTGGCGGGATGTGAACTCGTCACAGCGCTGGCAGCGATCAGACTGCCTGACGAGTCAGTACTCAGGGGAAATTCTAGACACTCGTCTGATTTGCAGCAAAAAATCCTTTCAATATTGCAGTTTTACAGCATAGAGTACCTATATTGTGACAAATCGCACCAGTACAGGCAGCTACGGTTGGCTTTGATCTCGCAATTACTCGCGCAAAAGAGGAATAAAGCATGAAAACAAAAGTGCTCGCATACACAGTACTCGCGATCAGCCTCCTGATGCCCATATCCGCCAACGCTGCAACTTACGACGTGGTTACGCAGGCCGGCTCTCTGAGAATGGAGGGGACGTTTACGATTGACGATATCGGCACGATCAATTCTGCCTCGCAAATTCTGGACTACAACTTGGTCATTGGTGTCGGTAACCCCGCTGTGGACGGCACCCTCACCCCATTAAATTCGACGATAAGCATCCGGGGCGACTATTTCATGACCGCCACAGGCACAGAGCTGATCATGAACATCGGCTTTAGCGGGCGTTTCAGGATCGAGAACGACTCGCATAGCTGGAGGTTTCAATCCATTTCCGGCGGCTCTCCCATCCATGGTATCGACGGTGCGAATTTGTTCAACACGGACCCGAATCCGTTCAGCCCAAATCGAAACATTGGCGGAATCCGAAACGTAGCCGCAGGCACGACGGAACGAATTGGCACGGCTGTCGCGCCAACCCCCATACCGCTGCCCGCCGCTCTACCGCTTTTGGCTGGCGGACTTGGCCTGCTTGGCTTTATCGGCTTGCTCCGGAGGCGGACTGCTTCGGCCTAAGTCTGAATATGCTCTTTCAATCAGAGGCCTTCGGATTTGTTTCCGAAGGCTCTTTTGTTTGGGCCAAAGCACCGACCGATGCAGACATGACCAGATTGCTGACGATAAGGCTCGCAGATCGGAATTCGCGACCTTTACGATGACGTCCATGTGCGGGCCCTTTCCACTTCAAGACACATGGGCCGAGATGCACGAGACCGAACATCTAGCCCACCCGGTCACAACTTCGCGCCGACAAATGTGAATTGCATCAGTCGCCGCGCCCGAATTCCAGGACCGTTCACGGTGCTCGGCGACTGCCTGAGCGAAAGTCCGGTCACGGTGTACGAACTCGCCCTTTGTGGCGGGTTTCGGGTCCTGGAAGATGGGGACAATCTGCAAGACCATGACCAAATTCGCATCCTATGTCATCTGCACCTCCCCGCGCAGCGGCAGCACCTTGTTGTGCTCTTTGCTCGCAGCGACGGGCGCGGCCGGGAATCCGAAATCCTACTTTCACGAACCCGCCCTCGCCGACTGGCTGGACCGGTTCGACCTGACACCCGACCCGTCAATGCCGGAACGCGACGTGCTGGCGGAGGTCTTCCGCGCGGCCATCGCAAAGCGCAGCCTGGGGACCGGCCTGTTCGGGTTAAGGTTGCAACGCCACAGCTTTGATTTTTTTATTGAAAAGCTGTCCGTCCTTTGTCCCGGCCGACGCAATGACCGGGAACGATTCACGGCGGCGTTCGGCGAGACGCTCTTTATCCATCTGACGCGGACCGACAAGGTGGACCAGGCCGTGTCCTATGTGATGGCAAACCAGACCGGACTGTGGCACCAGGCGCCGGACGGCACGGAACTGGAACGCCTCTCCGAGCCGTGCAGCCCGGTCTATGACGAAGCGGAAATCCTCAAGCGTTACACAGAGCTGACGGCCCTCGATGGCGCCTGGGACCATTGGTTCGAAAAAGAAGGCATCGAACCGCTGCGCCTGACCTACGATGCCTTGTCCGCGGATCCGATTGAGACGCTGTGTCAAATTCTGGATCGGCTCGGCCGCGACCGCATGGCGGCCGAGGGCGTTGTGCCTGGCGTCGCAAAACTCGCAGACGCGACGAGCCGCGACTGGGTTACACGGTTTCGAGGGGCGACCGACCAGGCCTGAGCGCGTCTTGCCGTCTCGACAGGTCGGGCGCCTACCTGCACAGCCGCATGACCGCCTCGCCGGACCTACAAAACCTTTGCCGTAACAACGACTTCGATCAGATCCGTCGGCTCAAGGTCCGCACCGACACACGCCCGCTGCGGCCAGTTTTCCCTCGGGCCGACCCAGTCGCACCAAACCGCGTCCATCGCCGGTTTGTTGCGCATGTCGGTCAGGTAGACGGTCGCCTGGAGCAGACCGGTCCGGCCGCTGCCGGCCTCGTTCAGCGTCGCCTCCAGCGCGGCAAGCGTGTTGCGCGTCTGCGCTTCAATGCCAGACGCCGAATTCGGGTCGGTCGCCACGGCATAGACGAGACCGTTGTGGACGACCGCGCGACATCTGCCCCTGGCCGTTCCGTGCAACCGTTCTGTCATGCTGAAAACCTTTCCTCCTGGAGGGCATGGTGCAAGGCCGTCAATGTCGCGCCGGGCCGGCCGCTAAACGGCCGCAAGCGTTTCATACGCCTCGTGAAGCGTGGGCACATGGTACCGAGCCGAGACTATGCCTTCTCGATCGGCATCAGATCCAGCCGTTTTTCTCAGGCTTTGTCGGAGACGGCCTCGGACGCTGATCTGAGGCCATGGCAGCGCCAAACCGCGCCTGATTCCGGCCTCTATCGGATCGCATTATTTAGCCAGGCAAAAGAAATTGCAGATTGAGACTCTCGTGCAAGTTACTTCGGCCAGGTTCGTTTTATATACCGTCAGTCATTTTACCAATGCATGGAGTCGATTCCAGCCGATGAAGCCGGAACGTCCAGAGGGCACGCACATAGGGGCCACCGCATACCCGTCGGCGGGCGGGACGGTTCGCGGCGCGGCGGCGCGTTTCGACGGGCTTCGACAAATCCCGACCTCCGGCAGGAGGCCATAACATGACGCCCGGAGATCAATCGGCAGGTCCGGTCGAACAGGATAAGGCAGGCCCGCGCGTCTCGCTTTGCACATCGTCTGTCCGGCCGGCGGACCGGTTCGATTTCTGGCGTGATCTCAATCAGCCCGGCTTTGAAATGTTTCCGGTCGACGAACCGGCTCCGGCACTGGACGCGTCCGTCTCCGTTTGGGAGGCTGGCGCCTTGTCAATCGCCGACATGCGCTTTCTTCCCGGCGAACGCCATCGGTTCCGCATCGATATCGGGGGGATAGACACCGACACGCTCGTCGTGCGCTATTTCCGCAAGGGCGGCCAGCACGGTCTCCTGAACGGCGAGCCGGTGACCTTCGGCACAGGCGAGGTCCACATCTACCCATACGGCAGCGAGTTCGTATCGCTGACAGGCGATCTGGAACAGGTCAGCGCCTACTTGCCCTTCGATCAGGTGGGTTTCGATCCCGGCAGGGATCGACACCATCGTTTTTTCGGATCCGCCACACCGACGGGACGAAAACTGATACAAGCGCTCGCCACCACGATAGACGATATTGGCGCAGGCTGCGCAGACCACGCCATAGGCAGCACCGAAACATTCTGCGCCATTGTTCACGATGTGCTCGACCGTGAACGACGCGGCAGTCACGAACGGCGAATGCACAACCTGGCGCGCAGCCATGCCTTGCGCGCCTATGTTCGCACCCATCTCAATGACCCTGACCTGAACAGCACCCAGGTCTGCGAGGCCTTTGCCGCGTCGCGCGCGACGATCTATCGGGAATTCGAAGCCGATGGCGGCATCTACAGCTACATTCTCACCCAGCGCCTTCGCAGTGCCATGCTGTGCCTCGTAAAGGGACCGGTCGCGCGTGGTGATATTGGCAGGGTCGCCCTGTCCCACGGCTTTCGGGACACGGGACATTTCTCGCGGACCTTCCGCCAGGCCTACGGGACCAACGCGTCAGACTTCATCGGCGCGGGCGACGCTCAGGCGGATCCGGCAACCGGAGACGCAAGACAAAACGGCGAAGCGCCGTGGATCGGCGCCGAGCGGCTCGTTACCTGGTTCTGCCGTCCCTGATCGGCACGGCGATCGCATTCGACGTGATTGGCGGCGCCGTCTGCAATGCCACGGATACAACGAAGCGCTGGTATCACCGGCCGTCGGCCCGGGCGAAAGACCATTTGGGTTTCATCGCGCTGCACGGGGTGCATATCGCCGTCGTCGCCTGGTTGTTCCGCGGCGACGATTTCGATTGGCACTTTGCCCTTGTCCTGTCGGGCTGGCTGTTGGTTTCTGCGCTGATCGTCATTCGATCGCGACCCCGCTTGAAAAGTCCGGTGGCGATAGCACTGACACTTGCGGGCATGGCCACCGCCTTCCACACAACCGGGCCGACTCCCGGCATGGAATGGTTTGTTCCCGCGCTTTTCATGAAGCTGCTGATCGGCCATGCGGTTCCACCGCAAACAGCCTGATCGGTACCATGCGGGCTGCGTGAAAGCCGGTGCGGTGCATCGGCAGGCCCTACCGGCATCAGCCGAGCGAACTGCTTTGCAGATGATCTAAGATTCGCCGGCGCGACATCATGATTGCAGGATCAATTTTTTTCCCTCATAGATTGCTTTATGAAGCAATTTATTGTATTTAATTTTAGTTGCAGAGCCTGAAGAAAGCAAACTTTCTGGATTGAAGTCTTAGATACTGGAGGATATGAAAATTTCGAATCTTCATTGACAATTTTTACACAGATCACTCGAAGGCAAGATAGACCGATGACATAAGAATTAATACTTGCTTACCATTAACAATTATACTAAAAGTATCATTATAAGTAAAAATGTAATATCGGGGTGCGTCCATGAAAAAGACACTACTGACACTGGCCGTGTCGATTTCCGGTCTACTGGCGGCATCAAATGCCGGAGCAGTTCTGGTCTCCGTCAGCGGCCCGACATCGAGCATTGGCGGCTCGGCCGAAATCATCGCGGCACCACCGAACGCCGACGACGATGCAGCGTTCAACACAGGCATTCAGGGGTTCAACGAGGCAATCGGTGTTCTGCTCGCCGCAGACCTAATGGTTGATGGCGGTCCCATCGCGGCCGGAATGCGAATTGACAGCCACATGATCTTTCTGAATTCGGGTCCGGGCGACAGCAATCAGCGGATTGACCATGGAACCGGCGCCGGATTTCAGGGCGGCGTTGAGTTTACGTTCGACGGGATGGTGCTTGGCGTCATGTCCGACGGCATAGGCCAGCTCGAATTCAACTCCACGCCACTCCTGGGTGCGGCGGGCACGACCTATCCTGCCGGGACCTTCACGGCCCGCGGCATGGAAGGCAATCCGCTCGACGGGTTGTTCAACAACGACTGGTACTCGTTTAGCGGCAACACGATCACGCTCGGTATGGAAGTCACCGAACCGGGCGACTGGATCCGTGTCGTTACGGTGTCGCAGGTTCCCCTGCCCGCCACTTTGCCCCTGCTCGGCGGCGCACTGGGATTGATGGGCTTCCTGCGCTGGCGCAGACAACGCCGTCTGGCCTGAACTGGACTTCATCAATCCCACAAAAACTGCCAAAGCGGCCCTCCGGGGCCGCTTTTCGTTTGCGTCAAGGGTGCCAACGGAGATGACGTTCCGAACGCCCAACCAATCCCGCAATTGCCGGTCCGTCGTGTCGCCGTGGCGGAACGGGGATTCGGACCTCTGTCCCGACTGGATCTGACACAAACCGACTTGTCACAGTCCCCATGACGCCCGTGTCCGTCCGACAGGCATTTTGCAGGCACGACACCGATGCTCAGCTATACGCCCCTTGGCGCTCACGGTCACAGGGACCGCAATTCCGATCCAGCGCACACTATTGTGCCAGCACCGCCCGATCGAGGCCAAGGCAACCTGTTGCACGGCAAAACAACCATATCGCGAACATAGTCCCACAACATCTTCAGTTAGACGAAAGACGGACACAGTTTTTCCAAAATCGCAAAGATAAAAAATAAATAGTATTTACAGACGTTTAGAGAAAGTTCTTTTCAACCTATAAGTATCAGTACTGAGATCTATTTACGAAGTGACGCCAAAGCTTCATCAACCTAAAACTGATTTTCACGCCTTATTAACCCATAAATCTCAGGCTTTCCGTGACAAATTTCACGAGGCTCCTTTCCAAACCCGCGCAGGATTGAACATGTTTCAGCACCGCAAAGACGGCCGGCACATCGCTCTGGATCTCATTTCCTCCAATGTGATGATCGCCGATACCAATCTCAACATCACCTATATCAACGATGCGCTTCGGGCGTTTTTCGCCGGCAAGCAAACCCAGCTCGAAGCCACGTTTCCCGGCTTCAATGTCGAACACCTTATCGGAACAAACATCGATGCCTTTCACCGGAACCCGAACGATCAGCGGCGGGCCATTGCCGGCTTACAGAAGGCCCACGAAGCCACCATCGACATCGGCGATGCGACGTTCGATTTGATCGCACAACCGATCGCGGATCGGAGCGGCCGCCGGCTCGGTACCGTTGTCGAATGGCGTGACGCGGAGCAGCGCCTGCAAAACATCGATTACCGCGCACAGGTCGAGGCGATCATGCGCTCGCAGGCTGTCATCCGCTTTGATCCCCACGGCATCGTTCGGGAAGCCAACGACAACTTTCTCGCAACCACCGGGTATAGACGCGACGAAGTGATCGGCAATCATCACCGCATGTTCGTTGACCCCGAAGAGGCCGAGTCGGCCGAATATGCAACATTCTGGCAAGACCTTTGCGGCGGTGCGTTCAAGGGCGGCGAATTCAAGCGACGCAACAAACGGGGCGACACGATCTGGCTGAGCGCGACCTACAATCCGCTGTTCGATGACAAAGGCGAGGTCAAGGGTGTCATCAAGTTCGCAAACGACATGACAGCCGAAAAGCAGCGTCAGCAACAACGCGCCGAAGCCCAGGAGATCATCGCCGAAGATCTTGCCATCGTGGCGGGCAACGTATCTGAGGCGAGTCGCCAGGCCCAGGAGGCCTCAGCCTCATCCGAAACCGCCTCGACATCGGTGCAATCGAACTCCGCCGCAGTCGAGGAATTGTCCACCTCCGTCAGCGAGATCGAACGCCAGGTCGTGCATGCGAGCGGAATTGCAACGGAGGCCGTCGACCAGGCCGAACGCACGAACACGATTGTCTCCACGCTGACCAATGCCGCCAAGGAAATCGAAAGCGTCGTCAACCTGATCTCCGACATTGCCGAACAGACCAACCTCCTGGCCCTGAATGCCACGATCGAAGCGGCCCGGGCCGGCGAGGCCGGTCGCGGATTTGCCGTCGTAGCGGCGGAGGTCAAGGACCTTGCGAGCCAGACCGGCAAGGCCACCGAAGAGATCACAAGCCGCATCGCGAATGTGCAAAAGACCTCGGTCGATGCCGTCGATGCGATTGCGGAGATCTCGCAGACGATTGCCAAAATCAGCGAAATCTCGTCCGCCATTTCATCCGCAGTCGAGGAACAGGCGGCAACGACGGCTGAAATGTCCGGAACCATGCAGACCACGGCCCAGGACGTTCAATCCATCGACGGCCTCATGCGCGGCATCGCCGAAGCCTTGGAATCTATCGATGAGACGACACAAAAAGTAAAAACAGCCGCGGCGGCCCTCGGCTGATGTCAACAGGGCTGCCGGCAGCATTCCAACGCTGAAACAGGACGCCTTGCCGGCCAGCCCGATCCGACACCGGACCGGGCCAAACCCCGCCGCCCGGATGCACCACCTATTGTCCTCACTTGGCAGCGCACGCCAAATTTCCGGCGGGTTATACCAACGGTGATGATTATTAACCCATTTGACCGGAAAGATTTGTCGCTGCGGGTAGGCGCGGTTCGCGCGGTGATGCCCAGCATCATAAGCGGACCGCAACGCCGCCGCAGCGTCAAAGCATCCGGCCTACGACAAGTCGGATGTTTCCGACTTGTCTGCTCGAAAGAG
>JANQQB010000498.1 GCA_028285165.1 Rhodobiaceae bacterium
TCATCCCCAAGCAGTTCCTGAAGACGATCAAGCGCACCGGCCTCGGTGCGTCGCTGTTCTACGAAATGCGCTTCAACGAGGACGGCACGGAAAACCCGGATTTCGTGCTCAACAAGCCGGCCTATCGCGACGCCAAGATCATCGTCGCCGGCGACAATTTCGGCTGCGGGTCAAGCCGCGAACATGCGCCGTGGGCGCTGCTTGATTTCGGCGTACGCTGTGTCATCTCCACGAGCTTTGCCGACATCTTCTACAACAATTGCTTCAAGAACGGCATTCTACCGATCACCGTCAGCCCGGAAGACTTGGAAAAGCTGATGGACGATGCGGAACGCGGCGCCAACGCGACGCTGACCGTCGACCTTGCTGCCCAGGAGATCCGCGGACCGGACGGTGGCGTGATCACGTTCGATCTCGATGCCTTCAAGAAACACTGCCTAATGAACGGCCTCGACGATATCGGCCTGACGATGGAAAAGGCGCCGAGCATCGACAGCTACGAGGAAAAGCGCCAGGCCGAAGCCGCCTGGCTCTGAACTGAACGCGATCCGGCCCGACGCTCCGGGGCGCCGGTGGGGAGGGCCGCCATGGCGACACCGATTTCCGACACGATTGCCTGGGGACTGGCGGACGACACTAGCCCGCTTACAGATGTGCTCCTGGGCAAACCGGATCATTACCGGTGGGTTGATGCCGGTCCGCTGATCGGGCGCACGCTCGCCAACCAGCACAAGACCGGCGTGCGCTTCGATCTGCAGACGGCGATGGCGCAGCATTCGGAAATGGTGTCGATCTATGAGGACAATGGCGTGCGGTGCCATTACCTCGAATCCGATCCGGTGCTGCACCGCAATTTCTTTGCCCGCGATTCCTCCGCCATGACACCTTGGGGCGCCCTGATCTGCCACATGCAGCTCAAGGTGCGCCGGGCGGATTACGCCACCGCGATCAAATTCTACCAGAATGCCGGCATTCCGATCTGGCAATACGCCACGGCCGGGCATTTCGAGGGCGGCGATTTTGTGATCCTCGAACCGGGCCGGGTTCTGATCGGCTATTGCGGCGAACGGTCCGAGAAGGAAGGCGCAGAACAGGTTGCGGATTTTGTCCGGGCCGAGGGATGGGAGGCGCTGACGGCGCCGATCAGCCGGGAATTCGTGCATATGGACGGCCTCGTCGTGCCGCTTGCGCCGAAACTGCTCGTTGCCTGCCTCGACGCGCTGGAACCCTGGCTGCTAGACGACCTTAAATCGTGGGGCTTCGATTTTGTCGACGTGCCCTATCGCGAAGCCCGCAATCTCGGCGTCAATCTGGTCGCACTCGGCAATGACAAGGTCCTGTCGATGAAAGGCGCCGACACGCTGAACGGCAAGATGCGGGCACTGGGCTTCGAGGTCTTCGAACCGGACATGTCAATGTTCACGCTCGGCGGCGGTGGTGTGCACTGTCTCTGCCAGGCGCTGCACCGGGACACGGCCGGGTCGGCGCCTGCCTCAGGCTGATCGGCTTCAGACCGCGTCTTCGAGCTCCCGGCCGCGCGCGGTCAGCGCCCAATCCGGCATGCCAAGCACGACCTTGTCGAGCAGAAGGGCAAACTGGTCCCGTTCATCGGCGGATAACGGGGCGAGCATCGCGTTCTGACGCTCCTTGAAGATGGGCATCACTGCCTTCAGAAGGTCGCTGCCGGCCGCGGTCATGATCAGCGTCTTGCTGCGCCGGTCCTCATCGCGTGCCTCACGTTCGATCAATCCTTTCCGCAACAGATCCGACACGGCCCGGCTGATGGAATTCTTCGGCCGACCGGTCGCGCCGCAGATGTCCTTGGCGGCAAGCCCCGGCTTCTGGGACAGGCAGAACAGAATCACGAATTCCGGCCGTGACAGGCCGAACGTCTCACCGAGCTCACGATAAATCGGCACCGTGAAATGGTTGGCGATGAAGTTGACGCGCCAGACATCGACCAGCGGCGTGTCGGTCAGCATCTTCACGGCAAGCGGGCCGAAGGCACTTTCCAGCGCGCCGTCCGCATCTAATGTCGGGTCTGAAGTGCGGGTCATATCCCCCCATACCGGAAATTGGTTCCAAAGGGAACTTTACATTTTGTTCCAATTGGAACTAGATTAGCCGCGCGGCCCCGTTTCCGCACAAGGGAGGAAAACATGAAACGCATTCTTGGTGTCGTGGCCGCGCTCGGCCTCGGCCTGTCCCCGTTTGGCGCCATGAACGGCGCCCAAGCCGCCGACCTTCGTATGCTCGGCGCCTTTCCCGAAGGTTTTGTCTTTACCAAGGAGCTCGCCCAGCCCTTCGTCGATCTGGTCGAAGAGGAATCCGGCGGCGCCGTCTCCATCTCCATGATGGGACCGGACACGGTTCCGACCTTCGAACAGTTCGAGCCGGTCCAGTCCGGCGTCTTCGACATGCTGTTCACGCACCCGGCCTACCATGCCGGCACGACGGCCGTCGGCCTGTCGATCGACGCGATCGCGTCGGATCCGAAGAAACGCCGCGATGCCGGCATTATCGGCTTCATCGATGACCATTATCAGGGCCTCGGCATGAAGCTGATCGCCGCGCCGGCCACTGGCACCAAGGGCTTTCGCTATTACCTGAAAGAGCCGGTTTCCGGCGAGCCGGGCCTTGACGGCCGCAAGATCCGCGGCACGGTCAGCTATCATCCGATGATCGAGGCGCTCGGCGGCAAGGGCGTCGTGATCAGCGGCGGCGAAGTCTATTCCTCGCTGCAAAAAGGTGTCGTCGACGGCGCCGCCTGGAGCCTCAACGGCGCGAAGGACTTCAAGTGGCACGAGGTCGTCGACTATCTCGCCGATCCGGTGTTCGGACAGGTCGGCGTGATGATCTTCATGAACCTGGACACCTGGAACGGCCTGTCCGACGACAAGAAGGCGGCCCTGGAACGCGCGGCCCTGCGCATTGAAGAAAACGCCATTGCCCGGTTTGACGCTCTGGCCGCCCAGGAGAAAAAGGATCTCATCGACCTCGGCATGAAGATGACGTCGTTCTCCGATGCCGAAGCCGCGCAGTTCGAGGCGCTCTGGGCGAACGGGGTCTGGACGATCGCGGAAGAAAAAACGCCCGAGCCGGCGGCCGCCCTGCGCAAGCTGGCCCGCGAGGCCGGCATGACAAACTGAGCCTGCATGTCGCTGTCCGCCCTGCATGACGCGAGTTCCCGCCTGCTGTTCCGGCTGGCGGGAGCCGCGCTCGCGGCCATTGTCGTGCTCTATCTGTTCGAGGTGAGCGCTCGCTATCTGTTCAATGCGCCGACCACGTGGTCCGGGGAAGTCGTGCGCTATGCGCTCAGCGTCCTGATCTTCTTTGCCTTGCCCGAGATCACGAGGCGCGGCAGCCATGTGGCGATCGATATCGTGCCGTCGGTGCTGCCGGAACGCCTGCAATCGGCGCTCCTCAAGGCCGGGTTCCTGCTCGGGTCACTGGTCTGTCTTGTGGCCGGCGCGATTGCCGGACGCGAAGCCCTGCGCCAGATCGAACGCGGGCTGATGACCAATGCGGCTCACCCGATCCCGCGCTGGTGGATCACGGCCGTCATTGCGATCGGCCTGATCAGCGCGGCACTGCATTTCGCCCGCAACGGGCTCGGTCGGAAGCCGGCCGCGTGACCTGGGTCCCGTTCCTGACCGTCGGGCTCGGCCTTCTGCTGGCGCTCCTGTTCGCCGGGGTGCCGGTCTTTGTCGGGTTTCTGGCCCTCAATATCCTGGGTGTGGTTGTCCTGATGGGACCAGCCGGTTTCGGCCTGTTCACCAACAGCCTGTTCGAAACCGCGACCTCGCCGACGCTGGCAACCGTCGCTTTGTTCGTCCTGATGGGCGAGATCCTGTTCCGATCCGGCACCGTCGACGTGCTGTTCGACAGCATCGACCGGCTGGTCGGCAACCTGAAGGGCCGCCTCTATGTGGTGGTGATTTCGCTCTCCACCGTGTTCGGTGCGCTGTCGGGCTCTGCCGTCGCCGTTGCTGCAATGCTCGGCCGATCGCTGCTGCCGATGATGCAATCGCGCGGGTACGATGCCAAACTGTCGGCCGGTACGGTGCTCGCCGGCGCCAGCCTTGCGCCGATCATCCCGCCGAGTTTGCTGGCCATCATCGTCGGGTCGCTCGCCGACGTATCGATTGCGGGCCTTCTGGTCGCCGGCCTCATCCCCGGCCTCGTACTCGCCGGCCTCACGCTCGGCTATGTCATGCTGCGCATGGGGCCGCAACCGGCCGAAGAACCGGGCTCGACATCGCAACCGGACCGCAGCCGCGTGCACGCCGCGTTGCGCATGACGCCGTTCCTCCTGGTGATCTTTTCCGTCATGGGCCTGATCATGCTTGGCATCGCCACGCCATCGGAATCGGCCGCCACCGGCGTCGCCGGCGCGGTTCTGGTGGCTGCCCTTTTCCGGCGGCTGACCTGGAAAATGCTGAGCGAAGCGATCGGGTCGGCCGTGGCGATCAGCGCCGTGATCCTGGTCATCGTGTGTTCGGCAAAGCTCTTCAGCCAATTGCTGTCGTTCACCGGCGCCACGCGCGGCCTCGTCTCGCTGACGGCCGATCTCGGCCTCGGGCCGGACCTGACCTTCCTCGTCATGATGCTGATCCCGTTCGTCCTTTGCATGTTCATCGACCAGATCGCCTTCATGCTGCTTGCCATCCCGATCTACCAGCCGATCGTCAAGGCGATGGACTACGATCCGGTCTGGTTCTGGACGCTGTTCCTGATCAACCTCACCATCGGCAGCCTGACGCCGCCCTTCGGCTACACGCTGTTCGCCCTGAAGGGCGCGAACCGCGACCTGACGATTGCCCAGATCTTCGGCGCGGCCTGGCCGGTTGTGACGATCTTCCTGATCGGCATGGCCCTCCTGTGGGCAATGCCCGGCCTCGTCACGTTTTTGCCGGAGGCGCTGAAATGAACGATGTCGACCTTCGGCCCCCGGTCGCTCCCGCCCCGGTTAATGCGCACGATACCGCCCGGTCGCTTTGGATCCGCTCCAGTACCGAACCGGGATTGTCGCTGCATGTGCGCTCGCATGAAACCGACACCGACGCCCCGCCGGTCCTGTTCGTGCACGGTGCGACCTGCGGCAGCCGGCTCTACGATATTCCGGTTCCCGGCGCGAGCTGGCTGAAGGCCTGCCGCGACGCCGGATTCAACGCCTATGCGCTCGATGTGCGCGGTTACGGGCTGTCGCACTCGACCGTCATGGACAACCAGACGACCCCCTATGGCCGCGCGGCCGACGTCATCCATGACATTGACGATGTCGTCGAATGGATCCGGTCCCGGCACGGCATCGACCGGATCGCCCTGGTCGGCGGGTCCTGGGGATCGGTCACAAGTTCGCTCTATGTGTCCGGACCGGGCCGGGACAAGATCGACCGCCTGGTGCTCTATGCGCCGATCTACGCCGAACGCAACGCGGACTGGATCGAATTGCTTGCCGACCCAAACGACCGGCAGCGTTTCAATCCGGAGTTCGGCGCCGCCCGCCTGGTCACGCTGGAGCAGACGCGCCAGCGCTGGGATACCGAATTGCCGGCCGATGCCATCGACACCTGGCGCGACGACACCGTGCTACGGACGCTGATGCAGACGTGCTTCGCAGACGATCCGGATTCCCGCCCGCACGGGCCGCCGGCCTACCGGGCGCCAAACGGTACGCTGGTCGATCTCTGGTCGTGTTTTCGGGGGACGCCGCTGGTCGCGCCGGAGCGCATCACCTGCCCGACACTTCTGATCCGCGGCAGCGCGGATACGACGTCGACACGGAGCGATGCGCTCGCGCTGTTCGACCTTTTGGGGTCACACGTCAAACGCTACGTCGAAATCGCCCACGGATCGCATTTTGCCAGTGCGGAACGGAACGGCTGGCAGATCTTCGACGAAACCAACGCCTTCCTTACCTCGGCATCCAAGTCAGTCAGGTGACTCTGATGCGTCAGTAGCCGGCATTGCGATCGACGACGTTGCGCAACGGTTCGCCACGTTCGAAGGCCGCGATCTGGCCCATGATGTTGCGACACATCGGTTCCGGCTCGCTGTCGGCGGCGGAATGCGGCGACAGCGTCACGCCCGGATGACCCCAGAGTGGATTTTCGACCGGCAGCGGTTCGGTCTCGAACACGTCGAGCGATACCGCCGACAGGGTCCCGTCGTCGAGCGCCCTCAAAATGTCGGCCTCGACCTGATGGCCGCCGCGCCCGGCATTGATGACCACCGGCGCACCGAACCGGCCGTCCCGTGCCAGGCCCGTAAACAGGTCATAGTTGAGAATGCCGGTCGTGTCGGTGGTCAGCGGCAGCAGGCAGACGAGGATTTCGGTGCGCGCCAGAAAGGCCCGCAAACCGTCCGCACCGGAAAAGCTTTCGATCCCGGGGATCGACTTGGGCGATCGGCTCCAGCCGGCCACCTGGAAACCAAGGCGGGAAAGCACTTCCGCGGAATCCTTGCCGAGCGCGCCGAGCCCCAAGATACCGACCCGCACTTCACTCGCCGCCCCTTGCGGGAGAGACAGCCATTCGCGGCGCTGCTGCGCGGCATCGAGCCGGCGTTGCTGACGATGGTGCAGGAGCACCTGCAGCGTCACCCATTCGGTCATGCGCTGGGTCAGATCGGCGTCGATGATGCGGACCACAGGCACATCCGGAAGCGTCTTGTCCTTCAGGATGGCGTCGACGCCGGCGCCGAGCGAAAAAATCGCTTTCAGATTCGGGCTGGTCGTGAAGATCCCGGCGGCCGGTTTCCAGGCAACACCGTATTCGGCGAGCGCCGGATCGGTCCCCGGCTCGCCGGCAATCTGGATCGTGCGACCCGGATCGAGCGCGCGAAACCGCTCGGCCCAATCCGCCACGTTCCAGCCGCTGATCGACAACAAAAGGCTCACGCACTCTCCCCGGTGTTAGTATCGGAGTCCGATGCAACGGCGTGCAAAGACACGATCCCGCCGGCGCGGTCAAGCGGGCGCGTCCCCTGCGGGTTGACCGGCGGCGTCTGCGGGGCGGCGGCCGGCTCGGTCCCGGCTGGTTCCGGCGGCCTGTCGTCGAATTCCAGGTTCTCGATGCGGCTGCCGCGCTTGGAGATCTTGTCCGTCGACACCAGGATCTGCTCGACGTCCCGGTTCGCCTGGGCGAAGTGTTTCTGCAGGTTGATGACACGTTCGCCGAGCCGGTTGACATCCGCCATCAGCTTGCCGACCTCGGCCTGGATGACATGCGCCTCCTCGCGCATGCGCGCGTCTTTCAGGAGCGCCTGCACGACCTGGATGGAGAGCATCAGGAGGGCCGGCGAGACGATCACGACCCGGGCGCGATGGGCTTTCTGCACCACGTCTTCGTGGAACTCATGCAATTCGGCGAAAATCGATTCCGACGGCACGAACATGAACGCCGTGTCCTGGGTTTCGCCGGGAAGCAGATAGCGGTCGCGGATGTCGAGCACGTGCTTGGCGATGTCCCGCTTGAATTGCTGGCTTGCCTGGTGTGCCTCCTGCTCGCCGGCCGCCTCCTTGACTTTCTTGTAGGCCTCCAGCGGGAACTTTGCGTCGATGATCAGTCCCGGCGCGGCGTTCGGCATCTGCACCATGCAATCCGGCCGTGTGTTGTTCGACAGCGTCGCCTGGAATTCGTAGGTGCCGGCCGGCAGGCCGTCCCGGATGATCGCCTCCATGCGCCCCTGGCCGAACACGCCGCGGGTCTGTTTGTCGGACAGGATCTGGCGCAGGTCGTGGACCTGCCCGGTGAGTTCGGAAATGGTTTTCTGGGCCCGGTCGATCAGCGCCATGCGTTCATGCAATTGGCGCAAGGTATCGGATGTGGTCTTGGTCGTATCGGCCATCGAGCGGCCGAGACGGTGGCCGAGACCGTCGAGGCGCTCGCCGAGCGCGCGGCCCATATCCGACTGCCGGTCGCCGAAGATCTCCGCCATGGTCTGCATCCGGCCGCCCATTTCGGCCTGGGCGCGCATCACGTCGGACAGAGCGGTTTCGAGCGCCTCGGACCGGACGATGGCCTGCTTTTCCGATGCCTTTCTGGCGCCGGCAAGGCGAAACAAGGCAATGACCAGGACAACGAACACCAAGGCCAGCAGAGCGCCGGCGCCAATCAGCGCTTCGCCCAGGGTAAAGGTCGTATTGGCGATGGTGAAAAGGGGGGAATCCATCGCGGCAGTGTAATTTGATTCGGCCGGCCGGCCCAACGGGCCTTAGGGTTTCAACAGGATCAGCTGCGCCAGCGCAACGTCATCGGCTTCAGCGGGTTGGCGAAATCCCGGTTTTCGGCCTGGGCCTCGATCCATTCGCGCTTGATGCGCATCCACCAGCGGGCCTGGGTGTCGGCATCGTTGACGAGCATCAGCGCCGGATCGTGCACCAGCCCTTCACGCTGACGAATGACCACGACCCGGTCCTGGTCGAGAAACACGCGCATCAGATGGCGGGCGAGCGGCGCGAAAGGCGCGACCCAGTTCATCGTCGCCCAGAAGATCTGATAGACCTCGGTCTCACTTTCATTGACCGGCGTGATCGCCGTCAGGCCGACGACCGAATTCTTGTCGCCCTGGATGTGTTCGATCCGCAAGCCCGGAAGCTGATAGCTGATCTCGGTCGTCACGTTGTTACCGAGGAGCTTGTAGGCAATGTTCTGCGGCGGCAGGGCGTGGCGCACCATGCGCCAGCCATAGGGGCCGGGCTCGAAGTGTTTTTCCTTCGGCCGTAATTTTGTGGCGTTGCTCTTGAACCACCAGGACGTATGCACGAAGGCGGCATGGGTCGGATCCATTAGGCCGAAGGCCGCATGATCCGTCGAACACGGAAACGGCAGCATGATGGAAAAGCGCGGCCGGTCGCCGTCGCCGAAATCCGGCATGGCGGGCGGTTCCGCATGGTCGCCCGACGGCTCTTCGCCGTCTTTGGGAAAATAGATCCAGATCAGGCCGTTGCGCTCGACGCAAGCGTAGGCGCCGCACTGGATGCGCGCCATATCGACATTCTGGCCCTCACGCAGGCTGGGGATCTCGACGCAGGCTCCGGTCCGGTCAAAGCGCCAGCCATGGTAGGAGCAGGCGACCGTTTCACCGTCGAAATGACCATAATTGAGCGGAATGCCGCGATGCGGACAGATGTCGCGAATGGCAAACGGCGTGCCATCCGTCCGGCGCGCGATGAGCACCGGTTCGCCGAGCAGCGACTTGGCCAGCATGCGCCCGGGTTTCAGC
>JANQQB010000007.1 GCA_028285165.1 Rhodobiaceae bacterium
GGCCACATAATAGCCGGCAAACTGGGCCTGGGTGACCCATTTCAATTGCAAGGTCAGCTTGTCGGCCGCCATGGCCGAGAAGGTGGCGAGCGAGAATACGCCGGCCATCAATGCTGTCATTGTCTTCTTCATGTCGTTCCCCTTTTTTGGTGGTCTTGATTGAAGCCTCTATCCCGTCCGTATCGACGGGTGCCAGAAGGTCATGGAGCGCTCGATCAGCGCAATCAAACCATAAAATGTCGAACCCGCAAGGGCGGCGACCGCGATCTCGGCCCAGACCATGTCGATGTTCATGCGCCCGACCTCGGTGGAAATCCGAAAGCCCATTCCGACGACCGGCGTGCCGAAGAACTCCGCGACGATGCCGCCGATCAGCGCCAATGTGGAATTGATCTTGAGCGCATTGAAGATGAAGGGCAGGGCGGCGGGCAGCCGCAGCTTGATCAGCGTCTGCCAATAGCCGGCGGCATAGGTGCGCATCAGATCGCGTTCCATGGCGCCGGCGGCCGACAGGCCGGACACCGTGTTCACAAGCATGGGAAAAAAGGTCATGACGACGATGACGGCCGCCTTGGAATGCCAGTCGAAGCCGAACCACATGACCATGATCGGTGCGATGCCGATGATCGGCAGGGCCGCCACAAAATTGCCGACGGGCAAGAGGCCGCGCTGCAGGAAGGGCGAACGGTCGACGGCGATCGCGACGGCAAAGCCGATCCCGCAGCCGAGCGCGTAGCCGATGAGCACGGCGCGCAGAAAGGTCTGCTGAAAGTCCGCCCACAGGATCGGCAGAGAATTCAGAATGCGTTCCCAGATCATCGAGGGAGGCGGCAACAGCACGGTCGGCACCTGGAGACCGGTCGTGACGGCCTCCCAGAGGAACAGGAGGGTCGCGCCGAAGATCAGCGGGATGGCAAGGCCGACCAGCCGGCGGGGCACGCTTGCCCGGATACGCATGGCGGACAGCCGTTCGACCAGCCACCAGGCGAGCAGCCACGCGGCGATGACGGCGATCCATCCGAGTGTTGTCGACGGTGCGTCAGCGCCGAACGTCGCGAGCGCGAAATAGCCCGCGAACAATGATGATGCGGCGATCAGGGCGGAGCCGGCCGTGGTGTTCATGTTGCGCCGCCCTCGGGGCGCTGACCCATGCTGCGCAGGACGATGGTCTGAGCGAGGCCAACCAGCATGACCAGGATCGCAGCCAGGGCTGCGGCCGACAGCAAGGCCGACCAGATCTGGATCGTCTGACCATAATAGGAGCCGGCGAGCAGCCGGGCGCCGAGGCCCGCCACGGCGCCGGTCGGCAACTCGCCGACAATGGCGCCGACCAGGGAAATGGCGACCGCGACCTTCATGGACGTGAACAGAAAAGGGATCGACCGCGGCCAGCGCAGTTTCCAGAAGGTCTGGACCCGGCTGGCATTGTAGGTGCGCATCAGGTCCAGTTCGATTGCGCTTGGACTGCGCAAACCTTTCACCATTCCGACGACGATCGGAAAGAACGACAGGTAGGTCGATATCAGCGCCTTCGGCAGGACGCCTGAAAGGCCCACGGCGTTCAGCACGACGATGACCATCGGCGCGATCGCGAGGATCGGAATGGTCTGAGAGGTGATGATCCAGGGCATCAGCGACTTGTCGAGCGCGGTCGAATAGACGATGGACACCGCCAGCACGATGCCGAGCACGGTGCCGAACAGGAACCCCAGCAGGGTCGCCGACAGGGTGATCCAGCCATGGTAGATCAGGCTGCGTTTCGATGTGATGCGCTTTTCCACCGTCGTGGCCCAGATTTCCTGGAACACCTGGTGCGCAGCCGGCAGAACCGGGCGGTCCTGGGCCATCGTATCGCGGACAAGGTCGGTCATCGTCCAGTCTCGACCGGCCTTTTCATAAACGTCCAATTGCCAGGGCGCGTTCAGGTAGACCGTGAAGCCGTACCAGATCGCCACGATCGCGGCGACCACGACACAGACCGGCAGGATCCTGTCCCGTTTGCGCGTCGCCGTCATGGTCGCCCCCCGCGCCGCATCGCTCCTTCACTCCTCATAAGAATGTCCGGCCCGCAGGCCGTCGCGGACCCGGTGGGCGATTTCAAGGAATTCGGGCGTCTCGCGAATGTCGAGGGGACGATCGCGCGGCAACGGACAATCGATGATCTCCGTCACGCGTCCGGGTCGGGGCGACATGACGACGATCCGGGTCGAGAGATAAACGGCTTCCGGGATCGAGTGGGTCACAAAACAGATCGTCTTGTCGGTCCGCTTCCACAGCGTCAAAAGCTGTTCATTGAGGTGATCGCGTACGATCTCGTCGAGCGCTCCGAACGGTTCGTCCATCAGAAGCAGGTCGGCATCGAAACAGAGCGCCCGGGCGATCGAGGCCCGCTGCTGCATGCCGCCCGACAATTGCCAGGGAAATTTCTTGCCGAACGCCGACAGGTCAACGAGGTCGAGCACCCGTTCGATGCGCTCGGCACGCTCGCTCTTCGGTACGCCCATGATTTCGAGCGGCAGGGCGATGTTGCGTTCGATGGTGCGCCACGGATAGAGCGAAGCTGCCTGGAAAACATATCCGTAGGCCCGGTCGAGACGGGCTTCTTCCGGCGAGACGCCGTTGACCGTGATCGACCCGCCGGTCGGCTTTTCCAGATCGGCGATCACCCGCAACAAGGTCGTCTTGCCGCAGCCGGACGGTCCGATGAAGGAGACGAACTCGCCCTTTGCGATGCTCAGATCGACGTCGGAAAGGGCGTGGACAGGACCGTCGCCGGTCTGGAAGGTCAGGCAAAGCCCACTGGCATCGACGACCGGGCTCGTCATCGACCGGCCGGCCGCGTCGATCGTGTTGCTTCGCTCCAGTTCCAGGGCCCCATCAAACCCCACTTGCCGGAATGCCAGACCGTTGAACCTTGCGCGGTGCAGTGATTTCCTTCCATTGCGACAGCGCCCGGTTCACCGCCTGGAACGGTTCGCGCGGAACATACTCGCCGTGTCCCTCGCGCGTTTTTATCGCGCCGTCCTCGATCGCGACCTGACCGCGGGTCAGGGTGTAGCGGGGCAGGCCCTTGACGTGCTTGCCCTCAAAGACGTTGTAGTCGATCGCCGATTGCTGGGCGGCTGCCGTAATCGTCTTTTCGCGCTCCGGATCCCAGACGACGATGTCCGCGTCGGCGCCTTCCAGGATCGCGCCTTTCTTGGGATAGATGTTGAGGATCTTGGCGATGTTGGAGGACGTCACCGCAACGAACTCGTTCATCGTCAGGCGCCCGGTGGCCACACCGTATGTCCACAGCATCGGCATGCGGTCTTCCAGACCGCCGGTGCCGTTCGGGATCTTGGTAAAGTCGCCGACGCCGTAGCGCTTCTGTTCGGTCGTAAACGCGCAATGGTCGGTGGCCACCACCTGCAGCGACCCGGCGGCGAGGCCGGCCCACAGCGAATCCTGATGACGCTGGTCCCGGAAGGGAGGCGACATGACGCGGCGTGCCGCGTGGTCCCAATCAGGATGGGCATATTCGGATTCATCGAGCGTCAGGTGCTGGATCAGCGGCTCGCCATAGACCCGAATGCCCTTCTGACGCGCGCGGCGGATCGCCTCGTGCGCCTGTTCGCAGGACGTGTGCACGACATAAAGCGGCACGCCGGCCATGTCGGCGATCATGATGGCGCGGTTGGTCGCTTCACCTTCGACCTCCGGCGGGCGGGGATAGGCATGGGCTTCGGGCCCGTTGTTCCCATCGGCCATCAGCTTGGCCTGCAATTGCGCGACGACATCGCCGTTTTCGGCATGCACCAGGGGCAGGGCGCCCAGTTCCTCGCAGCGCTGGAACGACGAATACATTTCGTCGTCATCCACCATCAAGGCGCCCTTGTAGGCCATGAAATGCTTGAACGTGTTGATGCCGTGTTTGCGGACCACGGCTTCCATCTCGTTGAAGACCTGTTCGCCCCACCAGGTGATCGCCATGTGGAAGGAATAGTCGCAATTCGCCCGCGTCGATTTGTTGTCCCACATGCTGATCGCTTCGAGCAGCGACTGATCAGGGGCGGGAAGGGCAAAATCGACGACCATCGTCGTGCCGCCGGACAGGGCGGCGCGGGTGCCGGATTCAAAATCGTCGGTGGAATAGGTGCCCATGAAGGGCATTTCCAGATGGGTGTGCGGATCGATGCCGCCCGGCATCACATAGCAACCGGTGGCGTCGAGCGTCTGGTCGCCGCTCAGCCCCTCACCGATTTCGGCAATGCGACCGCCTTCGATCCGCACATCGGCCTTGTAGGTCAGATCGGCGGTCACGATCGTTCCGCCCTTGATCACCGTGCTCATCGCGCTCTCCTCACTTGTTTGTCCGGGCGCTGTCCGGTTGCCGGTCGCGCCGACCGCCTCTTCCCGATCAGTCGACGATTTCCGCGGTCTCGACCACGGCATGGAACAGGACATCGGCGCCGGCCCGGGCCCAGTCGGGCGTGATCTCTTCAGCTTCGTTGTGGGACAATCCGTCGACACAGGGGCACATGATCATCGCCGTCGGGGCGACCCGGTTGATCCAGCAGGCGTCGTGGCCGGCGCCGGACACCAGATCGCGGTGTGAATAGCCGAGGCGTTCCGCGGCCTCGCGCACGGCGCCGACGCAGTCTTCGTCGAACTTGACCGGGTCGAAACCGCCGGCCTGTTCGAACTCGACCGTCAGGCCAAGCTCTTCGGCGATTTTGCGGGCACCGGCCTTCAGCCTTGTGTCCATGTCCGCGATCACGTCCTTTTCCGGGTGCCGGAAATCGATGGTGAAGATCACTTTGCCGGGAATGATATTGCGCGAATTCGGGTAGACGTCGCAATGGCCGACGGCGCCGACGGCGAGCGGTGCGTGGCTCCAGGCGATCTCGTCGACCAATTGTGTGATGCGGGCCATGCCGAGGCCGGCATTGACGCGCATCGGCATTGGCGTCGAACCCGTATGGCTTTCCTTGCCCGTCAGTGTCACCTGGATCCAGTTGAGGCCCTGGCCGTGGGTCACGACCCCGATGTCCTTGTTCTCGGCTTCAAGGATCGGGCCCTGTTCGATGTGCAATTCGAAAAACGCGTGCATCTTGCGGGCGCCGACCTCTTCGTCGCCGACCCAGTCGATGCGCTGCAATTCGTCGCCGAGCGTCTTGCCCTCGGCATCGGTGCGGGCATAGGCCCAGTCGAGCGTGTGCACGCCGGCAAACACGCCGGAGGCGACCATCGGCGGGGCGAAGCGCGTGCCTTCTTCGTTGGTGAAGTTGGTGACGACGATCGGGTGCTTCGTCTTGATGTTGAGATCGTTGAGCGTGCGCACGACTTCCAGGCCGGCCAGCACGCCAAGCACGCCGTCATACTTGCCGCCCGTGGGCTGGGTGTCGAGGTGGCTGCCGACATAGACCGGCAGTGCGTCCGGGTCGGTCCCTTCGCGACGCATGAACATGGTGCCCATGCGGTCGACCCCCATTGAGAGGCCGGCGGCATCGCACCATGACTTGAACAATGCCCGGCCTTCGGCATCGTCGTCGGTCAGGGTCTGACGGTTGTTGCCGCCGGCGACGCCCGGGCCGATCTTCGCCATTTCCATCAGCGAGTCCCAGAGCCGTTCGCCGTTGATCCGCAGGTTTTCGCCGGGAGCCGCCATGGTCCGATCCTTCTTGTTACGCCGGTTTTGGGAGGGAGAACAGGGCCGGCTCCGCGGCGTTGCCGGTCGCCGCAAAACGCGGTGCAAGCCGCTGATTTTCTTCCCGTTCGATCCGCTGAAACTTTCTGACCATCTGGTAAAAAGACTACCATTCGCGCCCTATCGGTCAAGCGGAAATGCGGCGTGGACACCCCGCATCGATCCGGTTATGAAATCGGTGTGGGATACCAGATTATCAGACCGGCAGAAGCTGGCGCCCCGGGCGAATTGGGCAATCAGATACCAGGTGCAGGACGGATGGCGCGCAGGCGCGAACGAACCGCCGAAGGCCCTCAGGGTATGACCTGATGGCACGGGCAGCCGGGACGCAGCGCCCTACACGGATTCAGCGCGAAAAGACCGAACGCGTGCTCGAAGCCGCGCTCGAAGTGTTTTCGACCTACGGCTATCGCGGTTCGACCGTGGATCAGATCGCGACCCAGGCCGGCATGTCGAAACCGAACCTGCTCTACTATTTCGACGGCAAGAGCGCGATCCATGTCGCGCTTCTGGAGCGCCTGATGAGCACCTGGCTGGCGCCGTTGCGCGCCATCAGCGGAGATGGCGACCCGATGGACGAGATCCGGACCTATGTCCGGGCCAAGGTCAAAATGTCGCGCGACCATCCAAGGGAAAGCCGGCTGTTCGCCAATGAGATCCTGCAGGGTGCGCCGCACATTCCGAGCCTCCTAACCGGTGAACTGAAACAGCTCGTCGACGAGAAGGCCGGCATTCTCAAGAGCTGGATGCAAGCGGGCAAACTGGCCGCGTGCGATCCATATCATCTGATCTTTTCGATCTGGGCGACGACCCAGCATTACGCCGATTTCGACGTTCAGGTGCGGACGCTGCTCGGTACCGATTCCGACCAGCGCTTCGAGGATGCAAGCACGTATCTCGAAACGCTTTTTCTGCGTGGCCTCAGGCCCTGATCGTCAGTTCGCCGTGACCGTCGCGCCGAGCGTGGTCGGAATCTGCTGGGGCGCGGTGGCCGCAAGGCCGAGGATCTGGGTCAGCGGCACCGGTGAAGCCGGCGCGATTCCGACGGACAGGGACCCCGGCTGGGCCATGAACGCGCTGAGCGCGGCCTGCGCCTCCTGAAAGAATATGGTCGATTGCAATGGTCCGGCCGCCTGGGCGACGCTCCTCAGCAATTCAGCCCGCATCGCCTCCGGCGACAGGTTCGAGGCGTGCGCGAAATGCTCGATGAGCGCCGTTACAATCGGGGCATCGCTGACCGACAAGTCGGCATTGTTGACTGTAAGGGTGGCAATCGCCTGTTGCAGCGCCTCGGTGTTCTGAAGCGCCGCTTTCGGCAGACCCGAAAGCCCGGCCTTGAACGACAGGTTCGCCCCGTCCTGCATCGATAGATCGAGGGTCTGCAGGGTGAGGTCCTGGCTGGTTTCGTTCCAGGACAAGGAGAGGTCGCCGGCTAGCTTCAGGACGTCGCGTCCGATCGCGGCAAGCACATTCCGTATCGCCGGATCCTGGATCAGTGCAACGGGCAGATCCAGTCCTTCGAGTTTCATCTGCAGGTCGGTCGGTACGGCGCCGATGAAGCCGGATTGCTGCAGCCGATAGAGGCCGAGCGACAAAGGTGGTTGCTGACTCGTGTCGACGAACAGGTCGGAGACCTCGAACGCGCCGATCTTGGGGCCCAGATTGGCTGCCTCGAACGGGTCCTCCGGCGCACCCTGCCTGACCGCCCGGATGATGGCATCAAGGTCGGGAAAGATCACCTTACCGATCGACGCATTGCCGAGACGCACGGTTTGGCCGCCGATTCCGGTAAAGTCGATTCCGCCAAACGCCAGTTCACCGAGACCTTCGTTTGAGACGTCGCGTAGCCGCATGCCATCGGCGCGGCCCTTGAGGCCGTTGGGCCCGTCGAAGGCGATGCCGTTCATCGACCATTCGTCGAGCGCCATGCCGCGTACCATTTGCACACCGAGCGATCGGGATTCGTCTTCGCTGACCGTCTCGCCCAGAACGGCGCGGTCTAAGAGACCCAGAAAGGATAGTGTCCCGGCGCGGATCTTCAGTCCGACTATAGAATAGCTGTCCACTTTCACGCTTACCGGTCCGGCAGTGACCGAAATGTCGGAAACAGTGGCGTCGGCTATTGCGATGCGATGGTTCGCATCGCCCGTAGAGCCTTCACCTGTCATCCAGTCCAATAAGGGTGTCATGTCGAACCCGCGCTGAACTGTAATCCCCTGCCGGTAATCGAGCCTTTCGATGCCGGGATCGGGAGCACCCGGCTCTTTCGATTTTTGCGGAAACTGGGTTTGCCGATAGGAATCAAGCCGCATTTCTTCCAGGCGGCCATTTCCGATCCCCTTCATGTCATAGCCGCTATATTCCATTTCAGAGAGTGTCACACCATCCTTGGTCTGCACGATGAGGACACGATCTATCGTCGCGCTTTCGACGGTCGCCTTCAGCTGTTCCCTAAGCAAATCGACAAATTGTGAAACAGGCCGCCGGGGATCCTCTGGCGGCAGCACATATGTCGGTATGAAGACATTGTTGGACGTCACGCGCGAAATGGTCGCCACGGTTGCAACGCCAGCCAGATCGCCGCTGCCGCCGGTCATCGTGACCACGATCGCACCGGGAACGGCGTAGCGTCTTGCTCGATAGCCGCCAGCGGTCTTTTCGAACCCGTCAAGATGGAGTTCGTCGATGATCATTTGCACCCGGAGGCTGCCGTCGGCTCCGGGAAAAACCGGACGCCAATCGAAACTGTAGTTCTCGACCGTCACGCCGTCAGCGGCGGGCCCGTCTCTGACACCGCCATAATCGAAGACGAATTCCGTTCCGCCTTTCATGCTGTCGAGCCATTCGACAACAGCGGCTTTTGTGTCGGAGGCCTGCGCGGGCAGGGCGTACACAAATAACAAGCCTGCAACAGCAAGGCCGGAAAAAACGGGCGCTCGGGACATCGCAAATCCTTTCGGGACCGGTTACCTGTCCGTCATCGACGATGGGAGACTGCAGGCGCACCTGGCCAAGCCGGAATCACTGGTTAAAAATGCGGATCTTCATGTCGCACAAAAGACACGGTTTTCAAAGGGTCGACGCCGCTGAGCCGGCGCTTTGACGCGCCCCGGCCGAAAGACATGTTTCTCAAAGGGTCTTACTCCGCTGCCTCCGCCATCGGATTGTTCGGATGGGTCGTCCAGTTGGCGTAACCTGGTTCGACCGGCCGTCCGGTGCGTTCGTCGATCGCTCCCGCCGGCAGGGTTTCCATGGTGATGCAGTTTTCGACGGGACAGACATTGACGCACAGATTGCAGCCGACGCATTCCGCGTCGATCACCTCGAAGCGGCGTTCGCCGTTGACCTCCTGGGTGATCGCCTGGTGCGAGGTGTCCTCGCAGGCGATGTGGCAGCGACCGCACTTAATACACAGATCCTGATCGATCCGCGCCTTGGTGACGTGGTTGAGGTTCAGGTATTGCCAGTCGGTGACGTTGGGTACGGCTCGGCCGATCACGGCGTCCAGGTCGGCATGGCCCTTTTCCTCCATCCATGTCTTCAGGCCCTCGATCATTTCCTGGACGATCTTGAAGCCGTAGGTCATGGCCGCGGTACAGACCTGGACGTTGCCGGCGCCGAGGGCCATGAATTCCGCGGCGTCGCGCCATGTGGTGATGCCGCCGATCCCGGAAATCGGCAGGCCGGCGGTTGCTTCGTCGCGGGCAATGTCGGCCACCATGTTGAGGGCAATCGGCTTGACCGCGGGACCGCAATAGCCGCCGTGGGATCCCTTGCCGTCGATCGAGGGTTCCGGCGAAAAGTTGTCGAGATCGACCGACATGATCGACGACACGGTGTTGATCAGCGACACCGCGTCGGCGCCACCGGCCTTTGCGGCGCGCGCCGGATACCGGATGTCGGTGATGTTCGGCGTCAATTTGACGATCACCGGCATGTTCGTGTTCTGCTTGCACCACCGGGTGACCATCTCGATATAGTCGGGAACCTGACCGACCGCGGATCCCATGCCGCGCTCGCTCATGCCGTGCGGACAGCCGAAATTAAGCTCGACCCCGTCCGCGCCCGTGTCCTCGACCTTTTCCAGGATGGATTTCCAGCAGACTTCCTCGCATGGCACCATGAGCGAAACGACCATGGCGCGGTCCGGCCAGTCGCGCTTGACCTGCTTGATTTCCTGCAGGTTCACCTCGAGTGGCCGGTCGGTGATCAGCTCGATGTTGTTGAGACCGATGAGCCGGCGGTCGCCGCTCCAGATGGCGCCGTAGCGCGGGCCGTTGACGTTGACGATGGGCGGGTCGAGGCCAAGGGTTTTCCAGACCACGCCGCCCCAGCCGGCTTCAAAGGCCCGCACGACATTGTAGGCCTTGTCGGTGGGTGGTGCCGAAGCCAGCCAGAACGGGTTCGGTGAGCGGATCCCGACAAAATTGTTGCGAATATCGACCATGCTGTTCTCCCGTAATTGCGTATTACGCCGGGGTAAATCCGAATTCTATCCCGAAAGGGCGCGGTGAATACTCTCCGCAGCGTCGCGACCATGGGCAACCGCTGACACGGTCAGGTCCTCGTCGAGGCCGATACAGTCGCCTCCGGCCCACACCTTGTCACGGCCGGTCCGGAACTCGCTGTCGACCTCGAGCCGGCCGCCTTTGAGGGTGAGGCCGGACAGGTCGCCAAAGCTGTCATCGTCCAATTGCTGACCGATGGCACGGAACACCTGGTCGGCCGTCAACGTGAGCGTCTCACCGGTTCCGACGAGGGCGCCATCCCGTTCGGTCGTGTATTCCATAACGATGCCGGTCACCTGGCCGTCGGCTGCCAGGATGCGCGACGGTTGAAGGCCGTG
Source organism: Rhodobiaceae bacterium (assembly GCA_028285165.1). Classification (GTDB taxonomy): domain Bacteria; phylum Pseudomonadota; class Alphaproteobacteria; order Rhizobiales; family JANQQB01; genus JANQQB01. The sequence continues at coordinate 10,536 of JANQQB010000007.1, forward strand.
GCGGATCGTGACGCCGCGCGACGCCGCAAGATCCTGTTCATAGACCGACGCGTTCATGCGGTCGCGCCCACGCCGATAACAGATCGTCACGTCTTCCGCGCCGAGATGCTTGGTCTGGACGGCGATGTCGATGGCGGTCATGCCGCCGCCGATCACCACCACACGGCGCCCGACGGGCAGAGTCGCAAGGTCGTCGGCCTGACGGAGATCGGAGATATAGCCGATCGCATCTCCGATGCCGGCCTTGGTCTCGTCGGCCAGGCCGAGCGCATTGGTGCCGCCGAGCCCGATGGAAAGAAACACAGCGTCGAAACCGCTTTCCAGGTCCGCCAGGCTGACATCCCGGCCAAGACGTTTGCCGGTTTCGATGGTGATGCCGCCGATCGACAGGATGTAGTCGATTTCGCGCTGGGCGAAGGCGTCGATCGTCTTGTAGGCGGCGATGCCGTATTCGTTGAGGCCGCCGGGTTTGTCTCGTTCCTCGAAAATCGTCACGGAATGGCCGTGCATGGCCAGACGGTGGGCACAAGCAAGCCCCGCCGGTCCCGCGCCGACGACGGCAATCGCGTGTCCCGTTGCCGGTGCGCGCTCGTAGAACTGCCGGTCGCGCTCCAGGGCATGGTCGGTGGCGTGGCGTTGCAGGAGTCCGATCTTGACCGGCTTGCCTTCGGCGGTCTCCCGGACACAGGCCTGTTCGCACAGGGTTTCGGTCGGGCAGACGCGGGCACACATGCCGCCCAGGATGTTCTGGTCGAAGATCGTCTTGGCCGATCCGAGCGGGTTGCCGGTGCTGATCTGGCGAATGAAAAGCGGAATATCGATGGCCGTCGGACAGGCCGTCACACACGGCGCGTCATAACAGAAATAGCAGCGGTCGGCTTCGACCCGGGCCTCGTGCGCATCGAGCGGCGGGTGCACATCTGAAAAGTTGTCCAGGTAGTCCGCTGCCGTCAGCCGTCCGGCCGCAATCCCGTCGGCAAACAGTTTTTCCGTCATTCCCCACCTCTTGTCGCTTTTCGAGAGGCGGCCTTTGCCGGTGCCTTCTGGTCCCGGATCGGTCGCCCGATGAAAGGATACGAAGTTTGGAATTTTTATCAAACGGTAAAATTTACGCGGCGATCCGCAGCATCAGCAACTTAGTCCTTGGTATCCTCGTGCGAACAGGGCCGAATGGAAAAACCGGACGGCAGGCGGGTGCGTTCATCGCCGCAGGCCTGGGCAAGCCGCTTCTTGGCGAGACCGGTCACTCCGCTGAGATTGGCCCCGCTGAAATTGGTGCGCCGCATCAGTGCATATTGCAGGTTGGCGTCCGACAGGTCGGCATTGCGGAAATTTGTGCTCGACAGGTCGGCGGCGGTCAGGTTGGTGCGCGCCATACGGGCGCCCTCGGCATCGGCGCGGCTGAGGTCGGCGTGCTCTAGGTCGGTGTCGGTGAAGTCGGTTCCCGAGGCGATCGCCCGTTCCAGGTCGACATCGCGCATTTTTGCGCCGCGGAACATCGCGCCGCTGATATCGGCCCGCCGCATGAAGGCCGCGCGCAGATCGGCATCGGAAAAGTCGGCGTTGCGCAATTCCGCCGCTCCGAAATCCGTCGCGCGGAGATCGGCTTCCTCGCCAAAACGGGCGTTGTTGAGGCTGCTTTTTTCGAAATCCGCGCCGCGCATCTGGGCGCCGCTGAAATCGGCTCCGTTCAGCACGGACTTTTCCAGTTCGGTCCGCCGCAGATCCGCATCGACGAAGTTTGCATCCGGCAGGACCACGCCCTTCATATCGGCTTCGCGCAATACTGTTTTCTTGAAGTTGGCGTTGGGAATGTCGAGACCGCGCAGCGACATCAGTTCAAGACGACATCCGGGGCAGCCCGCCTGGTTTGTGATGTCCTGCAGGGTTTCCGTGCTTGCCGGAAACGCCACGCAGACGAGCAGCACGCCGGCAAAAATCGACCTTTTGGTACTCATGAAACGCTCCTCCTGGCGGCTTTGCCCGAGAGATTGAAAAGCCGCGTGCCCATGACGGATGCTCCTGCCCGGCCGGTCTTGAAAACCGTCTCGCAATCGTTGCAGGGCGCCGACCCATTTGCGGGTTTCGGCCGCACCCTCTCCGTTCCTTGCATCATCACCTTTATGTCATGATGTGATATGGGGATGATTTACTCATTCGGCCAGATGGCAGGCTGCGCAATGATCTTCCGAAAATACTCGCAATTCGGGCGTTTGTGATGTGCACCGATCGACCGCAACCGGACAACGCGGATGAAAGCGGCATCCGGACGGCGGTGCGAGCGGCGAGGGGATTTCGCCCGTGATCGGTCGCAGGCCGGCCGGCCGCTCCGCGTCGAGCGTCAGTTTCGGAACGCTTTCCAGCAGGCCCTTTGTGTAGGGGTGCTTCGGATTCGCATAGACCGAGGCCGTCGGCCCGCTTTCCACGATCCGGCCGAGATACATGATCGCCACGTCGTCGCAGACATGGCGAACGACCGACAGGTCATGGGAAATGAACACCAGCGTGATTGCGAGCTCACGGCGCAGACGCAGGAACAGGTTGATGATCTGCGCCTGGATCGAGACGTCGAGCGAGGCGACCGGTTCGTCACAGACCAGGATGTCCGGCTGCATGGCAAGCGCCCTGGCAATCGCGATGCGCTGGCGCTGTCCGCCGGAAAACTGATGCGGAAAGCGGTCGGCGAAACTCGGGTCAAGACCGGTGCGTTCCAGTTGCGCGGCTACATAGGCGGCCGCACCGGCTTTCGTGACCAGACCATGGGATAAAGGTCCTTCAGCGATCGTGTCGCCGATCCGCATGCGCGGATCGAGCGAGGCGAACGGGTCCTGGAAAATCATCTGGATCCGGGTGTCGGCCTTGCGACCGCCGATCATGACCGGCGCATCGTCGACGACAACCCGTCCTGCGGTCGGCGTCAGAATGCCGGTGATCATCCGTCCGAGGGTCGATTTGCCGCATCCGGATTCGCCGACCAGACCGAGCGTCTTGCCGCGCCGGATTTCCAGATCGATGCCGTCTACCGCACGCACGGCCCGGGTTTCCACCGAGCCGCCGAGACGGGCCGCGATCCGGTCTCCGAGGCTGAGCCGCGGAGCGAAATGTTTGGTCACCGCATCGACCTTCACCAGTGGGGCGGTCATGTATCCGCTCCCACAGTCAGTGGATGGTGGCAGCGCACGCCGCGATTGTCGGTGCGCTGCAAGGGCGGTTCGGTGTGACAGGTGGCGTCCGCGCGGCTGCACCTTGGATGGAACGGACAGCCGTCCGGCAGTGCGAGCAGCGAGGGCGTTGCGCCCGGAATGGGATCGAGATCGGTGCCGGGTTCGGCCATGGCCGGCAGGGATTTCAAAAGCCCGGCCGTATAGGGATGGCGCGGTTGGCGAAGCACGTCCGATACCGGTCCGTCCTCGACAATGCGGCCGGCATACATGACCAGAATGCGGCTCGCCAGCGTCGAAACGGTTGCGAGATCATGGCTGATCCAGACAAGGGCCGTCCCGTTTTCGCGCGCCAGTTCGCGAACTTCGGTCAGGATCTGCGCCTGGATGGACACGTCAAGCGCCGTGGTCGGCTCGTCGGCGATGATGACGTCGGTGCCGTGCAGAAGCGCAATGGCGATCGCCACGCGCTGGCGCATGCCGCCGGAAAACTCGTGCGGGTAGGCATCGAGCCGGGACCGGGCATCGGGGATTCCGACCCGGGTCAGGGCATCCGCGGCGCGGTCCTTTGCGGCGCGGGTGGAGACCTTTTCGTGGGCGGCCAGTGCCAGGCGCATCTGCGTGCCGATCGTCAGGACCGGGTTGAGCGTCATCATCGGATCCTGGAACACCATGGCAATGCGCGCGCCGCGCATGCCGCGCAATTGTTTCTGCGGCATGCCGACCATTTCCTCGCCGTCCAGGCGGACCGAGCCACCAACGATCCGCCCGGGCTGATCGACCAGGCCGATCAGCGAAAAACCGGTTACCGTCTTGCCGGATCCGGATTCGCCGACGAGACCGACGATTTCACCGCGGGCCACGGAAAACGACACACCGTCCACCGCCTTGACGATTCCGGCTCGCGTAAAGAAATGCGTTCGCAGATCCGCCACTTCCAGGATCGCAGGTGTATTGCGAAACGGTGCTGGAGCCGGCGCGCTCATCGGTTCAGCCGCGGATTGAGGATGTCGCGCACGTGATCGCCGACAAGGTTGATCGACACGATCAGGATGATCAGTGCGATGCCCGGATAGACCGAGATCCAGTAGCGGCCGCTCATCATGTATTTGACGCCGTTGGAAATCAGCATGCCGAGGGACGGTTCGGTGACCGGCAGGCCAAGACCGAGAAACGACAGCGTGGCCTCGAGCGCGATCGCATAGGCCACCTGCACGGTGGCGACGACGATCAGCGCCGGCATGGCATTCGGCAGAAGGTGATAAAAGACGATGCGCAAATCGGAGAGCGGCGTCGCCATGGCGGCTTCAATGTAGTCCTTGCCGCGTTCCGCCGAGGCGGCGCCATAGGCGGTGCGGGCAAAATAGGCGTATTGCGCGGCGACCAGGGCAACGATGAGCTGCGCCTTGCCCTGGCCGAGGACGGCGACCAGCACGAGCGCCAGAAGGATGGCCGGAAACGACAATTGCAGGTCGATCGCGCGCATCAGAAGCGTTTCGACAAACCCGCGCGCATAGGCGGCGACAATGCCGATCGTCGTGCCGATCACCAGCGCCAGCGACCCGGCCATCAGGCCGATCTGGATGGAAACCCTTAACCCGTAGAGAATGGCGGACAGCAGGTCGCGGCCCTGGGCATCGGTTCCGAGCCAGTGCACATAGCCGCCCGACCCGACAAAACCCGGCGGGCGCCGGGCGTCGCGCAACGAAAGTCCCGACAGGTCGTACGGATCCTGCGGCGTGATCCAGGGCGCCAGCACGGCCAGGATCAGCATCAGCCCGACCACAAACAGCGCCGCCATCGCGATTCGGTCCTCGCGGAACCGAACCCAGAAGGCGCGCAACGGCGAGACGGCGTCCGGTCCCTGCTTCAAGGCGGTCATGACGCCGGTCTCCGGCGCAAGCGCGGATCGAGAACCGCATAAACGATGTCGACGACCAGATTGACCGTCACAAAGAGGCCGGCCGTCAGGATCAGGTAGGCCACCATGACCGGCCGGTCGAGGTTCTTGATGGAATCGATGATCAGCTTGCCGACGCCCGGCCAGGAAAAGATGGTTTCGGTCACCACGGCGAAAGCAAGCGTGGAGGCGAGTTCCAGGCCGAAGACGGTGACGATCGGAATGGCGATCAGTTTCAGGACATGGCGGGACAGGATCGTGGCTTCCGACAGGCCGGCGGCGCGGGCGAACTTGACCGTGTCGGTCAGCATGATCTCGCGGGTGCCGGCGCGGGCGAGCCGGATCATGATCGCGAGCTTGAAGAGCGCCAGATTGGTCGCCGGCATGACAAGGTGAGACCAGCCATTGGCGGTCAGCACGCTCCAGCCGATCCCGAAGACTTCCACCGTGTCGCCGCGCCCGCCCGACGGCAGCCAGCCCAGATTGACCGCGAAGGTGAGAATAAGGATGAGGCCGACCCAGAAGGTCGGCACCGAAAAGCCGAGGATCGAAAGGCTCATGATGAGGCGCGCCGCGACACTGTCCGGCCGATAGCCGGCATAGACGCCAAGCGGTACGCCGATCAGAAGGGCGCCCAGCACGGCCGTGAGCACAAGTTCGATGGTCGCCGGAAACCGGTTGGCAATCAGTTGCAGCACCGGTTCGTTGTAGATGTAGGACCGCCCGAGATCGCCCTGAAGCAGATTTCGGACGAAAATCACGTATTGCTCGACCAGCGACTTGTCGAGACCGAACCGGGCGATGGTGCGTTCCCGCACATCCTGGGTGGCTTCCGGCGGGATCAGCACGTCCATGGGATTGCCGATCGCATGGATACCGCCGAACACGATCATCGACATCACGATCATGATGACGATGCCCTGAAGCAAACGTTGCAGGATGAATCCGGACATGATCGCGTTTTATCCCCCGGCGGCGGATTGCACCGACCGGTGCGGTGCAATCGATCGCGCGCAGCATTGCGCGCCATCATTGCGGACAGGAACGATCAACGGAAGGGGCCGCTTGTCCCAAAAAGGGCCGCGGCGATGCCGCGGCCCTGATACGAGGAGGGAGCCTCTCACCCGGCCGGCTGAATAAAGAAGGCCTGGGTCTCCTCGTCGGCCCGGGTCGGCACCACGACCTTGTCCTTGGCGCCAGCCCAGACACTCTGCAGCACGACGATGGAAATGTAGGCACGATCGGCCATTGTCTTTTCCATGGCCTGTTCGAACAGCGCCCGCCGCTTGTCGGCGTCGAGTTCCTTGACGCCTTCCTGCATCAGCCGATCGACCTCGTCGTTTTTGTATTCGATCCGGTTGAAGGCGCCCATCTTGACGGCTTCGTTCGGCGAATGGGCGAGCGAACCGAGCGTGTAGGACGCTTCACCGGTCAAGGTGCCCCAACCGTTCATGAACGCGGAATATTCCTTGCGGGCCTGGGTCGGGAAGTAGACCGTCTTGGAGATCGCGTTGACGTTCGTGTCGATGCCGATCTGGGAGAACATCTGGCCAAGCGCCTCGCAGATCGCGCCGTCGCCCGGCAGGCGGTCGTTGGTGCAGAAGAGGTCCATCTCGAAGCCGTCCGGATAGCCGGCGTCGGCAAGCAGTTCCTTGGCTTTCGCCGGATCATAAACCGGGGTCGGGATCTTCTCCGACGATCCGAAGAAGCCGGCCGGCATCAACTGATTGGCCGGCGTGCCGAGGCCTTCCAGCACGATCTCGACCATGGTCTCGCGATCGATCGCCATATCGATGGCTTCGCGGACGCGGGCATCCTGGAACGGATTGCCCTCCAGGTCTCCGCCACCCTTGGCACGGACCTTGGGCGTGCTGTCGCGCTGGTCGAGCTGCAGGTTCATGACATAGACGGAATCGCCGATGAAGGTTTCGATCTTCGCGTCGCTGCCGAGCGCCAGGTAGTCCGCTGACGAAACATAATTGATGACATCCACGTCACCGGCCTTCAGGGCGGCGAGACGGGAGGAATCGTCGGAGATTTCCTTGCGGACCACGCGCTCCCACGGCCCTTTGCCGCGCCAATGCTCGTCGAACCGTTCCAGCACGAGGTCGCCCTTCGGAGACCAGGACACGAACTTGTAGGGGCCGGTGCCGATCGTGGCCTTGCCGGAATTGAAGCCTTCGGCCGAGGTCTCGGCGGTCGAATAATCCTTTGCGGCGTCGGACGAGACGATGAACAGGCGCACGAAGTCGAAGGGCAGGGTGGCCGCCGGCCCGTCGGTGTTGATGTGCAGCGTGTAGTCATCGACGATGTCGACCGAGGCGACGCGCCGGACATAGATCTCCGTCGTCGTCGGACCGGTCACCTGCGGAATGCGTTCGATGGAGAACTTTACGTCTTCGGCCGTGAAGTCCGATCCGTCATGGAACTTCACGCCTTCGCGCAGCTTGAACTCCCAGGTGTCATCGTCCAGCGCCTTCCAGGATACGGCGAGCCCGGGTTCGAGCTGCAGGTTGTCGCCGGTCCAGACCAGCGGGTCGAAAATGTGTTTCACCGCATCGGCCTGCGGGCCGAGAGCGGAGAAGTGCGGATCCATGGATTCCGGGCCGCCGCGGACGCCGACGGTCAGGTCCTGTGCCGACACTGCCGTCGTCGCGACGCCGAAAGCGGCCGCAAGCGTGAGGGCAAGCGCATAGTGTTTCATAGCGTGGAGATCCCCTGTCGTTGAAAGCCAATCGGTCGTTTCGACCGCATCGGAGCGGTGTCCCGTTTCGGCTAATACATCCATTTGGATTATTTCCATTCGGAACTTGTATCCGTCAGAATGATGGTCCATGCTGACGGCGTCAAGACATAATTTGCCCTTGGAAACGGCCCGCATGCGCTCTCAAACGAAGACGATCGAAAGCCTGTCGGCTACAGGATTGCCGGCGGACGGCGGGGCTGTGGTGGGCCGTTTGGACGCCATGACGGAAGCCAAGCTGTGGCACAATCCCTGCTGGCTGACGTATCGGCTGAATTATCTGGCACTGCGCTACAACGTCCCGCTCTATTCCTGGGTCGAGCGAACCTATGGCCTGTCACGGCCGGAATTTGTCGTCATCTTCTCGCTCGGGCTCAAGGACGGTGCGGTGGCGCGCGATATCGCGATTTCATCCGGGTTTCCGCAGAACACGTTGAGCCGGGCGATCCACAAACTCGTCGGTCTCGGTCTCATCGATCGCCAGGCCGATCCGGACGACCGGCGGCGCGTCGTCCTGACCCTGACATCCTCGGGCCGGGCGCTTTTCGACGAAGCGCTGCCGCAATTCGTTGACTTCGAGCAGATGATGCTCGAAGCCCTGACGGAACGGGAATGCGAAACCCTGTCCCGGCTGATGGCCAAGCTCGTGCACGCCTCGCCGGACTGGCCGGATGCCATCGACCCGAAGCCCGTCCCGACGGGTCATCTCGCTGCAACGGATTGAACGACCATGCAAATCCGCGACATGAACTGGATGGACGTCGAAAGACAAGTCGCGGCCGACGATCGCTGCATCCTGCCGATCGGGTCCACCGAACAACATGCGCAATTGTCGCTGTGCGTGGACGCGATCCTGGCGGAAAAGGTCTCCGTCGACGCGGCCGAGCCGCTCGGCATACCCGTCTATCCGGTGATGCCCTACGGATTGGCGCCCTATTTTGCCGCCTATCCGGGGACGGTGACGCTGCGGGTGGAAACCCTGCTCGCCGTGGTCCGGGATATCATCGCCTCGCTGGCGCGGACCGGTTTTCGTCGGATCCTCATTGTCAACGGCCATGGCGGAAACGCACCTGTGGGCGCGTTGGCGACGGAATTGCTGCTCGACCATCCGGACCTTTCGATCAAGTTCCACAATTGGTGGAATGCACCGAGGACGGTGGCCAAGGTGCAGGAGATCGATCCTTCGGGCAGTCATGCCAATTGGATGGAAAACTTCGCCTGGACAAGGCTTGCCCACGCGCCTGCACCGAACCCGGACCCGCCCAAACCGACGCCCGATCTCGGGTCGCTGAAGGCGGCGGCGCCCGAGAAGGTGCGAGCCCTGTTGGGAGACGGCGCATTCGGCGGTGACTACCAGAAGCCGGACGCTGACATGGATGCGGTCTGGCAGATCGGGGTACAGGAAGTGCGCGAGGCCCTGGAGAATCCATGGCCGATCCGATCCTGATCTGGGGAGCGGGCGCCATCGGCGGCACGCTCGGCGCCTATTGGGCGAGGGCCGGGCATGACGTCTGCCTCGTCGACATCGTGCCCGACCACGTGCGCCGGTGCCGCACCGAAGGGCTCGCGATCACCGGCCCGGTGGAGACGTTCACACAGGTCGTGCCGGCGCTCGAACCGACCGAGGTGTCCGGCACCTATTCGCGCATCTTTCTGGCAGTGAAAGCGCAGCATACCGGAAAGGCGCTCGCCAGCCTTGCTCCGCACGTGGCTGACGATGGGTTCGTGTTGTCGCTGCAGAACGGCCTCAACGAACTCGAGATCGAGGCGGCGGTCGGCGCGGAGCGGACGATGGGGGCCTTTATCAATTTCGGGGCCGATTGGCATGGTCCGGGAGAAATCCTCTTCGGCAATCGCGGCGCCGTCGTCGTCGGCGAGATCGACGGATCGGTGCGTGACCGGACCCGGGAGATGCACCGGCTGCTTTCCGTGTTCGAACCGGATGCCGTCCTGACGGAGGACATCTGGGCCTATCTCTGGGGCAAGCTCGGCTATGGCGCGATGCTGTTCGGGACGGCGCTGACGCCGGATTCCATGTCCGACAATTTCGCCGATCCCGAGCGAACCGTGGCCTGGCGGGCGCTCGGCCGCGAGGTCATGGCTGTTGCCGCGACGCGCGGTGTCACGCCAAAGGGATTCAACGGTTTCGATCCGCAGGCCTTCATGCCAAGTGCGGGCGATGATGCGGCTGACGCGTCGATTGCCGCGCTTGCCGAGTTCAACCGGCATACCGCCAAGACCCATTCCGGCATCTGGCGCGATCTGGCGGTGCGCAAGCGCAAGACGGAGGTCGATGCCCAGATCGGCGTCGTGGTCCGGCTCGCCGCCGAAGCCGGCCACGAGACACCGGCGCTCGCATGTCTTGCCGAACTTATCCACGACATCGAGGACGGTCGGCGCGTCCAGTCTCGCGAAACGCTGCAGATCCTGATCGACCAATGCACCTGACCTTCGACGGCAAGACCGTACTTGTGACCGGGGCCGCGCAGGGAATCGGTCGTGCGATTGCGACGGAATTCCTCCGGTCAGGCGCCCGTGTGGTGGTCACCGACATCGATGAAAAGGGATTGGCGTCCACGGCAGGCGACCTGGAGGTTCCCGGCGTCGTTGTCGATCTGGGCGATCGTGACGCTGTGCAGGACATGGTGACCCGGATCGCCGCGGACCATGGCGGTATCGATATTGTCGTGCATGCCGCCGGCGGCACGCGCGGCCAGGCCGGACGGCCGATCGAAGAGATCGATCCGGCGTCCTGGCAGACGATCTTTGCCGCCAATGTCGACGGTGCGTTCTGGCTTGCGCAAGCGACCGCGCCGCTGATGCGGCAACGCGGCGGCGGCCGGTTCGTGGCGATCGCTTCGGGTGCCGGGCTCCGGCCGTCTCTGACCGGTATCCAGGCCTATACGGCCGCCAAACACGCGCTGGTCGGGCTGGTGCGTCAGCTCTCTTGGGAGCTGGGTCCGGACGGCATTACCGTGAATGCGGTCGCGCCGGGCTTTGTCCGATCCAACCCGACGACCGAGCGACAATGGCAGGCGATGGGGGCGGAAAAACAAAGTCAGCTGATTGACTCAATTCACCTGAAGCGGCTCGGTACCGCCGAGGACATCGCCTCGGCAACCCTGTTCCTGGCCTCGGATCAGGCCGGTTGGATTTCCGGGCAGGTCCTGTCGGTGGATGGGGGGCGGTCATGACAGATCCGGTGCTTGCGCATCTGTCGGCCGATCGGGACGGCATCATTGCCCGATTGAAAGAGCTCGTGGCGGCGCCCTCCGTCAGTACCGACAGTGCCTATGCGATCGGCATGGAAACCGCCCGCGACCTTCTCATGACCCGGCTCGCCCGGTCCGGTTTCGATAATGTCGGCGTGCTGGAGGCCGGCGGCCACCCGGCCGTCTACGCGGAATGGCTGAAGGCGCCGGGAGCGCCGACTTTCATCGTCTACGGCCATTACGACGTGCAACCGCCCGATCCGCTGGCGCTGTGGACCTCGCCGCCGTTCAAGCCGCAAATCCGCGATGGCAGGCTCTACGGGCGCGGCGTCTCGGACGACAAGGGGCCGGCCTCCATCGCCCTGGAAACACTGGCCGCGTTTCTAGCCGTGGAAGACCGGTTGCCCGTCAATGTCCGGATCTTCCTGGAAGGCGAAGAAGAAATCGGCAGCGCGACCCTGGAAGCCATCCTTGTCAAATATCGCGACCGGCTGGCCGCCGATGCCGTGATTTCGGCCGACGGTGCACGGTGGCGGGCGGATCTGGCGAGCCTCAATGTCGGCTCGCGCGGCAATTCACGGTGCGAAATCGCCTTGCGAACCGCGAGAAAAGATCTGCATTCCGGGCGTTTTGGCGGGGCGGTGCGCAATGCGCTTCATGAACTGGTCGCCCTGCTTGGAACGCTGCATGCGCCGGACGGGTCGGTCGCGGTTGCCGGCTATTATGACGATGTCATGGAACTGAGCGCCGAGGAACGCCGTCTGATGGCGACCATTCCGTTCGACGACGGCGATTTCCTTTCTGAGACGGGCAGTGCGGCGTTCGGCGAGCCGGGGCGCTCGACACTGGAAAGGCTTTGGACGCGTCCGACCCTGGAGATCAACGGTCTTTGGGGCGGCTATACGGGCGAGGGGTCCAAGACGGTGACCCCGTGCGAGGCTTTCGCCAAACTGACGACGCGACTGGTGCCGGGACAGGATCCGGCCGATATCGGCCGTAAACTGGAGGCGCATCTGCGTGCCCATTGCCGGGCGGGCGTCGACCTTGCCGTCGAACTCGATCCCGGCGGCGTTGCAGCCTATCTGGTGCCGCCGGCGCATCCCTTGCTGAAGGCCGCCGCAGAGGCCGTCGAAACGGCGCTCGGGGCAACTCCGATCCATGTGCGCACCGGCGGCACATTGCCGCTTTCAGATATTGTCAAAACTACCATGGGTCTCGATACCGTCATGTTGTCGTTTTCGACAGCCGACGAAGATTTCCACGCGCCCAATGAGTTCTTTCGTCTCTCAGCAATCGACGACGGGACCGCGGCGTGGGTGGCGCTGTTGCGCCTTCTCGGTGCCCAGAACCCGGCAATGTATGACGGCTTTCGGAAATCGGCATAAACCATCCCGGTAAACCACTGATTGCTCCCTGTCACCGCCAGACTTAACATTGCCGCGGGCGAAGGGGGCGCGATGGAGAAAAGTCAGTTTTCGATTGCGGTCGAGGGGGATTCTCCCCTTCTCGGCCCGTTTCTGACCGAGGCATTTGCCCATTTTCCAAACGCCGTTTGGTACGACCGGTCGGATCAGACGGATTCGGCTATCCGAACCGAAGTTCTGCTTGGCATGTTCGGTTTTCTTCGGCCGGCCGATCAGGCCGCGGCGCGCGCGGCCGCCGAGGCGCTCGACAATCCGGAACCTGTGGATGTGACGGTCACGTTCACAAAGTCCGGCTACAATACTCTGATTGACGTGGAGGGCCGCCGTCGGCCACGCAGTCTGTCAATCAACACCGCGGACCTGACGTTTGAAAAGCTCGACGATGCTGCCGTCCGCATCATCGATGCGGTTCACTCCGTGTTGTGAGCGGATCGATTTCGTCAGCCCGACGCACCGTTCCGGATTACGACCTTCAGCGCATCCTTGCTCATCATGCTGCGCAACGCGTCCTCGACGCCGTCGATCGAGCGCTCACCGGTGATCAGACGGTCTGCGTGAAACTTGGCATCCGCCAGCAGCGCCAGCGCCCGTCGCACCGTGTCGGGCCGGTGGTGATAAACGCCCTTGATGGTCAGTTCGCTGTAATGCACCAGATGGGTGTCGAGCGGGATCGTCGTCCCCGGCGCACAGCCGCCGAACAGGTTGACCAGGCCGCCGGGCCTGACGGATGAAATCGCGTCGAGCCAGACGCCCGGCACGCCGGTTGCATCGATGGCAATCCAGGCGCCGCGATTGCCCTCGGTGCGCGTTCGCACCGCGTCGGCCTGGCCGCCGCCGCGATCGATCTCGACGGTCTCGGCAGCGCCGAGATCCCGGGCGGCGGCAAGCCG
>JANQQB010000010.1 GCA_028285165.1 Rhodobiaceae bacterium
CTCGGCTAGGCAAATCGCGCAGCGCGATACGGTGTATCGGGCAAGCGATTTAACGACGCCGACGGGCTGATTTGGTCCACCGAAGGCCGGGTTTACAGGTCCGCTGGACGTCGTTGCGGTCCCCTTGTGGTCAACAAGACCACGGCGGAAACCGCGCCTAGCCAGCGGACCTGTAAACCCGGTCAAATGATTCTAGCTAACCCGAAACCGCTCTAAGCCCGTTGATCGCCTCGCCGAATGCCTTGGCGGCCGCCAGGGTCTCGGCGGCGGAATGCGCATAATGGTTCGGTTTCAACTCGATCACGATCGCCGTGTTTTCTCGGATGGACAGCACCTGAGCGACCCGGTCGAAATCGATCGCGCCCCAGCCGGGCGGCGAATGCATGTCGCCGATCCCGAAGAACAGGCGTTCCCCCTCATCGTCCCAAACGATGGTCGACGGCGTGCCGACGCTGTCAGAGTAATGGATGTGGCCAACATGCGGCGCCAGCGCAGCGCACGCTTCGACCATATCGAAATGGCGCAGTACCGCGCCCTGCTGGGCATGGTTGACGTCAAGACAGGCAATTACTGCGGGATGATCGAGCGCGGCCAATTGCGCCGCCAGCTCTTTCGGGTCCAGGGCGTAGGAGACTTCGGCGCCGGCAATCACACGGCGGTTCGGCGACATGTTTTCATACGCAATGCGCAGACCATGCGCCTTGGCGCGGTCGCCAAGCCGACCGAGCGCATCGCGTTCCATGGCAAGCAGCCGCGGCCCGCTGTCGACCCAGACGGCAGGCGCGACGCGGCCCGGATGCATGACCACCACATCTGCCCCGCATTCGGCCGCCAGATCGATCGAGGCGACAGCCGCGCTCCTTTGCAGGTCGAAATGCGGCTCGTCCATCAGATTGATCGCGATCGGCGCGTGAAGCGTGTAGCGCACGGCATGGCGCTTCAACACCGTCTTGAGGGCTTCGACCCGATGCGGGACCAGTTCGCAGCCGGAAACGGCATCGAGTGCGCTGGCATAGAGTTCGCAGACGGTCGATCCCTTTTCGACCTGTTCGCCGATCGTGCGGTCAAGCGCCGCAAGGTCGCCCTGGGAGCCAAAGACGCCGGCCGCAAAGCCGGCTTCGGTCACACGGTTTTTCATGTCATGTCCTCATAGGGATTGGCGAGTTGGCCCTCGCCATTCAGGAAGCGGGCAAACGTCCAGGCGGTTTCGACGACGCGTGCCGCCTCGTGGTTGAAGCGTCCGGCGAGTTCGACGCCGGCGAAGGTGCGTTCGCGAAACGTCAGCTTCGGCAGCAATTCGTTCCAGGGAATCGTGCCCCAATACATCGGCGCGTGGATGTCGCCGATGCCGTAGGCGATGTCGTCGCCGGGCAATTCCAGCGCTCCGGCGCGGGGTGCCCTGCCGCAATTGTCATGCAGGTGCAGGTGCCAAACGAACGGCGCGAAGGCCTGCAGCGCTTCGGTGTAGTCGAACCCGAGCATGGTGGACGAAAGCCAGGCGTGACCGAAATCGAGGCAGGCGCCGACCCATTCGTGTCCGACCGCGTCAAGCTGTTCGGCGAGACGACGCGGATCGGCGCCGTACGGCGTCATGCCGCCGCCGGCAACCCGCGGGCTGGCGATCATATTTTCCACCGACAGCCGCACGCCGGCCCGGCCGGCGAGATCGCCGAGCCGTTTCAGGGCGTCGCGTTCCGCCGTCCGATACTTATCGCGGTCGTCGACCCAGTCGGCAGTCGGCACCTTGCCGGAATGCAAGACCATGGAATGCCCACCGGCCAGCCGGCAGAATTCGATGGAGGCCTCGCAGACCGCGACATGCCAATCGTGCCGGGGCAGGTCCATCAGGTTGATGGCGTGCGGCGCGTGCAGAACCGGCCGGATGGAATGTCTTTCGACAAGCTCGATCACCTGCCGGGCGCGGTGCACGTTCAGGCGCCCGTTGACCACCAGGTCGAGCCGGCGTGCGGTCAGCTCCACGTGGCTGCAGCCGAGCGCCTTCCAGCGGCCGATCAGAGCATCGGCACCGTCGATGTCGCCGTCCTTCAGTGAAGTCAGGTTCAGCCCGACGCCGTCGATCATCATGACTTCAGGTCTCCAGAGACGGATCGAGACGGGCCCGCAACCAGTCGCCGACGATCGACATCGCCAACGTGGTCAGGAATATGACCATGCCGGGCACGACGGCAAGCCACCATGCATTGATGAGGTAGTCGCGGCCCTCGCCCAGCATCTGTCCGAGGCTGGTCATCGGCGGACGAATGCCAAGCCCGAGAAAGGACAGCGAGGTCTCGAACAGGATCGTTTCGGGGAAGTTGATCGTCACCTGAACGATCAGCGGCGACAGGATGTTCGGCAGGATGTGACGCCCGTAAATCCAGGTCGGGCGGGCGCCGAGCGCGGTCAGGGACAGGGCATAGCCCTGTTCGCGGGCCGACAGGACAAGGCCGCGGGTGATGCGGGCATAGCGTTCCCAGCCATAGATGCCCATCAGGAACAAAAACACGATCATGGAATTTCCCATGAAAGCGAGCACGGCAAGCGCGATGATGAAATACGGCATGGCGGCCTGGAAATCGACCAGCGTCGAGATCGCCTCGTCGACGAAGCCACCGCAATGGGCAGCCAGAAATCCGAGGCTCGTGCCGAGCACGGCGCCGATGATCGTGCCGAGCAGCGCCAGGGCGATCGACGTCTGGATGGCGACCACCAGACGCGACAGCACGTCCCGGCCCAGTTTGTCGGTGCCGAACGGGTGTTCCCACACAAAACCGTCGAGCGGCAGGGGCGGCTTCAGGCGGTTGATCAGGTCGATGTGATCGAACGCATAGGGCTGGATGAGCTGCGCCGTCAGAGTAACGAACAGGATCGCCGCCAGGAAACCGAGCGACAGGCGAACGCTGAACGGTGTTGCGATGCCCGGCCCGAAGAGACGGACGAGCATGCCCTCGCGCGGTCGGATCGTGGAATCGATGTCGAGCGCCATGCTAGCGCATCCCTGCGCGACGGCCGACGCGCACCCGCGGATCGAGCACACCGTAGAGGATGTCGACCAAGACGTTGGCCGTCACCATCATCAGAGCGATCAGCATCAGGATGCATTGCACGACGGCGAGGTCGCGGTCGGCAACGGCAACGGTCAGCAGACGGCCGACACCGGGCCAGGCAAAGACGGTTTCGGTAATCACCGTGCTGCCGATCACCTCACCGAGCTTCAGGCCGACAATGGTGATGATCGGCACTGCCGCGTTCGGCAGGGCGTGCAGGGTCAGCCGGCGACTGGCCGGGGCACCCTTCGACGCCGCAGTGCGCATATAGGGCTTGTTCAGCACGTCGATCATGGCGGAGCGGGTGAAGCGGGCGACCTGGGCCGCAAACGCTGTGCCAAGCGTGAAGGCCGGCATGATGAGATGCGCCCAGGTGTCGGAGCCGGACGACGGCAAGAGCCTCAGGTGCAGGGAAAACACCAGGATCAGAAGAATGCCCAGGAAGAAGTTCGGCATGGAAAAGCCGAACACGGCAAATCCCATGACAAACCGGTCGAAAGGCGTGTCGCGCTTCATCGCGGCGACGATGCCGAGCGGGATGCCCATGACCAGCGCAAACAGGATCGAGGTGCCGCCAAGCAGCAGCGTCTTCGGCGCCCGGTCCATGACCAAGTCGAACGCGTCCTGGCGGTTGCGGAAGGAAATGCCGAAATCTCCTTGGAACAAGGCTTTGAAATAATTGACGTACTGGACCCAAAGCGGCTGATCGAGGCCCCACAATTCCCGGTAATAGTCGATCGTCGACTGGGTGACGTCGTCGGGCAGAAGCATGTCGGCGGGATCGCCCGTGAGACGCAGGATGATGAAGACAAAACTCACCGCGAGCCACATCGTGAAGAGTGCGCGCAGCAGTTTTGAGGACAGGAAACCGATGCTCATGCGCCGGCCTCCACATGGTGACAGGCGACCAGATGGGGCCCGTCGCGCCGAGGCTCCGGTCGCTCCCGCGTACAAATCTCCGTAGCCCCGGGACAGCGCGGGTGGAACCGGCACCCGGACGGCGGGTGTGCGGGATCGGGCGGATCGCCGGAAAGCCGGACGCGGCGGCCGCGCCGCGTCGGATCCGGCAGCGGGATCGCCGACAGAAGCGCTTTGGTATAGGGATGGGCCGGCGCGCCGAATACCCGGTCGACCGGCCCCTGTTCGACGACCGATCCCAGATACATCACCGCAACCCGGTCGGCGACATGGCGCACGACGTTCAAGTCGTGGGAAATGAAGATCAGCGTCAGGCCGAACTGCGCCTTCAGGTCCATCAGCAGATTGAGGATCTGGGCCTGGACCGACACGTCGAGCGCTGAAACCGGTTCGTCGCATACCAGGAGCCGCGGATCGAGGACGAGCGCGCGGGCGATGATGGCGCGTTGCAATTGTCCGCCCGACAATTCCTGGGGGATGGCGTCCCACAGATGGGCCGGCAGGCGCACGGCCTCGAGGAGCGCCGTCACGCGAGCCGTGCGTTCTTCGGCCGTGCCCAGGCGGTGGATTTCAAGCGGCTCGCGGATCTGCGTGCGGACCGGAAGCCGCGGGTCGAACGCGCCACCGGTATCCTGGAAAACCAATTGCATGGCGCATCGCAGATCCCGCCAGCGCTCTGCGGACAGGTCGGCAAGCCGCTCCCCGTCGAACCAGACCTCGCCATGGGTCGGCTCCATCAGACCGAGCAGCAAGCGGGCCAGCGTCGACTTTCCGCAGCCGCTCTCGCCAACGATGGCAAGGGTCTCGCCGCGATAGGCCGACAGCGTGACATTGTCGACCGCCCGGACCGGAGCGGTTCGGGAGAACCAGTTCCGCCCCCTGACAAAATCCTTTCCGAGACCGCCGCAAGACAGCAGCGCGGTCGGTTTCGAAGGAACGTGCCGCCCGGACAGCGACCCAGGCGTCTCTTGCGGTTCAACGAGAAGGTCGCTCATGCCGAGACA
Organism: Rhodobiaceae bacterium; assembly: GCA_028285165.1. Lineage (GTDB taxonomy): Bacteria > Pseudomonadota > Alphaproteobacteria > Rhizobiales > JANQQB01 > JANQQB01. The sequence goes on from JANQQB010000010.1 coordinate 4,970, forward strand.
CCGACCGGGTGATGGCAGGACCAGCCGCGCATGCGATCCGTTTCAACAACCGGCTGAGCCCGGTCACAACGTGCGCTCGCCCGTTCGCAACGCGGCGCAAAGGCACATCCGGTCGGCAGCTCGCCAAGCGCCGGCACTTGGCCGTCGATCGCCGTCAGGCGGCCACGGACACGATCATGGCGGGTCAGCGAGTTCAATAGACCCTGTGTATAGGGGTGGCGCGGCGCGGCAAACAGATCCCGGACCGGCGCCGTCTCAACAACACGCCCGGCATACATCACCGCGACCCGATCGGCGATCTGGGCGACGATGCCGAGATCATGGGTCACAAAGACCAGCGCCATGCCGAGTTCGCGTTGCAGATCGGCCAAAAGATCCAGGATCTGCGCCTGCATGGTCACATCGAGCGCGGTCGTCGCCTCGTCGGCGATCAGAACCTTCGGGTTGCCCGCAATCGCCAGGGCGATCATCGCCCGCTGGTTCATGCCGCCGGACAATTGAAACGGGAACTCGCGGGCGCGCTCAGCCGGCGACGGCATGCCGACCCGCTCCAGCAACCGGACGGCTTCGCGACGGGCCGCCGACATCGACAGACCGGCGCGCAAGACGGCCGCTTCGGCGATCTGCCACCCGATCGTCTTGACCGGGTTCAGACAGTTCGTCGCGTCCTGAAACACCATGGCGAGCGCCCGGCGGCGCAGGGCAAAAGCGTCACGCGGGGAAAGCGCACCCAGGATCTGACCGTCGAGCACGATGCGGCCCCGTGTCCGCCGCGCCCGTTTCGGCAACAGGCCGGCGATCGCCAGACAGGTCATCGACTTGCCGCAGCCGCTTTCGCCGACCAGCGCAAGCGTTTCGCCCGCCTCAACCTCAAGCGATACCTCGCGCACGGGGTGGAGCTCGACGCTGTCACGCGTCGTCAGGGTGATTTCAAGACGCTCGGTCTGAAGGATGGGGGCCATGGATGGGAAGTGTGGCCGGACGGCGTCCGGCCACGTATCGTGAGCTACCTAATTGAAAGACAGATTGTCGGGCCGCAGGTCCATGTAGTAGAGCGAATAGGGTGCCCAGGTGATGGACTTGCGCATCGCATAGGTCTCGAGCGGATTGTAGAGCATGGTGCCCGGCGCTTCGTCGATCCACAGGTCGAGCGCCTTGCGGTAGGCGTCGCGGCGCACTTCCATGTCGGTTTTCGCCACGATATCGGCGAGCGCGTCGTTGAAGGCCTGCGGCGCGCTCCAGGAGCGATGCGGATTGCGCTTGTTCTTCTGGATGCCGGAACTCGGGCCCCATTGCGGCACGAAGGACCCGAGCGGATCGGGCATGCGGTGCGTGTTCGACCAGGGACGGATCAGCGTGCCCTCGGCGCGGACCTGGGTCCAGTTCTCGACGGGCTCCAGCTTGACGTTGAGGCCGACCGACTTCCACATCTGCTGCATCGCCTGGGCGGCTTCCAGCGACAGGAGATAATAGTTCAGCGGCAGGCGATAGATGATTTCCTCGTCCTGATAACCGGTTTCCTGAACCAGCGCCTTTGCCCATTCCGGATCGAAGGCGAAATCCGGATAATCCTCCATGTACATCACATAAGACGGCAATTGGTGGCCGTTCGGCGTATAATTGCCGTCGTTCCAGAGCGCCTGACGCAGCAGGTTGCGGTCGATCGACAGGGACAGGGCCTGGCGGATGCGTTTGTCTTCCAGCGGGCCGTTCGGGTGGAAGACCAGCATGTGGGTGTTGTCGAGCACGATCTGCGCGAGCTTCAGATCGTCGTAGCCTTCGATGACGGAGAACTGGTCCGGCGGGATGTTGACGGCGATGTCGTATTCGCCGGAGACGAGGCCGGCAATGCGGGCCGAGATCTCCGGAACGATGGTGAAGGTGGCCTGCTTGGCCGTCGGTTTGCCGCCCCAATAGTCATCATGGGCTTCGAGCCGCACGAATTCGCCATCGACCCATTCCGCCATCTTGAACGGTCCGGTGCCGATCGGCTTGCGGCCATAGGCGTCCTTGCCGACGGTCAGGTATTCGCGAGCGTTGACCATGTAGACGGCATAACCGGCAAGACGCTGTTCCAGCATGACATCCGGCTGTTTGGAAACGATGCGGACCTTGTACTTGCCGAGCGGTTCGACATGGCTGAGTGTGGTCAGGAACCGGTCGGCGGCGGGAATGGCCGGGTTGAACCCGTGGCCGCGCCCGGCTCCCAACGAGAACACGACGTCGTCGGACGTAAATTCGTCGCCGTTATGGAACAACACGCCCTCGCGCAAGGTCAGGTCGAGGGTGCGGCTGTCCACGCGCTCCCAGCTTGTTGCCAGGCCCGGCACAAGTTCGGAGGACCGGCCGGATCCGTCCGAGTTGAAGTCACGGCGGATCAGCGTGTCGAAGACCGAATAGGTGATGCGCACGGCAATGTTGCCCATCTCCTCAATGCCTTCCAGACTGCCGGGAATGTCATTGACGGCAATGGTCAGATCGGGCCGGTCGTCGGCCAAGGTCGGTAATGATCCGGCTAACAAAAAGGCACAGGCAACGGCAAGCGCGCGCATCAGCGACATGAAATCCTCCTGAAGGTCCGCGGCGAACGACGGGGTGTATCGGGTGCGGAGCATCGGCAGCGACCGGACGGCCCTCTTCGGCGAGAGCTTGACGGCGAAGGCCGACCCGCACGGCCGCCTACACTGCACGGGTTTCATGACGGCTGATCAAAGGCTTTATGAAACTTCGATGTCGGCAGATGTGACAACGGGCCAGCATGGCTGCCGGCCCGTCGATAGAGTCCAGACTGAAACCGCGCCGCCTTTGCAGCGGGGCGGTCGGAACCGCTCTAAAAGACTATGCGCTCGATTTCCTGGAAGTGGAGCTGGCTGCCGTCGTTCAGCGTAATCGTTCCCGAGGCATCCTCGGTCAAAGTGATCTCGCCGCTGTTCTGGGTATCGATCGACCCGGTATCGAGCTGCAGGGTCCAGTCGACGGAAATGTCGCCGATCGACCCGGCGCCGTCGCCCAGCTGGATCGTATCGGTCCAGCCGCCGGTGCCGCCGATCGCCGTGTCGTCGCCATCGCCGGCATCGAACACAACCAGGTCGTCGCCCTCCGACCCGGTCAGTGTGTCATTGCCCGCGCCGCCGACAAGCTGGTCATTGCCGGCCCCGCCGATGATGGAATCGTTGCCGGCCTCGCCCTTCAGGGTATCGGTGCCGACGCCGCCTTCCAGTGTGCCATTGCCGGCCCCAGCTTCGATCAGATCACCATTGTCGGCCTCGCCAAATATCC
>JANQQB010000015.1 GCA_028285165.1 Rhodobiaceae bacterium
TGGCTTGCCAACGGCAAGGCGTCCGCGAGCCGCGCACCGGGCAGCCACGGCAGGTAGATCCGCGTCCCCTCGGGAACATGATCGCCGAAATGCGCGATCTTGCCAGCCGCCTGCGGCGCGATCTCGATGGAGAAGCCCGCCATGAAATCAACGATGCGGTCTTCCAGTGTTTCAGTCGCCGTCCGTTTCCGGTCGACCGGCGCGGACGGACGGTCCGTCGGCAGGCCGGCGGCGGCGATCGGTGTGGTGGCCGGTTTGTTCATGTGACCAAACTCCTCAGGGGACGGGCCGGGGCTCAGGCCCGGAGACGCTCGTTTTCGGGATCAAACGGGGATTCCGGAATGACCGTCGCCTTGTGACGGGTTCCGAGGATACTGACGTCCAGTTGCTGACCGATTTCTCCGAGATCGGGACGCACCATGGCCAGCGCAAGGCTCTTGCCGAGCCGCCAGCCATACCCGCCGGACGTGCAGCGCCCGACAAGCACATTGTCGTGATAGATCGGCTCCGACCCGCGCGCGTCCGCATCCGTGACATCGTGCACTTCAAGCGTGACGAAGCGCCACGCTTCGCCCTTTTCACGCCATTCGACGAGTGCGTCGCGACCGATGAACTGACCCTTGTTCGGGTGCACGAAGCGGTCGAGGGCGGACTCGTAGGCCGAGTATTCGATCGACAACTCGCGCGGAATGAGCCGGTAGGACTTTTCCAGCCGCATGGAATCCATGGCCCGGATGCCGAACGGTTTCAGGCCGAATTCCGCGCCCGCCTCGATCAGCGCGTCGAACAGCGCAGTCTGCATTTCGATCTCGTGGTGCAGTTCCCAGCCGAGTTCGCCCACGAAATTGACGCGCAGCGCATGCGCCCGCGCTGTCCCGACTGAAATCATCTTACCGGACAGCCAGGGGAACGCCGCGTTCGACAGGTCCGCATCGGTGAGTTTGGCAAGAATGTCCCGCGCCTTCGGACCGGCAAGGACCAGAACGCCGTATCGGCCGGTGACCGGTGTTAACACCACGCTGCCGTCCGTCGGACACAATTTCTGCAAACAATCGTGATCGTGGCGTTCGAACGCGCCGGCCGAGACCAGGTAGAAGTCGCCCGGCGCATATTCATAGACGGTAAACTCGCTGCGCACACCGCCCCGTGTCGTCAGCAGATGGCAGAGCCCGACCCGACCGCGCTTCTTCGGGACCCGGTTGGCAAACAGGGAATCCAGCCAATCCCGCGCACCGGGACCGGTCACTTTCAACTTGGCAAATGCCGTCATATCCAGGAGGCCGGCGTTTTCGTGCACGTTCCGGCATTCGTTGCCGACATGCTCGAAGTAATTGGACCGCCGGAACGACCAGAGCTCGCGCACCTTCTCGCCGTCTGACACCGGCGGATGGTTTTCCTTCATCAGCACATCGGGCCGTTCCGCCTCGATGGCCGCCGCATCGAAGCCGTAGCCGTCCGGCGCGAACCAGTTCGGCCGTTCCCAGCCGTAGACGGACCCGAACACCGCGCCGAGCGCTTTCATCCGGTCGTAGCAGGGGCTGCGCTTCAACGGCCGGCCGGCCGCACGCTCTTCATCGGGATAGTGCACCGTGAAGACGTTGGCATAGGCTTCTTCGTTCTTGGCCTTGAGGTAGCCGCGCGACGCATAGGGACCGAACCGGCGCGGGTCGACGCCCATCATGTCGATCGTGGGTTCGCCCTCGACGATCCACTCGGCGAGTTGCCATCCGGCGCCGCCCGCCGCCGTTACCCCGAAGGAATGGCCTTCGTTCAGCCACAGGTTCTTTTTGTCCCAGGCCGGACCGATGATCGGGGAGCCGTCGGGCGTGTAGCAGATCGCCCCGTTATAGACTTTCTTGATGCCGACCTCACCGAAGGCCGGCACACGGTTGATGGCGGCTTCGATATGCGGCTCCAGCCGTTCCAGGTCTTCCTGGAACAATTCGTATTCGGCATCCGGCGACGGACCGTCCACATAACAGCACGGTGCGCCCTTTTCGTACGGACCGAGGATCAGGCCGCCGTTTTCCTCGCGCATATAATAGGATGCGTCGGATTCCCGCAGCACGCCCATTTCCGGCAACCCCTGTTTCTGGCGTTCCAGAATCTCCGGGTGCGGCTCAGTGACGATGTATTGGTGCTCGACAGGGATGACCGGAATATCGAGGCCGAGCATCTCACCGGTCTGGCGCACGAAATTGCCTGTGGCCGTGACGACGTGTTCGCAGACGATGTCGCCTTTGTCGGTCTTGACGGTCCATTCGCCGGAAGCGGCCTGCTCGATCGCGGTCACAGCCGTATGGCGCACGATCTCGGCTCCGAGTGCTCTTGCGCCACGCGCAAAGGCCTGCGTCAGGTCGGCAGGCTGGATGTATCCGTCGTCGGGATGCTGGATCGCACCAAGCAGTCCGTCGGTGTTGCAGAGCGGCCAGATCGCCTTGACGTCTTCCGGCGTCAGCACCTTGACGTCGACGCCGATCGTCTCCGCGACGCCGGCGTAATACATGTACTCGTCCCAGCGGTCGCGCGTGCAGGCAAGCCGGATGTTGGAGACTTGCCGGAAGCCGACATTCTGTCCGGTTTCGGCCTCCAGACTGTCGTAAAGCTTGACCGAGTACTTGTGGATCTGGCCGACCGAATAGCTCATGTTGAACAGCGGCAGCAGACCGGCCGCGTGCCAGGTCGAACCCGACGTCAATTCGTGCCGCTCGATCAGCACGACGTCGCTCCAGCCCTTTTTCGCCAGATGGTAGAGTGTCGATACGCCGACCACGCCACCACCGATGACGACTGCCCGTGCCTGTTGCCTCATGTATTCCGCACTCCGAATCCGCAAGTCCGCTTTCGGCGACCGAAGACGGACAATGACGCAAACGCGACATCGCCATCCTATCGGTTTGCGACAGCCGACCGTTGTTAAACGACATCATGACGCAGGGTGTGCGCCCCGCATGGGCAGAAAATCCGATGCAAGTTTCGGCACATGCACATCTTTTGCCCTTGATTTTCCGAACAGCCATTTGCACGATGCCCGCTCGTGGGACCGGTTATCACATGAGGCGGCAGCCGGAGCCGCGCCGGACCGCGAAGCCGGCAAAAAAGCAAAACGGCGCAAAAGCGCAGAGCGACCAGAGGCGCAAAGACAATCGGGATGCCAACAGAGCCTGGGAACGGCAGCGACATTTACGTCAAATTCGAGAATGTCCAAAAGAGCTACGACGGCGAAACGCTCGTCGTAAAAAATCTCAATCTGGACATTCAGCGGGGCGAATTCCTGACCATGCTCGGCCCGTCCGGATCCGGCAAGACGACGTGTCTGATGATGCTGGCCGGTTTCGAGACCGCGACCCACGGCGAAATTTATCTCGGCGGAACGCCGATCAACAACGTGCCGCCGCACAAGCGCGGCATCGGCATGGTGTTTCAGAACTATGCCTTGTTTCCGCACATGACCGTTGCGGAGAACCTGGCCTTTCCGCTCCAGGTGCGAAAACTCGACAAGGCAACGATCGAAGACAAGGTGCAGCGCGCGCTCGACATGGTCGAACTGGGCATATTCGGCCAGCGCATGCCGGCCCAATTGTCCGGCGGCCAGCAGCAGCGCGTCGCGGTCGCCCGGGCGCTGGTGTTCGAACCGGACCTTGTCCTGATGGACGAACCGCTCGGCGCGCTCGACAAGCAATTGCGCGAGCAGATGCAGTTTGAGATCAAGCACATCCACGAGAATCTCGGCGTCACCGTGGTCTACGTGACCCACGACCAGTCCGAGGCGCTGACCATGTCGAACCGCATCGCGGTGTTCAACGACGGTGTCATCCAGCAATTGTCCGAGCCGAGCGTGCTGTACGAAAAGCCGGAAAACAGTTTCGTCGCCCAGTTCATCGGCGAGAACAACAAGCTGACCGGCAATGTGGAAGCCGTCGAAAACGGGGCGTGCCGCGTCAACCTTGCGGACGGCCGCTCCGTCGGCGGCCTGGCGGTCAACATCGACGGTGACGGTGCCAAGTCGACCTTGTCCATTCGCCCCGAACGGATCGAGATC
>JANQQB010000028.1 GCA_028285165.1 Rhodobiaceae bacterium
CGGCTTGACCGGGCGACCCAGCGGCGTCGGCGGTGGCGCTTGGCAGTCTGGGTCCCCCGGTCAAGCCGGGGGAAGACGGAGTGGGGGGCAAAGGTGTGGCCAATACATCGGCGCCCTTAGCCAACCCCGTAACAGCCCCTCACTCCTCCGCGTAAGCGTGCTCGAACTCATCCAGCTCCCAGCCGGCCTTATCGCCGCAGGCGCGATAAAGGCTCTCAAGGAACGCGAGCAATGCGGCCTCCGGATCGGCCGCCGTGCGCATGTCCTCGTACCGGTAGACGCCGAGCGCGCCGCCATTCTTTTCCGCCCACATCGCCCCGGCCGGTGCAAGCGGCACATCCGCCAAGCCCGCCGGTTCGGGATAGGCGTAGCCGTAAAAGGCCGCCTCGGGGAACGTGTCGTCACCCGGCCAGAAGCCGATCGAGATGACTTCGTGCGAATAGGCCTCGCGGTCTGAGGCCGTGCCGCCGTCGAGCGGATGGGCCTTTCCGGAAAACCGGGTCACGACCAGATCGAAGGAATGCCAGAACAGATGCACCGGCGTCTGTTTCCCGACGAAACGCCCGCGAAACGTTTCAAAGACCGACGCGATACGGCACAGCGCTTGCCAATAGCGGGTCACCGCCGCCGGGTCATAGGTCTTGTGTTCGCTATCCTGTGAGAATGGAACGGTGCTTTTGTTCTCATAAGGCCGGTCGAGGATCGACACGGCGATGTCGAGGTCGGAGAGCGCGGCAAACAGCGCCTTGTAGAATGCGGCCACAGATAGACCCGGCACGTCGAACTGTTCGCGGCGGCCGTCCTCGGTCGAAACCGTCACCTGGTGATCGATCATATCGAAGGCGATCTCAAAACCGCCTCTGCGATGGGGAATGCGGCCGGTGCTGAGACCCCGAACGGTCGGGTAGAGCGTCACGTGCCACCAATGGTTCAGTTTCGGATGCGCCTTCAGCCGGATTTTTCCGATGATCTGCAGGAAGAGGTGCAAGGTCTCCTTGGTGTCGACCCATTCGGCATAGGGCAATGGCGGCAGAACCGTCGAGGGTGTGTCGAGCATGAGTGTCCCTTTGGTCAGGCGAGATCGAACAGCATGAGGGTGCAGTCGGAAAGAGCGGTCACCGTGCAGGTCTTGACGGCATCGAATTGCAGTCCGTCGCCGGCGACCAGTCGCTCATCGTCAATGGACACCATGCCGTCGACGACCTGCAGAAAACCGCCGCGACTGGCTCCGAACGTCCGGCTCGCCTCCTGCCCATCGGCAAGCCGCACAAGGTACACGCTGGCATCCTGATGAACCGCGACGGCGTTCGGCCCGCCTCCAGGAAGCGCGATCGGTGTGAAGGGATCGGACGGATCGGCAGGTGCGATGGTCTTTTGTTCGTAGGACGGCGGCAGATCGCTGCGTTCCGGCAGGATCCAGATCTGCAGGAAATGCACGCTCTCGGTATCCGAGGCATTCATTTCCGAATGCGTGATGCCTTTGCCGGCCGACATACGCTGGATTTCGCCCGGACGGATCGTCGATCCGTTGCCGAGCGAATCCTCATGCCGCAGCGCGCCCGAGATCACATAGGTGAGGATTTCCATGTCTTCATGGAAATGTTCCCCGAACCCGGCGCCGGGGATCACGCGGTCCTCGTTGATCACCCTCAGGCTGCGAAAGCCCATGCGGGAGGGATCGTTGAAACCGCCGAAGGAAAAGGTGTGAAAACTGTCGAGCCAGCCGCCGACCGTGTGTCCGCGCAAAGCTCTTTCATGGATCAGCGGCATCCGGCGCGCCCTCCCGTTTACTTTGGGTAAGGGTAGGGGGACGCACCCTGCCGTCAACATTCCGCAACGGTTGTAACCGGCGCGGGATGCGTTTTTGTTTTACTTCAGCCGGGCCATGGCCGGCAGAAGCGTCGGGCCGTCCTCACAGGCGGCACCGGCCACGTGGCACATCGTCTTCGTGCGGGCCACGGTTTCATAGGGCATTTTTGCCATGATCCCGATCGCAATGAACGGGCCGGTCGTCATCAGGATAAGTAGAGTGGCAATCAAAAAGTTGCGGATCATATTTGTCTTTCAAAAAAATCTCGAACCTGCGAAGCGGGCCCGCCAGGTGACCGCTCCACGATGAATGCCAGTACACACGCCTACCGATGGAGTATCCTGCAGGTAACGAATTTTTTGCAGAAAACCTGCGGCGTTTATCGATTACTTTCAGGAGTCGTCGATTTGTTGTTGTTGTTTGTTTGTTTCTTTCCATCGGTCCACCGTATTTGTGTGTCATTGTCGTGCATTCAAGATCTGGATGAGAGAAATATGACATTTTCGTAATATTGCGTTGCAAATAGAATAGCGCGAACGCGCTCCAACAATTGGTGCCTCTAAAACGCTGCGTAATCGCGCATAGGACAAGGCGAATGCCCAATTTTTAGTCGAACCGGGCACTTGTCCAAAGTCTAAGCGATTTTTGTTTGACATGTCAGACGCTTCGTTCCCGTATTTGCGGGGGACCCGAATGCCGAGCCGTTCGGGTTGGATGGGGTCCGCATCGGGGAAAAGGAGCAGGGACATGAAGAAAACCAAGCAGAACACGAGCCGGGTGACGGCAGGCGACCGGGCCGTATCGCGGCGCTCGATCCTGAAGACCGGCGCCGCCGGCGCCGGATTGCTCGCCATGCCGGCGATCCTGTCCACTGCCCGCGCCGCGGATCCGCTGAAGGTGGCGGCGATCTACACCGTCCCGGTCGAACAGCAATGGGTCAGCCGCATTCACTTGGCAGCGAACACCGCGGTATCGCGCGGCGACATCGAATACGTCTTTTCCGAAAACGTATCGAACAGCGATTACGAGCGGGTCATGCGGGAATATTCCGAGGCCGGCCATGATTTCATCATCGGCGAAGTCTTCGCCGTGGAAGACGCGGCGCGCCAGGTCGCGCGCGATTATCCCGACAAGGCCTACCTCATGGGATCGAGCTTCAAGCCGAAGGACGACACGCCGAACTTCGCTGTCTTCGACAATTACATTCAGGACGCGTCCTATCTCACCGGCATCATCGCCGGCGCCATGACCAAGACGAAGAACATCGGCATGGTCGGCGGCTTCCCGATTCCGGAAGTCAACCGGCTGATGCACGCCTTTATGGCCGGCGCGCGGGAAATGCAGCCGGACATCGTCTTCCAGGTGGCCTTCATCGGGTCCTGGTTCGATCCGCCGAAGGCCAAGGAAACCGCCTTTGCCCAGATCGATGCCGGCGCCGATCTGATGTATGCGGAGCGGTTCGGCGTGTCCGATGCCGCCAAGGAACGCAATCTGCTTGCGATCGGCAACGTGATCGACACCCAGTCGGATTACCCGGAGACCGTTGTCGCCTCCGCGATCTGGCATTTCGAGCCGACCCTCGACACCGCGCTTGAGAAAGTTCGCGGCGGTTCTTTCAAGGCCGGCGATTACGGCATCTATTCCTTCATGAAACACGGCGGCTGTTCGTTGGCGCCGCTCGGCACTTTCGAGGGCAAGGTTCCGGAAGAGGCAATGGCGTTGGTTCGCGAGCGCGAAGCGGCCATCAAGGCCGGTGAATTCACCGTCGAAATCAACGACGACGAGCCGAAATCGACCGCATGACGCCAAAGTCCTCCGGCAAGGCGGAGCCCGTGCTGCGCCTTGCCGGCATCACCAAGCGGTTCGGGCCGCTGGTCGCCAACGATGCTGTCGACATAACCCTGGAGCGCGGGGAAGTGGTTGCGCTGCTTGGCGAAAACGGTGCCGGCAAGACCACGCTGATGAACATTCTGTTCGGCCATTACGTGGCCGATGCCGGCACTGTCACGGCTTTCGGGCGTGAATTGCCGCCAGGCGATCCGCATGCCGCCCTCGAGGCAGGCATCGGCATGGTGCACCAGCATTTCATGCTGGCCGACAACATGACGGTCCTGGAAAACATCGCGCTCGGAACGCAAAGCCTGGCAGCCGTCCGTTTCGACGCAAAGACCGCCCGGGCTCGTATTGTCGAATTGGGTCAGGCGTTCGGGCTAGCCGTCGATCCGGATGCCAGAATTGCCGATCTGTCCGTTGGGGAACGCCAGCGCGTGGAAATCCTGAAGGCGCTCTATCGCGAAGCCCGCATCCTGATTCTCGACGAACCGACCGCCGTCCTGACCCCGATGGAAGCAGACGCCCTGTTCGCCACGCTGAAGAAGCTGGTGGGGGAGGGCCTTGCCGTCATTTTCATCTCCCACAAGCTGAACGAGGTGATGGCGATCAGCGATCGTGTGCTGGTGTTGCGCGCCGGCCGTCTGGTCGGCGAACGGCACACTGCCGACACGGACCGGTCCGAGCTCGCGGCACTGATGGTCGACGAGGAAATCCGCCCACCCTCCGTCGAACCTGTCGAACCCGGGCGTATCGTCTTTGAGTTGGCGGCCGTTTCGGCCGGACGGCCGGGCAGCGCGGGCCGTCTGGAAGGTGCCGATCTCGCATTGCGGGCCGGTGAGATCACCGGCATTGCCGGCGTGTCCGGCAATGGCCAGGCAACGCTTGCCGGCCTGGTGTCCGGCACGGTGGCGCCCGACGCCGGTGCGCTGGTCGTGAATGGCGAAGACATGACGGCCTGGTCGCCGCGCATCGCCTTGTCGCATGGCATTGGCCGGATCCCGGAGGATCGCCATGCCACCGGCATGATCGGCGATATGAGCGTCGCGGAAAATCTCGTCTCCGAAACCGTGCGCACGCCGCGGTTCAGCCGCGCCGGATTCCTGAAGGCGCGGGCCGCGCAGGATTTCGCGCGCGCGGTGATATCGGATTACGACGTGAAATGCCCGTCGCCGGAGGCCCGCACGCGGCTCCTGTCCGGTGGCAACATGCAAAAGCTGATCCTCGGCCGCGCCCTCGACGGGGCACCGAGCGTCATCATGGCCAACCAGCCGACCCGTGGTCTCGACGTCGGCGCGGTGGCCTATGTGCACCGCCGCCTGCTCGAGGCGCGGGCGAACGGCGCTGCCATCCTTCTGATTTCCGAAGATCTCGATGAGATCCTCGCCCTGTCTGACTGCGTGATCGTCATGTCGCGCGGGCGCTTCTCGGCGCCTTCCGCACGCGGCGAACGCAGCATTAGGGAGTTGGGGGAACTGATGGCCGGGCACGGCTTTGCACAGGACGGGGCCGGTCATGCGGCTTGAACCCCGTTCTGATGCCACGCTCGCACACACGCTGCTGTTTCCGGCCGGCGCCGTCCTGTTGACGCTCGTCATCGCAGCGGCCCTTGTTCTTCTTGCCGGTGCCTCGCCGTTTTCCGTCTTCGGGCTGGTCCTGAAAGGGGCCGTCGGGTCCGAATTCGCGCTTCTGGAAACCCTGACACGCGCAACGCCTCTGATCTTTACCGGCCTTGCGGTCGCCGTCGCGTTTCGGGCCCGCTTGTGGAACATCGGCGCCGAAGCGCAATTGTATATCGGCGCCGTAGTGACCGTGGTGCTCGGCACTGGCATCCTGCCGCTGCCTGGTCCGGTACTCGTACCCGTGCTGATAGCCGGCGTGGTCTGCGCCGGCGGCCTGCTGCTTTTGGGTCCGGCCTATCTGAAGATCCGCTTCGGAGTTGACGAGGTCGTTACGACTCTCCTGATGAACTTCATCATCCTGCTGTTCGTTTCCATGCTGCTCGAAGGCCCGCTGAAGGATCCGATGGGTCTCGGCTGGCCGCAGAGCAAACGGGTGGTCGAGGACGCGCAATTGGCACGCCTCATCCGGGGCAAGCGCCTGCATCTCGGGTTCGGTCTGGCGCTGATTTCTGCGCTTGCCACCTGGGTGATCATGAAAAAGACCGTGTTCGGCTACGAAATGCGCGCGGTCGGCCACAATGCCGAAGCGGCCCGCTTTGCCGGCATCCCGGTCAATCTCGTGCTGATGAAGACGGCGCTGTTGTCCGGAGGACTGGCGGCGCTTGCCGGCTATTCGGAGGTCGCCGGTCTGAAGGGCAACCTGACCCTCGATCTGTCGCCGGGCTTCGGCTACACCGGCATCGTCGTTGCCATGCTGGCCATGCTCAATCCGCTCGGCATCGTGCTCTCCGCCATCTTTGTCGCCGGCATCTTTGTCGGCGCCGACGCCATGAGCCGGTCCGCCAAGGTGCCGAGTTACATTGCCGACGTGATGACTGCGACGGCGCTGTTGACGATGGTTGCGGCGATCATGCTGTCGCGCTACCGCGTGCGCTGGAGGTGACGGGCATGGAAGCCTTCGACATCCTCCTGACAGCCAGTTTCTGGGCCGCGGCCATCCGCATCGCTTCGCCGCTGATTTTTGCCACGATGGGCGAGCTCATCTGCGAACGGGCCGGCGTGCTCAATCTCGGCATCGAGGGCATCATGGTGGCCGGGGCGTTTGCCGGTTGGATCACCGTCTATGCCGGCGCCGATCTGTGGGTCGGCGTGGCGGCCGCCGCGCTCGCCGGCGCGGCATTCGGCCTGTTGCACGGCTTTTTTACCGTGCCGCTCGGCCTGTCGCAGCATGTGACCGGCATCGGCATCACGCTGCTGGCGACCAGCCTGACCTATTTTATCTACCGCATCTCGCTGCCGGAGGTGACCTCGCCGCCGAAGATCGAGCCGTTCGTGCCGCTCGCCATCCCGGTGCTTTCCGATATCCCCGTGATCGGGCCCGCGCTCTTCAACCAGACGCCTTTGACTTATCTGGCCTTCGTGCTGGTCGGGCTCGTCGCCTGGGTTCTCTACCGCACACCGCTCGGCATAACGCTGCGCGCCGTCGGCGAGAACCCCGCCGCTGTCGAGGCCCAGGGCATCAGCGTGACGGCGATCCGCATGGGCGCGGTGATGGTGGGATCGGCCATGATGGCGGTCGGCGGCGCCTTTCTCACCATGTCCGCCTTCAATTCGTTTTTCTTCGAAATGGTCAACGGCCGCGGCTGGATCTGCATTGCGCTGGTCGTCTTCGGCTCCTGGCGTCCCGGCAAGGCGCTCTTGGGCGCCATTCTGTTTGCGGCCTTCGACGCCTATCAGGTGCGGCTGCAACAGGTGACCGGCGGCGTGGTGCCGTATCAGGTGTTCCTCATGCTGCCCTATGTGCTTTCCATCGTCGCCCTGATTGCAGTGTCGCGACGGGCGGCCTATCCCAAGGCACTGATGATCCCGTATCAGAAAGGCGAACGATGACGTTCGATCTGCTCGTCAGGAACGCGCGTCTTGCGGACGGACGGACCGTCGATATCGGCATTGCCGGCGATCGCATAACGGCGTGCGAGCGGACCATCGCCGCCGAAGCCGGCGAAACGATTGACGCCGCCGGGTCTCTGGTGTCGCCGCCCTTCGTCGATCCGCATTTCCACATGGACGCGACGCTGTCCTTCGGTCAGCCGCGCGTCAATCGTTCCGGCACGCTGCTGGAAGGGATCGAATTGTGGGGCGAACTGAAACCGCTGCTTACCCACGAGGCCGTCGTCGACCGCGCGCTCGCCTATTGCGACTGGGCCGTGTCGATGGGACTGCTCGCGATCCGCAGTCACGTCGATACCTGCGACGACCGTCTGCTGGCCGTCGACGCACTCCTCGAGGTGCGCGAGAAGGTGGCGCCCTATATCGACCTGCAGCTTGTGGCGTTCCCCCAGGACGGATTTTATCGCAGCGCCACCGCGCGCGACAACACGATCCGCGCGCTCGACCGGGGTGTCGACGTCGTTGGCGGCATTCCGCATTTCGAGCGCACGATGGCGGATGGCCGCCGCTCCGTCACTGAATTGTGCGAGATCGCCGCCGACCGCGGCCTGCCGGTCGACATGCATTGCGACGAGACCGACGACCCGATGTCGCGGCATGTCGAGCAACTCGCCTTCGAGGCGCAGCGCCTGGGCCTCCAGGGAAGGGTTGCCGGCTCGCACCTGACGTCCATGCATTCCATGGAAAATTATTATGTGTCAAAGCTCCTGCCGCTGATCGCCGAGGCGGGCGTGTCGGCCATTCCCAACCCGCTCATCAATATTGTCATCCAGGGCCGCCACGACACCTATCCGAAGCGCCGCGGCATGACCCGGGTTCCGGAAATGCTGGATCATGGCATTCGGGTCGGCTTCGGCCAGGATTGCGTGCTCGATCCCTGGTACTCGCTCGGCACGGCCGACATGCTCGACGTGGCGTTCATGGGCCTGCATGTCGCCCAGATGACGAGCCCGCACGACATGCGCCGCTGTTTCGACATGGTGACCAAGGAGAGCGCCGCGATCCTGGGACTGGAGGGCTACGGCCTCGATGTCGGCTGCAAGGCCAATCTGGTCGTGCTCGACGCCGGCGACCCGATCGAGGCGATCCGGCTTCGCGCCGACCGGCTGTTCGTCGTCGCCAACGGACGCATTGTCGCCCGCTGTGCCCGTCGCGACACGGCACTGGCGCTGCCGGGCCGCCCGGCCCGTGTCGACCGGCGTTTCAAGACACCGCAGACCAACGATGAGGAGAACGGCGCATGACGCAAGGGGCAAGGTTCAGCGGCCGGCGGGCCATCGTGACCGGTGGCGCGGCCGGCATCGGCAAGACGGTGGCGGAACGGCTCGCCGCGGAAGGCGCGGCCGTCATGGTCTGGGACCGCGACGCGGACGCGGTCGCGGCAATGACGACCGGCTCGGACATGGCCGGCATCGCGCTTGACGTCGCCGACGATGTCGCTGTCGAAAACGCGGCGAATGCCACGGCGGAACAGTTTGGCGGCATCGATGTTCTCGTGTGCAGCGCCGGCGTAACCGGGCCGAACACGACCACCTGGGACTATCCGGTGGAGGCCTGGCGTCAGGTCTTCGACGTCAACCTGCACGGTGTCTTCTACGCCAACCGGGCTTGTGTGCCGGCGATGCGGGCCGGCGGCTACGGCCGCATCGTCAACATTGCCTCGATCGCCGGCAAGGAGGGCAATCCGAACGCGTCCGCCTACAGCGCTTCGAAAGCCGCCGTGATCGGGCTCACCAAATCGCTCGGCAAGGAATTGGCGAAGGACAACATCACCGTGAATTGCGTCACGCCCGCCGCGGTGCGCACGGCGATCTTCGACCAGATGACGCAGGAGCATATCGACTACATGCTGTCCAAGATCCCCATGGGGCGGTTCGGGCAGACCGAAGAGATCGCCGCTCTGGTGACCTGGCTGGCGAGCGAGGAATGTTCGTTCACGACCGGCGGCGTCTTCGACATTTCAGGCGGCCGCGCGACCTATTGAGGAAAACACCATGGCACGACACGTCATCACCGTTGCGCAGCAAAAAGGCGGGGCCGGCAAGACGACGGTTGCCGCAAACCTTGCCGTGGCCTTTTCTGCAAACGGCATGCGGACGGCAATCCTCGACACCGATCCCCAGGGCAGTCTCGGACGCTGGTTCATGACGCGCTGCGACCGTATGGGCGATGATGAGGTCGATCTCGGCTTTCGCACGGCCAGTGCCTGGGGCGCGCGGTACGAGACCCGCCAGCTCCTGCGCGACCATGATCTGGTGGTCATCGATACGCCGCCGAAAATGGGCTATGACGGCCGGCCGGCGATCGAGGTCGCGGACCTTGTCGTCGTCCCGGTCACACCCTCGCAGATCGATGTCTGGGCGACCGAGCCGACCATCGAGATGGCGCATGCGGAAGGCAAGCCCTTCCTGACCGTACTCAACCGGGCCTCGGCGCGAACGCGCCTGACGGCGGAAACGCTGAAGGACATCGGCGAATTCGGCGGTCAGACGGCGGAGACGATGATCGGCGACCGTGTGCTGTTCGCCGAGACCATGGGCACCGGCTACGGCGCGATTGAAAAACGCGCCAATGGTCCGGCCGCGCTTGAGATCCGGGCGCTCACCGAAGAGGTCGCGAAGCTGATCCGCTGAACCGATTGTGCGTTATTGCGAAACCGGCGGGCGCCCGCGCATATCCAGCCAGTCGCGAAACCGGTACCACGTGCCGACGATCGGCAGGAACCAGGGCGTGCCGGAATAGAACGGCTGGGTCTTGAAGGGCAGGCCTTCGAACGCGCTCGGGCGGTTGGCTATGCCCAGAATGCTGCGGGCCATCTGGTGGCCGAGCCAGCTCATCATCACGATCCCCGAGCCACCATTGCAGCCGATCGCGTAGTGCATGTCCTCGTGCCGGCCGAGTTTAGGCAGGAAATCGAAGGTGAATCCCATGAAACCCGACCAGGCATGGCTGATCCGCACATCGGCGAGGTCGGGAAACATCTCCGTCAACTGGCCGTGCAGGATGCGCACGCTCTCCAGCGGACCGACAGGCGTGAACCGCGCCCGGCCGCCGAACAGGATTGCGCAATGGTCCGGCGTCGGCCGTGCGAAATAGATCACACGCTTGGTGTCGATGACCGGGCAGAGCCGCGGCAACAGAGATCGGACCCGGTCGGGGCCGAGATCTTCGGTCGCGATGATCGTGCTCGAAATCGGGATGATGCGCCGCTGGTGCCAGAGCGATGCTCCGTCGGTATAGCCATTGGTGCCGAGCGCCACGTGACGGGCCGCGACCGTACCGCGGTCGGTTCGAACCTGATGTTTTGCACCATCGCGGGCAAAGCCGTTCACCCGGGTCTGCGGTACAAACCGGACGCCGGCGGCTTCGCAGAGCGCCACCAGTCCGCAATGGTAGCGGCCGGGATGGATCGTGCCGGCATTCTTGATGAGCATGCCGCCGTAATAGAGCGGGCTATCGATGAAGGCCTTCTGGTCCGCCGGGCTGATCATTTTGAACAGGTCGCGGCCGTCGCTGTTGTACTCCGCCATTTTGGCCGAAAGCTTGTCGAAGGCCGCCGGCGTATGCGCGCCGACAAACCGGCCGCAGGGTTGAAAATCGCAGTCGATCGATTCGACCGAGAGAAAATCCTGAAGGCCCTCATAGGCTTCGTCGGCTTCCTCCAGGATGGCCGAGGCCCGTTCGATCCCGACGGCGGCTTCCAGATTGATCTGCTTCGAAACCCCGGCCCGTCCGGAAAGGAACCCGGCATTGCGCGAACTGGCCCCGGAGCCGATGTCTCCGGCTTCGAACACTGTGACATCCGTCCCGGCGCGCGCCAGCGTCAGCGCGCAGCAAAGCCCGGTATAACCGCTGCCGACGACGGCGACATCGGTCTCGGACGGCAGGTCCGGCGTCGGCCGTTCCTGCGGACGTGCATCCTGCCACCACCAGGGCTCTTCGCTGAAGGGTTCCGTCAACAGGGCGCGTGGATCGGATGCGGGCATGGTTTTTGAGCCTGAAGGGTCGGCAACGGACGGGTCCCAAAAGAATGTTCAACCATCCGGCCCCCGCATGCAATTGGCATCAAAGCATTTTTGGAATCGAAACCGAACTCAGGGCATGGGTGCCACCTTTTGTCGGTTGTACATGAAACACTTGAAACAATATTGTCTGTCCACGGATATGATAGCGAACCTTTAAGTATAATTTGACATCATCTCTCCCGAAACGACATCGTTGCAGCGCCCTATCCGGACGGGCAGGGTTAGCCGGTGTCGAGGATGATTGAACAGGAGACCCGCCCTGTGTCGTTCAGATCGTTTTTTCTGACCATTGCCGCCCTGATCTTGGCCTCCCTTTCGGGATTGCAGCCTTCTGCGGCGAACGACGAGATTCCAGCCTGGCTGCAGAAGCATGTGGGCTTGAACAACGGCCAGATCGCACCGATCGTTCTGGAGAGGGCGCGTGCGCATTACCGGCGAAAAGTCAGGCAAGGCTCGGTCAGAAATCCCTGCTATTTCGCTATGGATGCGACCCGCCCCAGCACGTCGAACGGGCGCCCGGGCAAACGGTTCTACATCATCTGCGAGAAGAAAAAGTCGTTTCGCGCGATTTCGTCAGGCTATGGCAACGGGCGGAAACTGCGTCGGGCGAACTTTGCGAACGGCCGGCAATGCGCAAGGCACTTTTCCAATGCGGAAGGCTCCAAGCTGACGACGGGCGGCGCCTATACGACGGCTGAGTTCAGGACTTCGTTCAAGGGCTATTACCGCAGCGGCGGCAAGAAGACGCCGTTTCTGCGCACCTTCCTGCCGTTTGACGGGGAAGGCGACACGTCCAATGCCAGAGAGCGGGACATCGGCGGTCACACGGCGGTGTTTTTGAGGTGGCAGTGCCGGTTCAAGAACCCCAAAAGCCGCCACGCGGACAAGAACGGGTACACGCCCTTCGGCAAGCTGGTGAACTATACCGGCGGCCGCAGCAACGGCTGCACGACATGGTCGCCGTCGGAAACCAAGCGTATCCTTTCGATGGTGAAGAACAATCCGACGTCGCTCTACATTTATCCCGAATCCGACGACATCAACGCCGTCGCCAAAGCGGTAAAGGCCGGAAAGCCGCTGTCGAGCGCCGGTCTGTACTGGAATTCCACATGCTTGCGCTCAATCGGCACGCCGAAGTTCTGGCCCAAACGGACGCTCCAGCCGATCATTAACGAATGGCGCAACTCACTGGTCAAGCGGCCATGGAAGCCCTTGCCGATCTGCAAGGGGGCTTAGCGACGGCGGCGACATGCGTTTGAAAGGCTTCTAAGCGCCCAGCGCTCTGAGAACCTCATCCGTCTTCATGACCGCGGCCACGTTCGTCATCGCATACTCGACTGACGCCCGGTGCCAGTCGGCGTTCATCGTCGAACAGGCGTCTTCCGGGATGACCATCACATAACCCTTGTCCGCGCCGGTCCGGGCCGTGTGTTCGATCGACATGTTGGTCCAGGCCCCGGTTTCGATCAGGATGTCGCGGCCTTCCGCCTTGAGGATGGTTTCCAGGTTGGAGCCTTCCCAGGCGCTCATCCGCATCTTGCGCACGATGTGGTCGCCCGGCTGGGCTTCAAGCCCGGGCACGGGCTGCGCGCCCCAGGTGCCTTCAACAAGGGCATTGGCATCCAGAAGGCCTTCGAACAGCGGGGCATTGAGCGTCAGGCCCGGCGCGCCGGGCTGAACCAGAAACCAGACATGGATGACCGGGATACCGAGCTGGCGGCAACGCTCGGCAAGCCGCTGGGCGTTTTCAATCGCGTTCTGTTCCCGGCAATGCTGCGGCGAGCCCGAGGCCGCGAACGCGCCGCCCTCCATGACCACATCGTTCTGCATGTCCTGGATGATCATCGCGCAACGGCTGGCATCGAGCCGCATGGGATCCGTACCGGCCGGTGCGATGTCCGGCGAAGGGGAGGGTGAAGCGGTCGAGGGCGCGGCCTGAACCGGCGCGGCCCTCGAGGTGCTGCCGGATTGCCCTGCATCGACCCGCATGAACGGCTCGTTGCGCGGGCCGATCGTCGTTTCCACGGCATAGACCGAGGTCATGGCGCAGAGGAACAGCGTGCGCCAGTCCGGCCCGCCCCAATGCAGGTTCGCCACCATTTCCGGCACGCCGACTTTGCCGATGAGCTGGCCCTGCGGGTTGTAGACCCACACACCGCCCGGCGCCGTCACCCAGACATTGCCCTGCTGGTCGCATTTCATGCCGTCCGGGACGCCGGCCTTCAATGTGTCCTTGATGCCGGAGGCAAAGACCCGGCCGTTCGAAAGGCCGCCGTCGGGGTCGACGGTGAAGACGCGGATGTTCGCCTGTTCGGTATCGTTGACATAGAGCAGCGATTCATCCGGCGAGAAGCACAATCCGTTCGGCATGGAAAACAGGTAGCGGTCGACGACCAAGTGCGGATCGCCACCGCTCTGGCCTGCTGGAATCCGGAAGACACCCTGCCAGCCCAGTTCGCGCGGCCGTTCGACCCCGAAACCCGGCATGCGTCCGTACCAGGGATCGGTGAAGTAGATCGAGCCGTCGGAGCGCACGCAGGTGTCGTTCGGGCTGTTCAGCTCCTTGCCCTCGAAATGCGAGGCGAGCACGGTCCGCACGCCGTCCGGCGAGAACCGGGCGACAGACGATGTGGCATGTTCGCAGACGATCAGGTTCAGGTCCCGATCGTAGGTCATGCCGTTGCCCTTGTTCGACGGACGCATGACCTCATGCACGCCCGCCCGGTCCCAGCGCCGCCGCACGTCGGCCGGCATGTCGGAGAACAGGAGATAATGCTCGCGCGGATGCCAGATCGGCCCTTCTGTGAAGGTGAAGCCGGTACCGATCTGGCGAACCGGCGCGTGTTCGCCGATCAGGTTGAAGAATTCCGGACGGATCGCTTCCTGGGCCATTTTGGAAACCTGTTTCGTTTTCAGGCGATTTGCCTGTTGTTGTAGTATTGAGGTGCCGGACATGTTGCATGGGGCGAGGTGGGGTTTCGCGCATACCCGCCAGTGCGGTTCTCGGTGCGTTTGCGCCGCGCCTTTCCCCAGTTTGCGTCATCACCCGGCTTGTCCGGGTAATCCAGCGGCGTCACGGTCTCCGCCCGGCGATCTGGATCCCCCGGACAAGTGTAAAGCCCGGAGACATAGTTTGCAGGTGTTCGGAGACATCGCTTACACATTTCCGTTGGTTTCCGATTGGTGCAGATTGATATCTGCGATGCG
>JANQQB010000083.1 GCA_028285165.1 Rhodobiaceae bacterium
CCCCAGGCGCCAGTGCAACCGGCACCGCAGCAGGTGCATGTTGCCCCGACGCCGGCGCCTGCTCACCAGGTGGCCGCGCCACAACCGGTCGCTCAACCGGCTGCGCCTCAACCGGCACAGGCGCCCGCGCCTCGGGCCCCGGCGGCGGAGCATCCGGTCGGCGATCGTCCGGCACAGGATCGGGCGCAGACCGACGGCTCGCTCTATCGGCCGCGCAGCGGCGATCTGGACCCGCAAGGCCGTCCGCTTCCCCGGGCTCAGCCGGTCTCCGAAGAGGACCAATTGGAGATCCCGGCCTTCCTGAGACGCCAGTCGCGCTGAGGCTCAAAAAACGATCGGGAGGCAAATCGAACCAACGGTTTGCCTCCCGCTGATTCTTTCGATTAATCAACCATTAAGCATGATTGAAGAGGCTGTGCCGACGGTGCAGGTGCGGCCGGGATTCGTCGATTTCAGGCCAAAGTCGACCATTTCCGGCAGGTTTGGCGAAAATTGCTGTTACGAGGGGCAGTTTCTCAACATGGCGTTTGTTCAAAAAAGTCAATAAATTTAAGCACTTCGTTAATAGTAACAAAGCGTAATAATCCGTTATTTGCTGGTTTCCGACGCATGCGTATGGTCGACCGCGAACGATAAAGCAATCGCCAGCCCCATCACCGGACCGTTCGCGGTCAACTCGGCAAACAGATGCGGTTTCAGGCGTTTGCAAGACAGGACAGGCGTCTAGGCAAACCGGCCCTTGCGGGCCAGACGGACGTCGGCGGCGATGCGGGTGCAACAATGGTGAATTCATTTCCTCGGACACAAACGACCCTTGTGCGCCGAACCAAGGTGGTCGGTATCGGGGTCCATCGCGGACAGCCGGTTTCCGCCACGCTGATTCCCGCCGAGGCCGATACCGGCATCGTGTTTTCCCGCACTGACCTTTCTCCCGATCTTTCCGCCGATATCAAAGCCTCGCACGAAAATGTGCTTTCAACCGAATTGTGCACGGTGATCGGGACCTCTCCGGACAACAGCATCGCAACGATCGAACATCTGATGGCGGCGCTGCGCGGGATGGGCATCGACAACGCGCGCATCGAAGTGGACGGTCCGGAAGTGCCGGTCATGGACGGCAGTGCGTCGGAGTTTGTCGACGCGATCCGCCAAGCCGGCGTGAAGACCCTGAATGCAGCCCGACGCTATCTGGAAGTGACGCGGCCGATCCATATCGAACACGGCGCGTCCTATGCGACGATGCGCCCGCACCAGGGCACGTTGTTCGACACGACGATCGAATTCGATACCGCGCTGATCGGCGTGCAGACGGTGACGGTCGAACTGACTCCGGATACCTTCAATCGCGAGCTTGCCGCAGCCCGCACCTTCGGCCGGGTCGAAGATGTGGAGAAGCTGTGGAGCATGGGCTTTGCCCGCGGCTCTTCGCTGGAAAATTCCGTAGCGATTGCCGGCGACCAGGTGCTCAATCCGGAAGGCACGCGCTGGCCCGACGAGTTTGTGCGTCACAAGGCGCTCGACGCAGTCGGCGATCTGGCGCTTGCCGGATATCCGATTCTCGGTGCCTATCGCTCCTATCGGGGCGGGCACAAGATCAATGCCATGATGGTCGAGGCCCTCATGAAGGACCGGTCCGCATGGCGGATCGTCGATGCTCCGGCGACACGCATCAAGGGACAGGCCGGGCTTGCCCCCGCGATTGCCCAGCCGGCTTTCAAGGCTGCCAACGACTGAGCGGGCGCCCGTTTTCCGGACGAAAACGCGCGCGGCACAGGCGCACGCAAAGGCAACGGCGACACGGTCTGGAGCAAGGCGGGATTTTCCGGATACACATGACCGCGACATGGTGGTCTTTACGCGGATGTGAATTTGATAAATCACACATCTTGCAGTATTTTCCGCCGGTCTCCGGCCGAACCGGTTCGGCCGAGGCGTATTGAACGATCCCGAAGGCCCGAGATGCCGGGAGACAGTCGCCAGCCCGATTGAGGGTGAGGCATGTGGGTATTGGCTCCAGCGGCCCGGGCACGGCAAAAGACAGAGACACGGATCCGGATAATCATGCGTAGCAACGTGATCGCTCTCGCGCTGGTCGGCGCACTCGGCCTTGCCGGATGTTCCGGCGGCCCCGAAGTCGACGAACTGGGCTTTACGGACAAGCCGGCCGGCGAGCTCTACAACGAGGGCCTGGCGCTCGCCAATCAGGGGCGCCTGGAAGCGGCGGCCAAGAAATTCAAGGAAATCGACCAAGTCTATCCGTATTCGGAATTCGCCCGCCGGGCGATGATCATGTCGGCCTATACCAGTTATCGGTCGGGCCAGTTCCCCGAAGCCATCAACGATGCCAAGCGCTACATCACGCTGTATCCGGGCAGCGAAGACGCTGCCTATGCGCAATACATCATCGGGCAATCCTATTATCGCCAGGTGCTCGACGTCTCGCGGGATCAGGAGATGACGGAAAAAGCGCTGGCCGCCATGGGCGAGTTGATCCAGCGCTATCCGGAATCGGAATACACCGAAGACGCCTCCAACAAGATCCGCATCACGCAGGATCAACTGGCGGGCAAGGAAATGCAGGTCGGACGATATTACCTGCATCGGCGGCGCTATGTCGCGGCGATCAACCGGTTCCGGAACGTGGTGACCCGCTATCAGACAACGCGGCATGTGGAAGAGGCGCTCGCCCGCCTCACCGAAGGATACCTGTCGCTCGGCGTGGTCAACGAGGCCCAGACGGCGGCAGCCGTGCTCGGCCACAATTTCCCGGACAGCAAATGGTACGCCGATGCCTTCAAGCTCCTGGAGGCCGGCGGCCTGGAGCCTAAGGAAAACGAGCGCAGCTGGATCAGCCGGCAATTCTCCAGAGTCCTCTGAAACCCGGCTGCATCTCGATCGCGACAGAAAGCAGGGTCGTGGGCCGCACGAAGGTGTAGGCCCGTCCAGCGCGTTGGTATAAGGTCCGCCGGAAACTCCAACCCGTTCAGCTTCCGGCAGACGATTCGCCCATGTTGAGTTCGCTGACAATCCGCGACATCGTCCTGATCGACCGGCTGCACATCGACTTTGCATCCGGCCTGACCGTGCTGACCGGGGAAACCGGCGCCGGCAAGTCGATCCTGCTGGACTCGCTCTCGCTGGCGCTCGGGGCGCGCGGTGATGGTGGACTGGTGCGCAGCGGCTGCCACCAGGGACAGGTCGTGGCGCAATTCGACATACCGTCCGGACACGGCGTGCACCGGCTGCTGGCTGAAAACGGCATCGATGAGGACGGGACCGTCATTCTGAAGCGCCTGCAGAACGCCGATGGGCGCAGCCGCGCCTTCATCAACGACAATCCGGTCAGTGTCGGGCTTCTGCGCTCGATCGGGCATCGCCTTGTTGAAATCCACGGGCAACATGACGACCGAGCGCTTGTCGATCCGGATTCGCATCGCGACATCCTTGATCTGTATGGCGGCCTGGAAAGCGAGGGCGCGGCCGTGGCCAAGGCGTTTGCGCACTGGCGCGACGCCCAATCGGCGCTGCAATCCCAAAAAGATGCCATGGAAAGCGCACGCCGCGAATTCGATTATCTGACCGCATCGGCCGCCGAACTCGAAACGCTGGCGGCCGAAGAAGGCGAAGAAGAAGCCCTGGCCGAACGGCGCCAGACCATGATGGCGCACGAAAAGGTCGCTGGCGATCTTTCCGAAGCCGTCGATCTGCTGGGCGGGCAGGGGTCACCGATCCCACCGATCGCCGATCTGTGGCGGCGCCTGGAGCGCAAGGACGAAATCAAGCGCCTTGTGCCGTCCGCGATCGACGCGCTCGGTCGGGCGCTGGACGGATTGGAGGATGCCCGTGCGGCGCTGGAAACAGCCATGCGCGGCACCGATTACGACCCCGTCGTTCTGGAACAGGTCGAAGAGCGTCTGTTCGCCTTGCGTGCGGCATCCCGCAAGTTCTCGGTCGCGTCCGACAAGTTGCCGGCGCTCCTGGACGCGATGCGATCGGATCTGCAGGCGTTGGAATCCGGAGAGGAGAAACTCGGTGCCCTGGAAAAAGCGTTGTCGGATGCGCGTGAGAAGCTCGACAAGGCGGCGGTACGGCTGAGCCGCAAACGCCAAAAAGCGGGCAGCGACCTGGAACGCGCGGTTGCCGCGGAACTGCCTGACCTGAAACTGGAACGGGCGCGGTTTACGGTGGGTATCGAGACCGATGCGGAAGCGGTGCGCGCAACCGGTATCGACACGGTCGAGTTCCGGGTGCAGACCAACCCGGGCACCAAACCGGGCCCGATCATGAAGGTTGCCTCCGGCGGGGAGCTATCCCGTTTTCTTCTGGCGCTCAAGGTCTCGATCGCGGAACGCGGTTCGGCGCCGACGCTGATCTTCGACGAAATCGATACCGGCGTGGGCGGTGCCGTCGCCGAGGCGATCGGCGTGCGCCTGGAACGCTTGTCGGCGGCCGTGCAGGTGCTGTCGGTGACGCATGCGCCACAGGTTGCCGCCCGGGCGCGCGGCCACATGCTGATCCGCAAGGATGCCAAGGGCAAGGAAGAGGTCGTCACCCGGGTCGGTGCACTCGACACGGATACAAGACGCGAAGAGATTGCGCGCATGCTGGCCGGCGCCCGCATCACCGAAGAGGCTCGGGCGGCCGCTGCACGGCTGCTTGATGGGACCGCCTAGAGCATTGTGTGATTAGATTGATCCATTTGACCGGCTTTTCAGGCCTTCTGGCTAGGCGCGGTCGCCACCGTGGTCTGGTTGACCCCAAGGTGATCCCAACGACGCCCAGAAGACCTGAAAAGCCGGCCTCCGGTGTGCCATATCAGGGCGCCGGCAGCGTTAAACAGCTTGCCCGATGTCCCACA
>JANQQB010000087.1 GCA_028285165.1 Rhodobiaceae bacterium
CTCCGCCCGGGCGGCAGGCGGCGTCTCCGAACCCGTGACATGCGGCACGTACCAGTCCGGATAGAGCTCCACCTCGATCAGGAAGGCGGGTTCGTCGTAGGCCGGCAGGCGATAGGGCGTGCCGTCGGGCAGGGCAACGGTCTCGGGCCAGGCGCGGGCATGCATATCGGCAAGCAGGTCGATCGCTGCTTCGTAGCGTTGTGCGATCGGACCGTCCGAGCCGACCACGGGCCCGTCTCCGAGGTCCTCCATGATCAGGAGACCGGCATCGATATCTGCGCCGCGGATTTCCGGCGCCGAATAGCCGCGTTCGACGAGGCTGCCGGCAATTGCAACGAAGGAGCGCACGGATTCGGACAGATGCGCGATCCGGCTGTAGGGCAGGCCGTCGCGGATCGGCGGACCGTCCGGACGTTCTGGAGCGTTCATCAGGACATGCCGGGTTTCGCCGGACCGGATGCGCTCATACGCCCGCGTGGAGGCGTCGCCGGTAAGATGCCGCCGGCGCGCATCCCGGTGGCCGTGGGCATCGAGGAAGGCGCGGATCGCGCGGCTTCGGGTCAACCGCTCCCGCCAGCGTTCCGGCCGGCTCGTGTCCAAAGTCACGTCGCGGCCGGATTCGCCGATCGGATTGAATGTGATCCACAACGCATCCGCTGCGACATGGTCGGGTGCCCTGTCGGGCCACTCGATCAGCACGACACCATGTTCACCCGCGGCCTCGACCCCGAGTTCTTCCACGTCCTCCTGTGCCTGGAGCCGGTAGAAGTCATAGTGATGCACGGTGCCGCGCGGTGTTTCGTAGGTCTGTTCGAGCGTGAAGGTGGGGCTTGGAACCTCCAGGCCGTCATTGTCGGAAAGCGCCCTTATGACCGCGCGTGCGAAGGTGGTTTTGCCGGCGCCAAGATCGCCGCGCAACGCCAGCACGTCGCCGGGTGCCAGGATTGCCGCGATATCCTCGGCAAGGAGGCACGTGTCGTCCGGCGTGGCAAGGGACAGCGAGAGCAGCATTTTGGGAATCTATTCTGCGGCGATATCGGACGTTTGCGGCCGCCGCGGAAAGCTGCAGCGGACAACAGTGCCTTCGCCCTCGCGTGAATCGATGTCGACCGAACCGCCATGCAATTCGACGAAGCTCTTGACGATCGAGAGGCCGAGGCCGGCGCCGCGCCGGCGCGCCTGGGTGCCATGGCTGACGAACCGGCCGAAGACCGAATCCAGGATCTCGCCGGAAATGCCGAGACCGTCATCGCTGACCGTGAACAGCACGCCGTCACCGTCGCTTTCGCAGGCGATCGTCACCGTGCATCCGGAATCGGAAAACCGGATTGCATTGGAGATCAGGTTGAACAGGATCTGACGCAGGCGCTTTTCATCGGCCACAAACCCGGCGAGCGAGGGCTGGATCCGGGTCTCGAGCGCGATCCCGGATTCCGACAGGCGGTCCTGGACCGCTTCGGTGACCGCCTCGATTGTCTTGCCGACATCGATTTCGACGAGATCGAGCGCCATGATCCCGGCATCGATGGTTGCCAGGTCCAAAACGTCGTTGATGATCGCAAGCAGCGCCGAACTCGAAGACAGGATGTAGTCGGTGTATTCGCGTTGTTTTTCGGTCAGCTCGCCGGTTCGCGGTTCGGACAGCAATTGTGCGAACCCGATGATGTTGGTGAGCGGTGACCGCATTTCATAGGAGACGTGCTGGACGAAGGTATTCTTGATCGCGTGGGCTTCTTCCAGAGCGTCTGTCTTGTCCCTAAGCGCCCGTTCGACATTCACCGATGCTGTCACGTCGGTAAACGTCACCATCGTGCCGCCATCCGGCAGGGGCACGATGGCAAATGTCAGGATCATACCGTCGTCGCGGGCCATCTTCCGGGATTCCGGCTGTCGGCTTTCGTCGAGGCCGGCGACCGATTTCAGGATCGTGTTCCAGTCGTCGTCGGCCTCATAGACGGTCTTGCAGGCTTCGATGACGGCCGAGACATGGGGTTTGGTGACGAGGTGATCGTCATCCAGCGCCCAGATCTTGGTGAAGGCCGGGTTCCAAAGTGTCAGGCGCCCATCCGAACCAAAGACGGCGACGCCTTCGGAGAGATTGTCGAGGGTTTCGCCTTGGACCTGTGCCAGCGCGTTGAAGCGGCTTTCCAGCTTCATCTGTTCGGTGATGTTTTCAAACACGCAGGTCACGCCGCCTTGTGGATGCGGGTTGGCGAGCACGCGCACGATGCGCCCGTCCGGCAGGTGCCAGCGGTCCTCGATGCCGTCATTGTCCCGGTAGGCGGCCAGGAGGTCGGCCTTCCAGTGGCGGAAATTCGCCTGTTCGGGCAATTGCCGACGCGCCCTGAGGGCGTCCAGGATGTCGGAATCCAACGGGCCGGAATCAAGGAATTGCGTGTCGAGCGACCACATTTCCCGGTAGGCCGCATTGTAGAATTGCAGGCGATGGTTCGGGCCGAAGATCGCCACGGCGCTCTGCAACTGATTGAGCGTGCGTTCGTGGGAATCGATCGTGCGTTTCAGCTTGCCGTGCGCCTCTTCCAGTTCCGTCATGTCGACGGCGAAGCCGCCGCTGCCACCGCCATTGGCGATGTCGGTCAGGTCGAAGATGCGCCGTTTGCCGCCGACGGTCACCGGCAGGCGACCCTGGTAGCGCGCCTCTCCGGTATGACCCTTGCGAACGGCCGTGCGGCCGGCGCTGTCCAGCAGTTCGATGCCGTCTTGCAGGATCGTGTCGCGATCGACTTCGCCGACCGCGTCGGCATAGGCCGCGTTCACCCAGCTGAGTTTGCCGTTCTGGCCGCGGATCCAGGCGGGACCGGGCGCAGCCTCCAACAGGCCTTGCGCCGTCTCCAGGTCGCCCTGCAATTGTGCATAGGCTTCCCCCATCAGCGCCAGGTCCTCCTGGTCGGCGCTGACGCTGCGAAACGCGACGGCCGGCTTGCCGCCGGCAAGGCGTCCGACGGCCTCGACGAAATTGCCGCTCTTGGTCCGCAGATTGCTCTTGAAGCCGGTGCCGGCGCTTTGCAACGCGGCGATGTTGCCGTCCAGCAGCGCGGCCGATTCCGCAGTCAGCCAATTGCCGAAGGCCAGGAACGCGGAATCTGATTTCGGTGTATGGGCCGCCGCCGGCAAGGACCCGTAGGACAGCGGGCTGCGCCCGGGCGATTGCCAGATCAATTGCCGCTGGTCGTCGGAGGCGAGCAGGGTTTCCACCTGGTCCATGTGGGCCCGAAGGTCGCGCAACTCGACCTGAAGTGCGGCACTCTCCGCGGCGTATTTCTTGCGCACCCGGATGAGCCCGGCACCGGTCACGGCCGCGAACATCACGGCACCGGCCAGGCCTGCCGCCAGGGCGATTTCCGGAGATCCGGCGTTCAGGGCCAGCGATCGGAACAGGCCGGGATCGGGAAAAACGGTATCAAGCAGGGATTGGGCGAAGACGGGGGCGGGAGCGAGGAGTGCGGTGGTGCAGGCCAGGCCCATGGCCGGCTTGCGGACTCCGCTCCTGTGCGGCCGAGAGAGCCGCCAATCCATAACCGCCATAACACTGTCCCCAGCGCTTGTCCCACCCTGGCTTTAGTCAAGCGCGAATCACTTCAAAATACCGCACGCGGGACTCCCCCTCTAGAGTCAAGATTGAAAAACAACGGCCCGCCGGGCTTTCCCCGGCGGGCCTGTGGATTACTCGAATGGCGGCGGCCCGGATGGCCGCATGCGCCTCAGTATTTGTAGTGTTCGGGCTTGTACGGACCGGCCTTGTCGAGCCCGAGATAGCCGGCCTGGTCTTCGGTCAGCTCGGTCAGGTTGACGCCGAGTTTGGACAGATGCAGCCGTGCGACCTTCTCGTCGAGATGTTTCGGAAGCACGTAGACATCCTTGCCGTAGCGTTCAGGATGGTTCCACAATTCGATCTGGGCCAGCGTCTGGTTTGTGAAGCTGGCGGACATGACAAAGCTCGGGTGGCCGGTTGCATTGCCGAGATTGACCAGTCGGCCTTCCGACAGAAGGATCATGCGCTTGCCGTCCGGGAACTCGATCATGTCGACCTGTTCCTTGACGTTTTTCCATTTGAAATTGCGCAGGCCGTCGACCTGAATCTCGTTGTCGAAGTGACCGATATTGCAGACGATCGCCATGTCCTTCATGGCCCGCATGTGGTCGACGGTGATCACGTCCCGGTTGCCGGTGGCCGTCACGAAAACGTCGGCGGTCGGCGCGACGTCTTCCAGGGTCTGCACGTCGTAGCCGTCCATGGAGGCCTGCAGGGCGCAGATCGGGTCGATTTCGGTGACAACCACACGGGCACCGGCGCCGGCGAGCGATTGCGCCGAGCCCTTGCCGACATCACCGTAGCCACAGACCACGGCCACCTTGCCGGCAAGCATGACGTCAGTGCCGCGGCGGATGCCGTCGACCAGCGATTCCCGGCAACCGTAGCGGTTGTCGAATTTCGACTTGGTGACCGAATCGTTGACGTTGATGGCCGGAAACGGCAGGCCCTCTCTTTTGGAGATTTCGTAGAGCCGGTGCACGCCAGTCGTGGTTTCTTCCGAGACGCCCTTGATGTTGTCCCGGACCTTGGTGAACCAGCCCGGGGTTTCGGCGATCCGGGCCTTGATGGTCTTGTAAAAGTATTCTTCTTCTTCGTTTTTCGGATTGTCGAGCACCGACGGGTCGCTTTCCGCCTGCGCGCCCAGCAGGATCATCATGGTGGCGTCGCCGCCGTCGTCGAGGATCATGTTGGCCGTCTCGCCGTTCGGCCACTGGAAGATCTCGTCGACGAACTTCCAGTAATCTTCAAGCGTCTCGCCCTTGTAGGCGAACACCGGAACGCCCGTCGCGGCAATGGCGGCAGCGGCATGATCCTGGGTGGAAAAGATGTTGCACGAAGCCCAGCGCACCTCGGCGCCGAGCGCCGTCAGCGTTTCGATGAGCACCGCGGTCTGGATGGTCATGTGCAGGCAGCCCGCGATCCGGGCGCCTTTCAGCGGTTGCGAGGCGGCAAACTCCTCGCGCGTCGCCATCAGGCCCGGCATTTCGGTTTCCGCGATATCGAGTTCGGTGCGGCCCCATTCCGCCAAACCGATGTCCTTGACGTAATAATCGCTCATAGTTTGCGCTTTCAATAATGTGAGACGGGAGAGGTCGCGGCCTGATGCATCTCCGACCAGGATGCGCGACCACCGGCAGGCCTATACAGGCCCGGCCGGATAAATGCAATAAGATATAAAGATTTGTTTATATCATTTTGTCACGGGGCCTGGGACAGCGTCGCGGCCATCGTCGATATCAAGGCGCGAGCAGAACTTCGCCCTCGATTTCGACAGCGATGTCGAACGGCAGCCCGGCCATGCCCACCGCCGACCGTGTATGCCGTGCGGTCTCCGCGTCGAACGCGATGGCAATGACTGAGGAAAAGCCGTTGATCACGGCCGGTTGCCGATTGAAGCCGGGTGCCGAATTGACCATGCCGAAAACGCGGCACCAGGCGACGATCCGGTCCAGGTCTCCGATTTCGCGTTCAAGACTGGCCAGGATGGCGAGCGCCGTCTTGCCGGCAAGGTCCACGGCCTCTTCCTCGCTGACCTCAGCGCCGACCTTGCCGAACGGTCCGGCGAGCGATCCGTCCGGGTTCTGCGGGCCGTGCCCGGAAATGAAGACACGGTCGCCGCGAACGCTGACCCAGGGAAACGGCAGGTCGATCTCGGCCGGTACCGCAAGCGGAGGCGGCAGGACGAGGCCCGCGCGGTCCAGTCTTTCGCGTGTTCTTGACATGGTTCGCCTCTATCGGCGGGTTGGACGTGCCGCGGGCGGATCAGGCTTTGGGCGCGCAGCAATCCTCGCCGAAACCGCTGTCGACCAGCCGCCCGATCGCATCGACGGCTTCTTTGGCATCCGGTCCGGTCGCGGACACGACGATGCTGCATCCCAGGCTCGCCCCGAGTGTCAGGAGGCCCATGATCGACGTGCCACAGACATTCTGACCGTCTTTGGACACGGTAATGTCGGCATCGAAGCACTCCGCGCACTTGACGAATTTGGCCGACGCACGGGCGTGCAGACCGCGTTTGTTGACGATTTCGAGTTCGCGGTTCGCGACGGGCCCGTCCGGGGCAGTGGAGGGTTCGGAACCGTGCCGGCCGGCATCCATCATTGCTGCCCCTCCAGGACCTGGCTGGCGACGTTGATGTATTTGCGCCCCGCATCGCGGGCTTCCGTAACAGCCTCGGTCAGGCTGCGCTCGCCGCGTACGCTGGCCAGTTTGATCAGCATCGGCAGGTTGACACCGGCAATCACTTCGACGCGGTCGTCATCCATAACCGAGATTGCCAGATTGGAGGGTGTGCCGCCGAACATGTCGGTGAGGATCACCACGCCGGCACCGGTATCGACGCGATCGACGGCTGCGATGATATCGCCGCGCCGACGTTCCATGTCATCGTCAGGACCGATTGCGATTGTTTCGAACGCGGTCTGTTTGCCGACAACGTGTTCGACGGCGGCGAGGAATTCGTCGGCGAGGCGTCCATGGGTGACAAGGACGAGTCCGATCATGCGACCATCCGTAAGTGCCCGGTGCTTTTTTTATTGTTTCGGTTATCCCGAAAGTCGACCTGTCGGTTTTTCGACGGTCGTTGAGCACGGAATGTTGAGCGGATCGCGCGCAGTTTCAAGAAAAATGTCGGGGTTGTGATGTCACTGGGTCGACCGGGCCATGGCCAGCGCGGCCAAAACAAGGTCCGGCGACGGCCGGCCACCGCCTGGCACGGGTTGCCGGCGCATCCTTAAGCCAATGATTTCCGTCCATAATTCCGTCTCTTCCGGCAATCGCTCAAAGTCATCCTGTGGCACAAAGTCAACAACAAGCCGAATAACGGAGGCATCAAGCGCATTATATGCGACCGGCCCGAGGCCGCGGATTTCTGCCAGTCCGGCAATCGGCGCCACCGGTCGGGCGATCAACCGGCCGTGCGCGGCCTCCAGCCGGACCCGGTCGTCGCCGACCAGGGCTGCGAACAGGCCGCGGCCCGTGGCATGCTCGAACAGGTCGCGGAACAGCAGCGACTTGCCGGCCCCGGACGGCCCGCGCAGTAAAATCCCGCTGGACCCGTAGGCGAGGGCGGTCGCGTGAAGCGTGGTGCTCATAGGCTGGCGGGCAGGATTATGGTGAACCGGGCACCGGCAACGACCGGAGCGCCGTTCGCGTCCACGTGGTGCAGGTTCTCGGCTCGGATCTTGCCGCCATGGGCTTCGATGATTTGTTTGGATATCGACAGGCCGAGGCCGGAATTGTTGCCGAAGCCCTGTTGTTCCGGCCGGTCGGTGTAGAACCGTTCGAAAATGCGCTCGAAGGCTTCGGCCTTGATGCCGGGCCCGTTGTCCTCGATCCGGATGACGACCGTCTTCTTGCGCCGCTCGATCGTCACGACAACCTGGCCCTCCGGCGGCGAGAACGACTTGGCGTTGTCGATCAGGTTGTTGAGCACCTGGGCGAGCCGACCGTCGAAGCCGAACACCAGGTATTGATCCGTGCCGCGTTGCGGCGGGGACCATACGACCCATGGACCGCCGGGCTCGCTGAGATCGTTGGACATCGAGACGACCGTGTCGATCAGGCCGGCAATGTCGACCGGCTCCGGCACCATGCGCGCCAGTTCCGCATCGAGCCTTGAGGCATCGGAAATATCGCTGATCAGGCGGTCGAGCCGCCGCACATCGTGCTGTACGATGTCGATCAGGCGTTTTCGCGAATCGTCGGTGCGGGCAAGCGGCAGGGTTTCCACGGCGCTGCGCAGCGAGGTCAGCGGGTTTTTCAGCTCGTGCGCCACGTCCGCGGCGAACGATTCGATTGCTGCGATCCGGTCATAAAGCGCGTCGGTCATGTCGCGCAGCGACCGCGCCAGATGCCCGATCTCGTCCTGACGGTCCGGAAAGTCAGGGATTTCCTCGCGCGATTTGACGCCTTTTCGCACCCGGTCGGCCGCCGAGGCCAGGCGGCGTACCGGTCCGGCGATCGTGCCGGCCAGGAGAACCGAAAGGCCGATGGTGATCACCGCGGCCACGCCGAAGACCCGAACGATCGCAAGTCGCTCATTCTGGATGATGTTGTCGATGTCGCCGGCCGGGGTCGACAGCAGCAAGGCCGCGATCGCTGTGCTGTGCCGTCGGATCGGCACGGCCACGAAGACGATCATGTCGCCGGCCTGGTTGACCCGGACAAGGCTGGAGGGAGCGCCGTCGAGCGCGGTCGCAACTTCCGTGAAGGCCCGCCCGTCGGAGGATTGCGCTTCGATATAGAGCGGCAGGTCCGAGCGGCGAAAGAGCGAATCGATCGCGCCCTCGATCATGCCGACGAAGCCGGCGTCCTGGGGTGTCTCGACGGCTTCGGTCTGGTCGAGCAGGTCTCCGCGCGACAGGAATTGTGCGGTATCGACGACGAGCACGCCGTCGCGCCCGAAGACCCTGGCCCTGTTCCCCGTGGAGGATATCAGCCGGCGCAGCGTCGGTGTGACCCGTTCCGGATTGATCGGAAAATCCAGATCGGCAAGGGACCGGTTTCGCCGGCCGACCGAATTGCCGATCTGCAATTGCAGGAGCGTCTCAAGGTCCGGTCGGTCGCGACCCCGCTGTGTTGCGGCAGACACGGCGATCGCGCTGGCGATGATTTCGCCCTGGGTGAACAGGCTTTCCACCTTGGCGTCGATAAGGCCTTCGCGGAACTGGTTGAGCACCAGGATGCCGGAGACCAGGGTGGCGAGTGCGGTCAGGTTCAGGAAAACGATGCGCCGGGTCAGCGTCGACAGAAAGAAGCCGGGCAGCAGATTCAGCCATGACGACCGGCGGTATGCCGTGCGGTCCCGCGACGAGTCCTCCTCGTGCGCGGAAGCTGCCATGTCATCGGTTTCAACTGCCATTGCCCACGACTGCGTCTGCGCCCGGCCGACCGTCCGCCCGGGAATTCAGGATCTGTTTCTCTGTACGTCCCGGGTCGCAGGTACATGCGCCAGGCGAACCGGCGCGAAACTCCAGCCTGCGGGCCGGTCCGTGCAACCGTCGGTAACGCGGACCGAAGCCAGGCGATCGGATCAGATGTCCCGGTACCGGTACCCGACGCCGTACAGCGTTTCAATCATATCGAAATCCGGGTCGCAGACCTTAAATTTTTTTCGCAATCTCTTGATGTGGCTGTCGATGGTACGGTCGTCGACATAGACCTGATCCTCATAGGCGGCATCCATCAGCGCATTGCGGCTCTTGACCACGCCCGGCCGCATGGCAAGGGCTTGAAGAATCAGGAATTCCGTCACCGTCAGCGTGACCGGGCGGCCCTTCCAGGTGCAGGTGTGCCTCTCCTGGTCCATAACCAATTGGCCGCGTTCCAGCGTGTTTTGCGGTTCTTCCGGTTTCATGTTGATGGCGTCGGCCGCCTGCGAGCGCCGCAGCACCGCCTTGACCCGCTCGACGAGCAGGCGTTGGGAAAACGGCTTTTTGATGAAGTCGTCGGCGCCCATTTTCAGGCCGAACAATTCGTCGATTTCGTCGTCTTTCGACGTCAGGAAGATCACCGGAACGTCGCTCTTCTGGCGCACGCGGCGCAGCAATTCCATGCCGTCCATGCGCGGCATCTTGATGTCCAGCACGGCCAGGTCCGGGCGCGCCATGGTAAAGCCGTCAAGCGCCGAAGCGCCGTCGGTATAGGTGTGGACCCGGTATCCCTCGGATTCCAGCGCCATCGAGACCGAGGTGAGAATGTTCCGGTCGTCGTCCACGAGTGCGATCGTTGGCATGCCTAGTCTCCTTGTGCCGGTCAGTACGGCCGGATCGGGATTTCGTGCTTCGGACTATCCGTACTCGAACCCAGACCGGTGCGATTCCGGCGTGTGCTTAACATGGGCTTTAAGGAACCAAAGTGCGAACAAATTATGGCAGAGTCCCTGGATGGTCATTTCATTGACAGGAATATGACAGCCGGAATTGCCGGCATCCGCGAGCGTTTTCAGGCGGTTAACCGGTTACGCGCCGCGATGCCTGGGCCCAGCGAAGCGCCAGGGCGAAGAACGACAGGGTGACGCCGACGGCAATGCCGATCACAAGGCCCGGTGCGCCCATTTCCAGGTGCAGGCCGAAATACCACGCCGTAGGAACGCCAATCAGCCAGAAAGCGCTGATCTGCAGTCCGAGCGGAATCCAGACGTCGCCGAGGCCGCGCAGCGCACCAAGGGCGACCGCCATGGCCGCGTCCAGGATCAGCACGAGCGCGGCGATCCTGAGGGTCTCGATGGCCACGGCAAGTGTGGCGGGATCGTCGGTATAGATGCCTGCGATGGCGCCGGGGATCGTCAGGAAGCTGACCGTGACCAGAACCGGAAACGCCGCGCTCAGTCCGATTCCCGTCCAGCCGGCCCGGATGACATCGGGACGGCTCTGCCGGCCGAAGGCATTGCCGACCCGGATCGCCGTTGCGCTTGCAATACCGACGGCGACCATGAAGACAAGCGACACGGTATTCATGGTGATCTGATGGGCGGCAAGGGCCGTGCTGCCGACCAGGCCGGCCAGAAACACGATCGCCGCAAAGGCCGCGCTCTCGACCCCTTGCGCCAGGCCCATGGGCAGGCCGATACGCAGCATCCGGCGGTTTTCCGGGCGCACGATATCGCGGAACGCCGTGAACCATTCCTTGCTGGTTGCGATCACCCGATAGCAGTCGTCGGTGCGCCGGCTCAGCTGCACGAGCACAATCAGACAGACAAAAAACGACAGCCAACGCAGCAGCGAACTGCCGGCGGTCGCCCCGACGGCGCCGTAGCCGTCGCCCGGTATCCACCAGCCGAGCGCGAGCAGGCCGTTGAGCGGAACATTGAGGATATTCAGGCCGATCAGAACGTAAAGGCCGACACGCGGATGGCCGATCGCCTCCAGGAACGTGTTGACGGCGACGAACAGGAGCATGCCGATCATGCCCCAGGCAAACGCCTGGTTGACATAAGCCGCCTGCCGCGACAGGTCCGGGTCCTGGCCGATGGCCACATAAAAGTGTTCCGACAGATAGGCGGCCGCCAGAAACAGCGCCCCGAGCAGCGCTGAAAGCACGAACCCGGTCCTAAGCACATCGCCTGCGCGTTCGGGATTGCCGGCGCCGACGGCCTGTGCCGTCAGCACGGGCACAGCCTGAAGCGCGCCGATGGCGACCAGCATGAGCGTGATCTGCGGCGCCATGCCCAATCCGAGATAGGCAAGCTGTTCCGCGCCCGACCATCCGGTCATGACGGTGTCCATCACGAACACGATGACAATCAGGGTCCGGGCGGTTGCGATTGGCCACGCCAGTTCCGCCGTTCGCAGAAAGTGTCTGGCTGTCGGTTGCTGAATGGCCGTTGGTCCTGTTTGTTCGGTTTCAGCGACGGGATATGACATGACTAGGCGCGTGTGGCGCCCTTGACTGTCCGAGGCTGATCGGTCGCGCCGGACCGTTCACGGGCCTTTTCAGACCGGGCTGAACCGGGGCGCCGGCCGGACATCGTGTTATCGTCGCCTCCGCCTTGGCAGCGGAGTGGCAGCGTTCGGGCAAACAGCAAAGAAAACATCAAACAACTCATGAAAACAGGCGGTCGGCTAAAGAATCCTGACCGTGCGCAGGGATTGTGGAACGCAGTGTCTATCCTGGATGATCTGTTCGGCGCGTTTCGGTGCCGCCCCTCCCCGGTGGCAGGATCCTCCCGCGACACTAATTGCCATGGCGGAGAGTTGTAAACCGATATTCGAGTTTGAATTGTATTTTTTCTCGAATGCAATTTTCCGAGTATTCGATGCGGCGCCTTGCCTGCCCAGCGATGGAGAGGTCCTTGCAGGAACAGAACAATGACGGTCCGCCGGCGACCGATCAAAACGGCGCGATGCGCACTGCACGCCAAAGACCGGACGATGCCGGTCGGGCATTTTCCGCAATCGGCACGACGCGTCGTCTTGTGCGGACGGCCCGAACCGGCGCGCTCGGCACTCTGACGCCGGACACCGGAGCGCCGTTCGTTTCGCTCGTGACGACGGCGACCGATCCGGCGGGCGCCCCGTTGCTGTTGCTTTCGGACCTTGCCGTTCATACGCGCAACATCCGGACCGACAACCGCGTTTCATTGCTTGTCGAGGACGCGCATCCGGACGATCCGCTGGCCGGCAGTCGCGCCACGATTGTCGGGCGTTTGATGCGGCTGACCGAAGACCCGGAGCGGGAAGCGGCGCGCCGGCGGTTCCTGGCGAAACACCAGGAAGCGTCGTTTTATGCCGGATTTGGCGATTTCGCGTTTTACCGATTGGAGATCGATACCGTTCATCTGGTTGCCGGTTTCGGGCGCATCGTCGACATGGCCGCGGCGGACTTTCTGCTCGATTGTTCCGAGTGCAGTGACCTACTGGCCGCGGCAGAAGGGGCGGTCGAACACATGAACGAGGATCACGCCGACGCCCTGGCACTCTACGCAACCGCGCTTGTCGGGGCGCCGCCCGGCGAATGGCAGGCGACAGGTCTCGATCCGGAAGGTCTCGACATGCGGGCCGGAGATCTGACCTGCCGGCTGGTTTTCCCTGAAACCTTGCGCGGTACCGGCCCCTTACGGGCCGTGCTCAAACGTTTGGCAGACGAGGCGCGAGAGCGCGCCTCGACAAACTGAAATATTGTATTCTTGACGGCCTGGGGCGACGCTCGCTATTGATTTCGGGCTTGGTGTTCCGACGCCGAAGGCTGAGGCTTAATAGGGAACCCGGTAAGCTGTACCCATCAGGGGGCGAGTCCGGGGCTGTACCCGCAACTGTGTGCGGTAGGGGTGCTCATAACACGCCACTGGGGATTACCCTGGGAAGGCGAGCACATCAAACCCGATAACCGCGAGCCAGAAGACCTGCCAGGCTTGTTGAAATCCTTTACTGGGGCGGGTGTCCCCAAGGGAGAAGGCAATGCCTCGGTACAAACTGGCGGCCGAAAGCCGAACAGAATTTAATCTCACCACTGCCAGCACATTGCAGCACCTGATTGCTGTCGGCGTCGCCTGCGCGGGATTGTGGACCATCATCGTCGCAACGCTCCTCGTCTGAAGACGTCATCGGACCATGGTGCAGTCCACCCTATTGTCAGCCGCCGGGCTCACGCTCGGCTATCGTGATGTGGCCGTCGTCAGAGACGTCGCGTTCGAACTCGCGCGTGGCGACGTGCTGGCCGTTGTCGGTCACAACGGCTCCGGGAAATCGACCCTGATCAAGACGGTGTTGGGCGCCTTACCGCCGCTGGCTGGCGCGTTCGACTGGCCCGTCGGGCGGCCCCAGACGATTGCTTATCTCGGTCAGCGCGCGGAATTCGATACCCGATTTCCGATCAGGGTCCGGGACCTGGCGGCGATGGGCGCTTGGGCAGGATTGGGATTTTTCGGTCGGATCGATGCCGATTGCCGCGGCCGTATCAAGTCCGCGCTGGAACTCACCGGTACAGCAGAGATTGCCGACATGCCCCTGCATAAGCTGTCAGCCGGACAATTGCAGCGGGCGCTGTTCGCTCGCACGATGGTACAGGATGCTCCGCTGATCCTGTTGGATGAGCCGTTCACTGCAGTCGATCAGACGACGGAAGCTGCCTTGCTCACGCTGATCAACAGCTGGGCTGCCGAGGGTCGAGCCGTAATTCTGGTTCTGCATGACCTGTCTGCGGTCTTGCAGCATTGCACTTCGGCGCTTCTGCTCGGCGACGGACGGGCTCTTTTCGGGCACCCGAGGGAAACGCTCACGCCGCACAACCTGGTTGGCCACCGCTACATGTCGGAAAGTCAGGCGGCCTGGATTGAAGACATGTATGCTGAACGGCAGGTCGGCCATGTTTGAGTGGCTCGATTATGCCTTTATGGTCCGGGCATTGGCCGCAACCACGGTCTTGAGTTTCTCCGTCGCACCGGTTGGCGCGTTTTTGGTGCTGCGGCGTCTGTCGCTCGCCGGCGAGGCCATGGCGCACGCGATCGTACCCGGTATCGTCATCGCATTCGTGGTCGCCGGTTTGTCGGTTGCTTCCATGATCATCGGCGGTTTGACGGCCGGCATCGCGGTTGCGGCGCTGACCGGCTTGCTTGCCCGCATGACCATTATTCGCGAGGACGCGAGCCTGGCGTCCTTGTATCTGATCGCGCTCGCGCTCGGCATCTTCATTCTGTCGGCCGCCGGTTCGGCCGTGCCTCTTAAGAGCTTCCTGTTCGGCTCTATCCTCGGCATTGACGACGAGACACTGATCCTGATCGGCGCAACCGCGACCGTGACGCTCGTCAGTTTTGCCCTCATCCTGAGACCCCTGATCACCAACACCATCGATCCCGTGTTCCATGAGAGTCAGTCCAAACGTCCCGGCCTGGTGACTCAATGGTTCATGTTCCTGGTCGTGCTCAACCTGTTGGGTGCTTTCAAGGCGCTCGGCACACTGATGGCGGTCGGCCTGATGATCCTGCCGGCAACCGCGGCACGCTATTGGGTCTCGACGGTCACCAGCTACCTGATCCTGACCTTCGTCTTCGCGCTGTTAAGCTGCTGGGTCGGCCTGATCGTTTCCTTTTACCTGCCAGACGTGCCGTCCGGACCGGCGATCGTGCTGGTAGCGGCGGTATTTTTTGTCGTCAGCCTGATTTTCGCGCCACAGGGTTTCCACGTCGGCGTCCGTCGCATTCCCTTACGCCGCCGGGCTCCGACTGGCGGCCAACCGACCCTCAACAAAGGAGAAAACGTCTATGAAAAGACTCATTAGTGCCCTGCTGATAGCGGGCCTGGCATTCGCCGCCACGCCCGCAACCGCCGAGGAAAAGCTCAAGGTCGTAGCCAGCTTCTCGATCCTCGGTGATATGGTCCGCCAGGTGACCGGCGATCTGGCCGAGGTCACGACCATCGTCGGACCGGACGCGGATGCGCATATCTACACGCCGAGTGCAAGCGATGCCAAAGCGGTTGCAGATGCCAACGTCATTTTTGTGAACGGTCTGGGTTTCGAGACATGGTCGCAGACCCTGATCGAGACCTCGGGCACAGACGGCAAGGTCTTTGTCGCGACCGAAGGCGTGACACCGCTGAAAGTGGATGGCGAAATCGATCCGCATGCGTGGAATGCGCTCACCAATGGCGTGACCTATGTCGCGAACATCGCCAAGGGCTTGGCTAGCGCCGACCCGCAGAACGCGGAAACTTACGCGGCAAATGCCAAGGCCTATACAGCCAGGCTCGAGGCGCTGCACATGCGCGCAAGCAGCGAACTCGAAAAGCTTCCTTCTGATCGACGCACGGTCGTGACGGCCCACGATGCCTTCGGTTATCTGGCCGACGCCTACGGTTTGACGTTCTTGGCCCCCGTCGGGATCGACACAGAAGCCGAGCCGTCTGCCAAAGACCTCGCCACGTTGATCGATCACCTGAAGAAAGTTGGCGCGGGGGCGCTCTTTGTGGAGAACATCACCAGTCCGGCTTTGATCGAACAGATCTCGCGTGAAACCGGTATCGAGATCGGAGGGCGGCTGTTCTCAGATGCGCTCTCGGAACGCGGCGGCCCGGCGACGAGTTACGAGACAATGTTTGAGCATAACCTTGGCACGCTCATTCAAGCGCTCAGCGAGCAATCGTAACCTGTCCCTGGCACCAAACAAGAACCCCCGGTTCGAAGCCGGGGGTTTAGTTTTTGTGGGTGGCTGAGTGTCCCCGATCTATGGCGGGAAACGATCGGATGCGCTAAATGCAAAGGTATAAGTGTCGGCTTGAACCGGCAAACAGACGCCCTCAATTGTGGAGACAAAGCATCATGAGCGATACACGGACTGATCCCGGGAACCGCACGCTCGATGTACTGGGCACGGCGGAGAAATGGCACCGGGAAGGCCGCGACCTTGCCATTGCCACAGTCGTGCAGACCTGGGGGTCCGCGCCCCGGCCGGTCGGCAGTCATCTGGTCATTGACGCAGAGGGCAATTTCGAGGGATCGGTTTCCGGCGGATGCGTTGAAGGAGCCGTCGTCGGCGAAGCGCTCGACGTCATCGAAAGCGGAGAGGCGCGCATGCTGGAATTCGGCGTTGCCGACGAGACCGCCTGGCGGGTCGGATTGTCCTGCGGCGGCAAGATCCGTGTCTATGTCGAAAA
Organism: Rhodobiaceae bacterium; assembly: GCA_028285165.1. GTDB lineage: Bacteria > Pseudomonadota > Alphaproteobacteria > Rhizobiales > JANQQB01 > JANQQB01. The sequence goes on from JANQQB010000087.1 coordinate 16,147, forward strand.
ACTGGATAGCTGACCGTCATGCGCTTCGAACACCTGGAAGCCC
>JANQQB010000291.1 GCA_028285165.1 Rhodobiaceae bacterium
GCCTGCTTGCGCGCCTGACAGGCGAAATGGCTGACACGGCGCGTGCCTGCCTCGACCGCGTCGGCATGGCCGATTTCGCGCACCGTCAGATCGGCCAGCTCTCGGGCGGCCAGCAGCAGCGTGTGTTTCTGGCGCGGGCGCTGGCGCAGGATGCCGATCTGTACCTGCTCGACGAGCCGTTTGCCGGGATCGACGCTGCGACCGAACGCGCCATCATGGATGTCTTGAAACTGCTCAGATCCGAGGACAAGTCCGTGGTGTGCGTGCACCATGACCTGGCGACGGTCGACGACTATTTCGACCATGTCCTCCTGCTCAACGTACGCCGGATCGCCGAAGGCCCGGTGGCCTCGACCTTCACCGCCGAAAATCTCAATGCGACCTATGGCGGTCGTCTGGCAGCAACGCATATCGACGAATTGGGCGTGGCCGGTTCGGCCTCGTGACCCCGTTTCTGGAAGCGCTGTTCCTGCAGGCCGGCTACAACGCCGCGCTTGTTGCGATCGGTGCGGCCCTGCTCGGCTTTGCCGCCGGCTCATCCGGAACATTTCTGTTTCTGCGCAAGCGCGGCCTCGTCTCGGACGCCGTGGCGCATGCCACATTGCCCGGCGTCGGCCTTGCCTTCATCGTGATGGTGGCCTTCGGCGGCGACGGCCGGAACCTGATCGGCCTGTTGGCCGGATCCGCCCTCACCGCCTGGATCGGTCTCCTGCTGATCGAGTGGATTGCCCGCCGAACGCGGCTTGCCGAAGACGCGGCGATCGGCGCGGTCCTGGGTGTCTTCTTCGGCCTCGGCATCGTCCTGCTTACCGTCATCCAGACGATGAGCGGCGGGCGGCAGGCCGGTCTTGAGAGCTTCCTGCTCGGTTCCACCGCCGGCATGCTGTTCCAGGATGCCGTTGTCATCGCCATCGGCGGATCGCTGGCTGTGCTTGCGACATGGCTGTTGCGGCGTCCGATGACGCTGGTGGCGTTCGACGCCGATTATGCGGCGGCCATGGGCTACGACGTGCGGCGCATCGACCTCCTGATGATGGTGCTGGTCATGGCGGTGACGGTGATCGGATTGAAGCTCGTCGGCCTCATACTGATCGTCGCGCTTCTGATCATTCCGCCTGTGACCGCGCGGTTCTGGACCGAACACTCGAACCGCGTGATCTGGATTGCGGGCACCATAGGCGGGCTGTCCGGCTTTGTCGGAGCCGCGATTTCGGCCTCGGCTCCCGCAATGCCGACCGGACCGATCATTGTGCTCGTTGCCGCCGGCCTGTGTGCCTTTTCGCTGTTCTTTGCACCGGCGCGCGGCGTTGCAGCGGCCGTCCTGCGCCAGCGACGCTTCCAGGCCCGGGTGCACCGTCGGCAAGGTCTTCTCGCGCTGGCCCGCCAGGAACCGATCCGCGAACCCTATACGCTGCGCCTTTTGGCGCGCGAAGGTCTCATTCGGCCGGACGGTGTGCCGACGGATGCCGGCCGCGCCCAGGCCGCCAAAATCGCGCGCGACGAACGTCGCTGGGATATCGCGCGCGAAGTGCATCAGGATACGGGTCTCACAGGTCGTTATGACGGCCTCACCCCGATCGAGGACGTGTTCACCGCCGATGAGATCCGGGACTTCGACCGCCGGCTCGGGCCGCCGGCCGCCGTCGGAGGGGCGGCGTGATGGGAGCCGAATTCGTCCAGTTCTCGCTCACTCCGATCCTGATCGGCGCGCTTGCCGGCATCGCGTGTGCCCTGCCGGGAAACTTCCTGATCCTTCGGCGGCAGGCGCAGATCGGCGACGCGATCAGCCACGTCGTTCTGCCCGGCATCGTCGTCGCCTTCCTGATCACCGGCATGGTGTCGGCCGTGCCGATGCTGATCGGAGCGGCAGGCGCGGCAATCGTTGCCGTCATCCTGATCGAGGTGGTCAAGCGCCTTGGGCGGATCGAACCCGGAGCAGCCATGGGCGTTGTGTTTACGACGCTGTTTGCCGCCGGCGTGTTGCTGCTCGAACAGAGCGACACGTCGAACGTACATCTCGATGTCGAACATGCGCTGATGGGCAACCTGGAATCGCTCATCTGGTTCCGGGCCGAGGGCTGGCATTCGCTGGTCGATCCGGTGGCGCTGGCCGGCCTGCCACCGGAACTTGGGCGCATCTCCCTTGTCTGCGCAATCGTCGTGGTCCTGACCGTGATCTTCTGGCGCTGGCTGAAAATCGCGACGTTCGACGAGGGGTTCGCACAGGCGCTTGGGATTCCGGCGGCAGCGCTCGGGTTCGGCCTCGTCATCACCGCCGCCATCGCAGCGGTTGCCGCCTTCGACGCCGTCGGATCGATCATCGTGATCGCCATGTTCATCTGCCCGCCGGCAGCGGCGCGCCTGATGACCAATTGTCTGGAAACACAGATCTGGTGGTCTGTCGCCTTTGCCGTTCTGTCGGCCGTGCTCGGCTACGTGCTCGCGGGCTACGGACCGCTCTGGCTCGGTGGCGAAAACGCCGTCAGCGCCGCCGGCATGATCGCCACCGTCTCCGGAATCATTCTCGGGTTGGCCTGTCTCTATGGTCCGCACCGCCTGCGCGTCGGCGCCAATCGTGAAAACGCGTCACCTTAGGACCTTTCCGTCCGTCTCATTGCGGTCACGCCGGTGCGCTCTTGCGCCGGCGCAGGGCCTTAAGGACCAGCGGATAGGAGATCAGCGCCACCGCGATCAGAATGCAGGTCAGTGAGATCGGGCGTTCGAAGAAGGTCAGGACATCCCCCTGGCTGGATATCAGCGACTGGCGCAACGAGCGTTCCGCCAACGGGCCCAGAACGATGGCCAGAACCGCAGGCGCGACCGGATAGTTCAGCTTGCGCATCAGATACCCGACAACGCCGATCAGGAGCATGATCCAGGTATCGAACATGCGGTCGGTGGTCGCGAAGACGCCCAGAACACACAGCACGAAGATGATCGGCGTCAGGATGGAAAACGGCATGGCCAGGACGCGGATGAATATCGGGATGAGCGCGAGGTTGAGAAGAACCGTCGCGACATTGGCGATGTACATCGATCCGATCAGGCCCCAGACAAAATCGGGGCTTTCGGTGAACAGCAACGGTCCGGGCCGCAGCCCCCAGATGATCATGCCGCCAAGCAGGATTGCCGTGGTCGGAGATCCGGGAATGCCGAGCGTGATCATGGGCAGCATCGATCCCGTCGATGCAGCATTGTTTGCGGCCTCAGGCGCCGCAACGCCGGCGACGTTGCCCTTGCCGAAGCTGTCTGGGTTCTTGGAGAACGTCTTGGCAAGGCCGTAGGACATCAGCGATGCCGGCGTCGCGCCGGCCGCCGGCAGCGTGCCGACAAAGAAGCCGAGGAACGAGCCGAGCCAGGTCGAATTGATGTAGGCCCCAATGCCCCGCATGTTCTCTTTCATGCGGGACCAGGTCACATTGACCTTGTGCATGGTGATCTTGCCGTTGGTGCTTTCCAGCGTCCACAGCATCTCGCCGATGCCGTAAATGCCGATGGCCAGGACAAGGAACCCGATGCCGCGCTGGAACTCGACCATGTCGAAGAAGATGAGGCGCGGCTGACCGGAGATGATGTCGAAACCGACGGCTGCCAGCACCAGACCGAGCAGAATGGAAAAGATGGTCTTCGGCACATCGTCGCCGCCAAGCCCGATGAAGGTGGCGAAGGCAAGCACCATCAGCGCGAACTCTTCCTGGGGCCCGAACTTCAGGGCGAATTCAGCAAGCGGCGGCGCAAACAGCGTGAACAGGACGACCGAGACCGTTCCGCCGATGAAGGAGGCGATCGCCGCCGCCATCAGCGCCTGATCCGCCCTGCCCTCCTGGGCCATCGGGCGGCCGTCGAAAACGGTCGCCACCGCCGTCGACGATCCGGGAATGCCCAGTGTGATCGAACTGATCGCACCGCCATACATCGCGCCGTAATAAAGCGCGGCCAGAAAGATGATCGCCGCCGTCGGCGGCACCAGGAAGGTCACCGGCAGCAGGATCGCAACGCCATTGACCGACCCCAGGCCGGGCATGGCGCCGACAAACAGCCCCGCCAGGCAGCCCGTGACGATCATGAAAAGATTCAGCGGCTCGAAGGCCTGCAGGAGACCTGCGCCAAGTGATACCAGGATCGTTTCCATCGCAGCCGCCTCAGTAGAAGTATTCGTAACGGAGATTGTCGATGACGAGGAAACCTTCCTCGAAGATCGGCAGGCCTTTCGGCAGGTACTTCGTCAGTGCCACCTCGAACAGGAGATAGACGAAGATCGGCGTTCCGACGACGAAAGCCGCCGTCATGCGCCAGGTGTGTCCGCCCAGAAAGCGGATGTAGACCAGCATGAAGATCATCAGGGCCAGATAGGTGCCGATGATCGTGATCAGGATCAGAAACCCGAGAAGCGAAAACGCGGATACGGCAACGATGAACACGGTGCCGGAGGCGATGTAGGGTTCGGTGGACCGGGATTCCGGTGTCGCTCCCTGGAACCAACGCACCAGGGTCGCCAATGCGGCGAGCGCCATGCCGGCCGACAGCCAGAACGGCCAGACCCCGGCACCGGGTCCACGGCCCTCGACCCATCCGATGTTCAGGCCGTCCATGTAGACCTTGGCCATCAGGCCGAGCGCAGCGAGGAGCGTGGCGATCGCCATCAAGAGTTCTGCCGAACGGACCGTCATTGCCTTACTCCAATTGGTCGCTTAGCGGGACCGCTTGCCGCGGAACAAAGCTTCCCCGTCCCGTCGCCCTTGCGACGAGCATAGCGTCTGTCTTTGGGATTGGTGCAGCGGAGCCCGCGCCGTCGACAGGGCGGGCTCCGCAAAGTGATTACTCGCCGGTAATCTTGTCGGCGCCGACCTGTTCGATCAGCTTGATGTGTGCGGCAAGCTGGGACTTGTGGAACTCGGCCAGTTCCTCACCCTTCATCATGCCCGGGCAGTCGAGGCCTTCGGAGGCACAGAAGTCCTGCCATTCCTGCGACTTGTACAATTCGTCGAACAGGTTGGTGTAGAACGCGACGGCTTCCGGATCCATGCCCGGAGGACCGTTGACCGAGCGCTGCATGTAGTACTCGATATCCACACCGAGTTCCTTGGCGGTCGGCACGTCCTTAAAGGCCGGCATGCGGTCACCGGTGAACTGAACCAGCGGCTTGGAGCTGCCGGCGCGGAAGAATTCCATCTGTTCGGACGGATTGTTCACCGTGGAATCGATCTGATTGCCGATCAGGTTCTTGGCGACCGTACCGCCACCCGGGAACGGGATGTAGGTCACTTCATAGTCGAAGGCGGCCTCCATCATCGCGGTCAGGATCGAATCCTCCTGGCCCGAGCCCGTGCCGCCGACCTTCCAGTCGAGACCGGCTGTCTTGACAGCCTGAACATAGCTGTCCAGGTCGGTGATATCATCGCGGTCGGTATGCACCCACAACAGGAACGTATCGAGCGCCATGAGACCGATCGGCGTGAACTGCGTGACATCGACGCCGAGATCCTTCTGGATCACCGGTGTCGTGTAATACGAGTTCAGCGTCATCATGATCGTGTGGTTGTCACCGGCCTTGTCCTGCAGGTAACGCAGCGCCTCGGCGCCCGATCCGCCCGGCTTGTTGATCGGAATGAACGGACGCGGGCTGAGGTCCTTCTTTTCGATGAGCCCCTGAAGGAGGCGCGCAATCTGGTCAGCACCACCGCCGGTTCCGGCCATGATGATGAATTCCACCGGTTTTCTCGGCTTCCATTCCGCGTGAGCCGCCGGCGCGGCCACCGCGACGGCAAGCGCACACACAGCCAGTGTTTTGGATACTCTCATGGTCATCCTCCCTTGGTTCTCCATGATACAAAAGGGTGAAATTGGGATGTCTAGGGTTGCGAATCTACGCACGCTTCATCCTATCCCAGATTTTTGCCTTAGTCGTGTGACGTTCTGCGGTTCATCCTGTCAATTTTATCAATGCACCAGAATTACGGGAATTTTCGCAGCCTCTACAACGGCTTGCGAATTGCCGCCGAACACCGTCTCGCGTTCGAAACTCTCGTGATAGGCCCCCATGATCAACGTCCCGGCACCGAGCGTGTCGCATTGCTCCAGCAATTGCGCACCGACGACGGTGCCGCGCGCCTCGAAACTGTGGATTGTCGCTGAAACGCCACGAATTTCAAGGTATTGTCTAAATTCTTCGGCCGTAGCGGAGTGCGTTGTATCGCCTGTCGTCAGGATGGTGACATCTTTTGCCGCCTCAATGACCGGCATGGCGAGGGCGACCGCCCTGGACGCTTCGAGCGAGCCGTTCCAGCCGATGGCCACATGATCGGCGAACGTTTCGACAACCGGATCCGTGTGCGGACACATCATCACCGGTCGGCCGGATGAGAACAACGCCGATTTCAGCGTGTTCGCTCCAAGGTTCCGTTCCTTGTCCGGTTGCGGCACGCAGATCAAATCGGACAGCCGGCCGAAATGCCGAACCGCATCGACCTGCTTGCCCTCATATTCGATGAATTCCGCAGTCGCGGTGCCGGAGACCGGCTGGGTCTCCGCCAGACCGAACTGCCGCGCAAGCTCACGGAACTCGGCCAGCAACTGATCCTTCGTCACATCGACGTTCCGCTCCATAGCCTCTTCGATCTGCTGGCGCATGAAACGCGGAATGACGACGCCATAGGGCATCAGATCGTCCGGCCTGGGATGGCAATGCACGACCTTGATGCGCGCGCCGAACCGGTGCGCGAGCACCGCGGCGTGGGCGAGAACGTTGTCGCCCTTGCCGTCGCCCCGGACGGGCACAATGATCGTATGGAAACCGGTCGTGGTCATGGGTCAGAACAGCCCCTCGATCTGACCGGCCTCGTTGATGCGGATCGATTCCGCCGACGGTACGCGCGGCAGACCGGGCATGGTCATGATTTCCCCGCAGATCACGACGA
>JANQQB010000123.1 GCA_028285165.1 Rhodobiaceae bacterium
GGAAAACTGCGCGGCGCGATGTGGGACATCGGGCAAGCAGTTTGACGCCGCCTGTCGGCAGCACGGCGCCGCCCGTAGGGTCGCTTTCAAGCGCCCGCCCTCGGCGTCGCGCCCCTCAACCGCAGCCCCGCTGCGCTTTTCGGGTTCGCTCCTTGCGGGGCGAACCCCTGAAAGCGACGCAGACCGTGGCAGGAGTAAGAAATACAGTCTAGATTGTCCGATGGTCCGAAACATGGCCTCGTTTTCATTGTTCTTTTGACCGTGCTGCCGGACCGGCGTTACCGCTCGTCGATCCGGGTGTGCGCGGGTGCAGGCGGCCTACTGATCGGTCTCGGGATCCAGCAGGCGGTGCATGTGCACGATGAAGTACCGCATATGGGCGTTGTCGACCGTCGACTGGGCCTTCGCCTTCCAGGCGTCATAGGCCTTGGCATAATTCGGATAGATCCCGACGACATCAAGCGTTTCGAGATCGCGAAACTCGATCCCTTCCAAATCCGTCAGTTCGCCGCCGAAAACGAGATGAAGCAATTGTTTGGGTTGGCTTTCGTCAGACATGTGTCCCCCTCGACCGATGCAGAGTGGCCCGTCCGCTTTTCGGCACGGGCCCTGATCTTTCGTCAGACGCCGACTTCACGCGACGATCGCCGCGACCCGGTCGCACAGATCGGCGTGATGTCCAGCCGGCGAGCACACCAGCGCGGGATGCGCAAGGGTTCCCTCGTTGTACTGGATGTCCTTGCCGTCCGAGCCCGTCAGTCGACCTCCCGCTTCTTGGACCAAAAGGTCGGCAGCCGCAAGATCCCAATCATGAGCGCTGCCCTTGGCAAGGGCGAAGTCGAGACGCCCTTCGGCGACTTGAGCCAGCCGATAGGCAAGCGATGCGATCGCGGGCTGCAGGTCGAGCGACAGGTCGAAAAATTCCTTGTCATTGAGCAAGGTCCGCGGCCCGGCCGCGCGGGCGCCGTGCAGGCTCTTTCTGTCACTGACGCTGAGCGCTTCGCCGTTGCGTTCCGCGCCCTCGCCTTTCTGCACCCGATAAAGCGTGTCGAGCGCCGGACAGAACAGGATACCGGCAATCGGGCGCGACTGGTTTACGATGCCGATCGAGATCGCCCATTCTTCTTCGCCCTTGATGAAGGCCCGCGTGCCGTCGATCGGATCGACGACAAAAACCGGTCCTTCGGCAATGCGGTCCGGCCCGGACGCGGATTCTTCCGATATCCAGCCGTAACCCGGGTGATTGCTCAACAGCGTGCGTTTCAGGAAGGCATCGACAGCGAGATCGGCTTCCGATACCGGCGAGGAATCCCCTTTGTTCCAGACCTCGGGGCCATTGCGAAAGTAGCCGAGCGCAATGTCGCCGGCCTCGCGGGCGAGGTCCTCGACAAGATCGAGGGACAGATCGACATTCCTTGCTGGTGCGGAGGTCATCGGTTTTCAGCGCCCCGCAATGGTCAGATCCTCGACAAGCACGGTCGGCGCGTCCGTACCGAACCGGTATTTGAAGTCGTTGGCCGGCACCATGCGCGCGAAGATGTCCGTCAGGTTGCCGGCAATCGTGACCTCGGCAACCGGTTCGCGCAATTCGCCGTCCTCGATCCAGAAGCCGGCGGCGCCACGGCTGTAATCCCCGGTCACCAGATTGACGCCATGGCCGATCAGATCGGTCACATAGAGGCCGCGCTCGACGCCGGCGACCAGCGCTTCAGGCGATTCTGTGCCGGGCGCCAGCGAAAGATTGGTCGTGCCGGGCCGCGAGGTGGACCCGCTGCGCATGGCGCGGCCGTTGGTCTTCAGACCGAGTTCGCGTGCGGAGGCGCCATCGAGAAGCCAGGTCTTGAGGACCCCGTCGGCGACCAGCGTCATGGCACCGCATCGCGCACCCTCGCCATCGAACGGGCGGGAGCGGAGGCCGCGCCGCCGTTCCGGATCGTCATGGATGAAAACGCCCTCGGCAAAAACCCGTTCGCCGAGCCGGTCTTTGAGAAAACTCGTGCCGCGGGCGATGGATGCGCCGTTGATCGCCCCGGCCAGATGCCCGAGCAGGTACCGGGCGCAGCGCGGTGCAAAAACCACGGCGCCCTTGGTCGATTCGATCTTGCGCGCGCCCAACCGCGCCACGGCTCGCTCGGCGGCCCGTTTGCCGATGGTCTCCGGCGCATCAAGATCGGCCTCGTAGACGGCGCTCGAAAAATCGTAGTCACGCTCCATGCCCGTGCCCTCGCCGGCAATCGCGGTTGCCCAAAGGGAGAACCGGGATCCGAGATAGGTACCCGAAAAGCCGCTCGACGTGGCCAGGACCATGCCGCCGACGCCCCATCCGGCAGAGGCGCCGCCGGAATTCGTGACGCCCGCCTGTTCGAGCATGATCGCCTCGGTTTCCAGTGCCCTCTCGGCCAGCGCCTCGCCGTTCGGCTGGCCGCTGTCGAGCAGATCCAGATCCGCCTTTTCGTCGACGAGATCCGCCGCGTCGAGCAGGCCGGCATACGGGTCCTCGGGCGCCACGCGCGCCATGGCGAGGGCCCGGTCGACAATCTGATCCATCGCGGCAAAATCATTGCCGGAAACACTTGCGACCTGCTTGCCTACAAAAACCCTCAACGAAAGATCGTCCGATTCAGCGCGCTGCATTTCCTCGATCTTGCCCAGCCGTGCATCGGCCGACTGGGAGACCGACCGGACAACAACCGCGTCGGCCGCATCGGCGCCGGCGGCACGGGCCTTGTCGACCAGCTGGCGCGCGCGGTCTTCGAGTGTCGACGTATCAAGCGGGTCGCTCACGGCACATCCTTGGGGTTCAGGAGACGGATCGGAAATTCCAGCCGGAGCCTTTATCGCGAAAGCTCCGGGGCGGCAAGGCACCGACCATCAGGTGCGGCAAGTCGGGGCATGGCCATTGACTCTCTGTTTACCGGTTGAGATTCCAGTAACCCTCTAGAATTACGAGCATTTTCTTAACCACATCCCTTAAGGAGACTCTGACTCGGCTGCGCTAGGGTCGCGGCATCAGGGAAGCAGACAAAACAAAACACTGCTCGATAACAATTAAGAGGCGTCAGACATGAGAGTGGTCAAAACCACTCCAGTTCAGGCGGAACCAGGGTTCCGCCTGAACCCCTTTTCCTTGCCCGCGCGCTTCGAAGCCGGACAATCCGACGTCGCCGCGGCCGCGGCATCGGTCTATCTCGACGATCAGGTGGCCATTGTCCGCCGCCGGATCGCCGGTTTGCCGCTCAACATCAAGATCCCCGTGAAAATGTACCGCGGTGTTGCAATCCGCTACGATGTCACCCGGGACGGTCCGGCCACCGGCGACCTGTTCCTCGTGCACCGGGATCCCGCGCTTCACCTGCCGCTGTCGCGCGGCGACGATCCGGCCAATCTGTCCGTCGACTGGCAGAGCTGGGCGAAACTGTTCGGCCTGCCCTTGCTGGTCGAAGATGAGACCGGCCGGTTGGTCCCGGCGCGAACCTATCTGGGTAAACTGGCCGTGCTGCCGCAACGCGACCGGCGCTACCACGCGCAATTCGCCGAACGGCGACCGCGTTTCCTGACACGCCGCAAGACCGGGCCGAAAGGCCAGCGCGCGATTGTCGCAGGGCGGGAAATCATCGCCAGAACCTGAGCAACAGGGTCAGCTCTCACAGGGAATGGCGGACCAGCGAATCGGCGACCAATCCTGCAAACAGGATCCAGCCCAGCGTTCTGTTGGCGCGAAACAGCATCAGACAATTGTCCGGATCGGTCACGTCGATGCTGCGGACCTGCCAGGCCATGTGCAGGGCCGCGCCGGCAAGCCCGACATAGGCGAGAGGCCCGGCGCCGGCCAGAACCAGCGCTGACAGGAACACCAGAACCGCCGCCCCGAAAAAACCGGTCAGGTAGATCCGTGTCCGCGGACCGAACAACAGCGCCGTCGAGCGGACGCCGACGATCGCATCGTCTTCCTTGTCCTGGTGCGCGTAGATGGTGTCGTAGGCGATGGTCCAGGCGACGCCGCCGGCATACAGGAGCACGGGCGCCCAATCGAGGCGTCCGAACTCCGCCGCCCAGCCCATCAGCGCACCCCAGGAAAACGCGAGACCAAGCACGGCCTGCGGCCAGTCGGTGAAGCGTTTCATGAACGGATAGACGGCGACAACGAGCAGCGACGACGCGCCGAGCGCGATCGCAAACCAGTTGAATTGCAACAGCACCAGCAAGCCGACAAGGCATTGCAGCACCAGAAACACCTTGGCCTGCCGGATCGTTACCTGCCCTGACGGGATCGGGCGCAGGCGCGTGCGTTCCACGAGGCCGTCAATGTCGCGGTCGACCAGGTCGTTATAGGTGCATCCGGCACCGCGCATCGCAATGGCGCCGACAAGAAACAGAAAGACGTGCCAGAGATCCGGCAACGGATTGCCGGCGGCGCCGGCGGCGAGCGCGGCGGACCACCAGCACGGCCAGAGCAGGAGCCACCAGCCGATCGGCCGGTCCCAGCGCGCCAGCCGACCATAGGGTTTCAGCCAGTCCGGCGCCCGCGTGTCCACCCAATTGCCGCCGACGGCGTCGGCGACGGCCTCCAGAACACGGCGGGTCGAGGGGTTTTCCATGGGTTTGTCGTGCCGTGAAACGGAAAGGAGGTCAATGGGGCGAATACGCCCGGGGCGGTGTCACTGTGTCGGGGAGCGGAGCGTATTCGTCTTTGGACCTTCCGGGTCCTGCCTGCCCCTGCCCGGCATCGGGAACGCCGCCAAGGGACAAGGTCGCCCGGTCAGGCCGTTCGATGACGGATTGCGGGAAGAGGTGGCGCCAGTTGGGACGCCGACGGCGAAGAGCACAAAGCCCTTTCCCTTTTCCGCGGCCTTTGCCCGGCATGTTCGGGCAATCCAGCAACGCGTCACGCCGATCCAAACAACAGCGGCCACCCGGTCGATTTTATCAAAGGCGTCGGGATTGCCGAAGCCTGCAGGTGCGCGACACCGCGACGACATGTGAACGAACGCCCCGCTCCGCCCAACTCCCTTGCCCGACCCACTAAAATTCGGATACTTGGCAGCGCCGGACGCGGACGGCACACAATGCCGAGACGAACAACCCCGAACCAGACGGCCGATCCTTGAATGTGCTCCTGATCGGCTCCGGCGGGCGCGAACATGCGCTGGCCTGGGCCCTGGCGAATTCGCCGCTCTTGACGAAACTCTACGCGACACCCGGCAATGCCGGCATTGCCGAGGAGGCGGAATGCGTTTCGCTTGATGTCGGCGACCACCAATCCATCGCCGATTTCTGCCGGGACAACAGGATCGAGCTCGTCGTCGTGGGGCCGGAGGTGCCGCTGGTCGCCGGACTTGCCGACGACCTCAGGGCGGCGGGCATCCGGGTCTTCGGACCGTCGGCCGCGGCCGCGCAATTGGAGGGATCCAAGGGATTCACCAAGGATCTGTGTGCCCGCGCGGGCATCCCGACGGCCGCCTATGGCCGGTTTTCCGACAAGGCGACCGCACTTCGTTACCTTGCCGATCATGCCCTGCCCGCGGTCATCAAGGCGGACGGGCTGGCGGCCGGCAAGGGTGTGATCATTGCCGAAGACCGGGCCTCGGCCGAAGCCGCGGTCGCGGATTGTTTCGACGGAGCGTTCGGCGCTGCGGGGGCGGAAGTCGTCATCGAAGCCTTCCTGGAAGGCGAAGAGGCGAGTTTCTTTGCACTCTGTGACGGCCGGACGGCGCTGCCGCTGGCGACCGCCCAGGATCACAAGCGGGTGGGCGACGGCGACACCGGTCCCAATACCGGCGGCATGGGCGCCTATTCACCGGCGCCGATCATGACCGATGCCCTCATCGAGCAGACAATGGCCGAGATCATTCGGCCGACGCTTGCGGCGATGGCCGAGGCTGGCATGCCCTATCAGGGCGTGCTCTATGCCGGCCTGATGATTACGGCGAGCGGACCGCAATTGATCGAATACAATGTGCGATTTGGCGACCCGGAAGCCCAGGTCCTGATGATGCGGCTGAAGGACGACCTGCTGGTGCTCCTGAATGCCGCCGTCGACGGCGAACTCGACCGGGTGAGCGTGCGCTGGCATGATGAACCGGCATTGACCGTCGTCATGGCGGCAAAGGGGTATCCGGGCGCCTATCAAAAGAACACGCCGATTGACGGGCTGGAGGCACTCGATAACTCGTCGGACGTCAAGGTGTTTCACGCCGGTACCGCCCGCACGGACGCCGGACTTGTTGCCGCCGGCGGGCGCGTGCTGAATGTGACGGCCCTCGGGCACGACATTGCCGACGCGCAGGACAAGGCCTACCGAGCCGTCGGCCGGATCACCTGGCCGGACGGCTTCTACCGCACCGATATCGGCTGGCGCGCGGTCGGAGCGGTCGGGGACGACAGCGTCGAACCGATCACAGGCTGAACCGCGACCGGCAGGGAGAGAACAAAAAGATGGAGCGGATCGACCGCCAGGAGGCTTTTTCCGGAACCAAGGCGATTGCAGACGCCCTCAAATTCCCGGAGGACGGCCTCGTCGGCTGGATGCAGACCCATGTCGACGGTTTTTCCGGTCCCCTTTCGATCAGCCAGTTCAAGGGCGGCCAATCGAACCCGACCTACCAGATCGAGGCTGCAGGCGCGGCCTATGTGCTTCGGCGGAAGCCGCCCGGCACACTGTTGCCGTCCGCGCACGCGATCGACCGGGAGTACCGGGTCATGGCGGCGCTCGGCGCGGCCGGCTTTCCGGTGCCCAGGGTCTTCGGCCTGTGCGAGGACGAGACGGTGATCGGCACGGCGTTTTACGTGATGGACAAGGTGGAGGGCCGAATCTTCTGGGAACCGCACCTGCCCAAGTCCTCGATTGCCGAACGCACGGCCATCTACGATGCCATGAATGCGACGCTCGCCCGCCTGCACTCCTACGAGCCCGACGCTCTCGGCCTTTCCGATTTCGGCAAGCCCGACAATTATGTGGCCCGCCAGATCGCCCGCTGGTCGAAACAATACCAGGCGTCCCGCACCGAGGAGATCGAGGCCATGACGCGCCTGATGGACTGGCTGCCCGGCCGGGTTCCGACGGCCGGGCCGGCACGGGTGGTGCACGGCGATTTCCGCCTCGACAACCTGATCCTGGACGCCGAGACGCCCGAGATCCGCGCGGTGCTCGATTGGGAATTGTCGACGCTCGGCGATCCGGTCGCCGACTTCACATACCATTGCATGCAATGGCACATGCCGCGGTCGGACAGCGGCGCAGGCGTCGGCTCGCTGGTCGGGGTGGATCTCCAGGCGTTCGGCCTGCCGCCTCTTGCCGCCTATATCGAGGCCTATGAAAAGCGCACCGGCTTTTCGGTGGCCGAACATGCCGACTTCTATTTCGCCTACAATTTCTTTCGCCTGGCGGCGATCCTTCAGGGCATTGTCGGGCGGGTCCGCGACGGCACGGCGACCAACGAAAACGCCGCCGCGATGGCCAGCCAGGTGCGCCCGCTCGCCGATACCGCCTGGCGGTTTGCCGAGGAGGCCGGCGCATGACAGACACGACCCTGCCGGACGTGCCCCTCGACACCGCAGCCGACCGCCTTGAAGCGCTCGGCAGCCCGGTCCGCCTGCGCATCGTGCGCGAACTGGTACGCGTCGGCGAAAACGGCCTGCCGGTCAGCGGCCTTCAGGAACGCGTCGGCGTTGCGCCGTCGGCGCTCTCGCACCACCTGCGCAAACTCGTCGCCGTCGACCTTGTCGTCCAGGAACGCCAGGGCACGACCCTGCTCTGCCGCGCGCAATACGACACGATTCGTTCGCTTGCGGACTTTTTACTGTCGGAATGCTGTATCGAGGACGATGCCGCCACCGGCGGGTGCTGATCAGAAGAAGGGGCGTGGCGGCAAGGTGCCGTTGGCGACATCGAGGATCAACTGGCGGTGCACACGCACCAGGTTCTGGGCCGCATAGCGTTCCTCGATCGTGTTCCGGGCCGCCCTTCGGATCGCCTCCGTATCGACGCGGTTTTCCAGAACGTCGTCGACACGCTCGGCAATGCGATCGGCATCGAAAAAATCGACCAGAAGCCCGTTGCGGCCGTCGGTGATCACCTCGCGCACCGGAGCGGTGTCGGACGCTACGATCGGCGCACCGCAGGCCATGGCCTCCATCATCGACCAGGACAGAACGAACGGCACGGTCAGATAGATGTGGGCGCGGGACACCTGAACCGCGGACCGAAAGGTCTTGAACGGCACCAGCCCGGTGAAATGCAGCCGCTCAAGGTCCAGGTCATGCTCTTGGAGCGCGACCTCCTTGAAGGTCTTGCCGTCCTTGCGGGCGGCGCCGTAGGCCACGCCGTCGCCGCCGACCACGACGACGTGCAGTTTCGGCCGGCGGGCCTGCAACTGCGCCACCGCCTTCATGAAGGTCGGAAACCCGCGATAGGGTTCCATGCCCCGGGCGACATAGGTCACCACTTCGTCTTCGCGCGTGAGCGTCCCGTTCTCCAGCACCAGTTCGGCCTTCGGATCCGGCGTGAGGTAGTCGATGTCGACCCCGTCATGGGCCACACTGATCCGGTCCCGAAAGATTTCGGGAAACTGGCTGCGCTGCCAGCGGGTCGGACAGACGCCCCAATCCATGCCGGCGAGGTCGAACAGGATCGGAGCGTTCTTGGAATGGGTCCGGACTCGATCGTTTTCGGTGCGGCTGCCGGGATCGAGGAAATCGGCGTCCGTGCCGGCGCCGTGATAATACCACTCGAAGTAAGGCAGGAGCTTCGCCGTCGGCCACAATTCCTTCAGGAACATGGAGGGCCCCCATCCGGAATGGGCGCAGATGATGTCCGGCGTCCAGCCCTGCGCCTTGACCGGGGCGAGCGAACGGAAGGCGGCCTGGGCGGTGATGGCCGCCCGCTCCATGCTGGCGGCCGCCGGATGAATGGTCTGGGTCACCTCGCGGTGCGGTTCGTATAACACACGCCGGATCGGCACCTGCTGCTGGTTGGACGACAGGGTCGCGGCCAGCATGTCGACTGACGGATCCTCGACAAGTGAGTTGACGAGCCGCCGGTACTGGCCGGGGAAATTGTTGTGAAGAAAAAGGATGCGCATGGGAAAGGGCGACGATCGACCTGGGGCTGGATAGTCTCGCCGGGAGCGGTCCCGGCCGTTGATTCATAAACTCTATCGTCTCAGCACGGACACCCGGCTAAAACAAGGCCGACGCTTGCGCGGGTACCGACCTGTTGTGCTTTACAGCGAATGCGCCTAAAAGGCCGCCATGGCTCTGATATCGATCATCCGTCGAATTATTCGCCCGGCCTCCGCCTGAGGCGCTTGATGCAAGCGCCCGCGAGGGGACCGGGAACTTTTCCTTCGCCATTTGCCCAAGATCGTAAGCGGACGTTTGAACAACGCCGCGCGTGATGATACCCCAACGCCCGAACCGTACCGAGCCGCGCCGCACCGAGCTGGCCGCGCGCCGGGCGGACAAACCATTAGGACGCCTTCGATGACCGATCAGCGCCAGGACCGCGATTATTCCGAAACCCTGTTCCTGCCGAAGACAGACTTTCCCATGCGGGCCGGTCTGCCGAAAAAGGAACCGGAAATCCTGAAACGATGGCAGGACATGGATCTCTACCGCAAATTGCGGGAGGCCTCGGCTGGCAGGGAAAAATTCATCCTGCACGACGGTCCGCCCTACGCCAACGGCAACATCCATATCGGCACCGGGCTCAACAAGATCCTGAAGGATGTGGTCACGCGCTCCTTCCAGATGCAGGGCTACGATTCCAATTATGTGCCGGGTTGGGATTGCCACGGCCTGCCGATCGAATGGAAGATCGAGGAACGCTACCGCGCCAAGGGCAAGGACAAGGACGCGGTGCCGATCAACGAATTCCGCAAGGAATGCCGGGATTTCGCCGAAGGCTGGATCGGTGTGCAGGCCGAGGAGTTCAAACGGCTCGGCGTGGTCGGCGATTTCGAGAATCCGTACACGACCATGGCGTTCTCCGCCGAAGCGCATATCGCCGCCGAACTCATCAAGTTCGCGGTCTCCGGCCAATTGTATCGCGGCTCAAAACCAGTGATGTGGTCGGTCGTGGAAAAGACCGCGCTTGCCGAAGCCGAGGTCGAGTATCACGACTATCAGTCCGATATGATCTGGACCCGATTCCCGGTGGTGTCCGGCCCGGATGCGCTTGTCGGCGTGCCGGTCGTCATCTGGACAACGACGCCTTGGACGATCCCCGGCAACCGCGCGATCTGCTATTCCGACAAGATCGCCTACGGCGTGTACGAAGTGACCGAGGCACCCGCGGACAATTGGGCCGTGCCGGGCGACCGATTGATCCTTGCCGATGCCCTTGCCGAGGACGTGTTCCGGCAGGCCCGGGTCGAAACCTTCAGAAAGGTCGACACGCTGTCGGCGGAGACGCTGGGATCACTGGTCTGCGCCCACCCGCTGCGCGGCGCCGGCCTCGGCGGTTATCAGTTCGATGTGCCGCTGTTCAACGGCGCCCACGTGACTGACGACCAGGGGACCGGTTTCGTCCACACCGCTCCCGGCCACGGCCGCGAGGACTTTGAGATCTGGATGGAAAACGGTCGTCTCCTGGCCGAGCGCGGCATTGAGACCGCCATCCCCTACACGGTCGACGCCGACGGCGCCTACACCGAGGATGCCCCCGGTTTTACCGGCGAACAGGTGATCACCCACAAGGGCGAGAAGGGCAAGGCGAACCGGGCCGTGACCGACGCCCTGCGTGAGGCCGGCATGCTTGTCGCAACGGGTCGCCTGAAACACCAGTACCCGCATTCCTGGCGGTCCAAGAAACCGGTGATCTTCCGCAATACGCCGCAATGGTTCGTCTATATGGACCGCGATATCGCCGATGTCGTGCCGCTGGAAGGCGGCGGCAAGACGCTGCGCGACACGGCGCTTGCCGCCATCGACGCGACGCGCTTCGTACCGGCGCCGGGCCAGAACCGGCTGCGGGCGATGATCGAAAACCGGCCGGACTGGGTGCTGTCTCGGCAACGCGCCTGGGGCGTGCCGATCACGGTCTTCGTGCACCAAAAAACCGGCCAGATGATCCCCGGCGCAAACTTCGCCGGCAACGACGCGTTGCGCGACCGGATCTTCGAAGCTTTCTCGGAAGAAGGCGCCGATGCCTGGTTCGAAGACGACGCCCGGGACCGCTTCCTCAAAGGGCTGGTGGACGATCCGTCAGAATGGGACAAGGTCGACGACATTCTCGACGTCTGGTTCGATTCCGGTTCCACCCATGCTTTCTGCCTGGAACAGCGACCGGACCTGAAATGGCCGGCCTCGATCTACCTGGAAGGCTCCGACCAGCACCGCGGCTGGTTCCATTCCTCGCTCCTGGAAAGTTGCGGGACACGTGGACGGGCACCCTACGACATCGTGCTGACGCACGGCTTCGTGCTCGACGAGGAAGGCCGGAAAATGTCGAAATCGCTCGGCAATACGGTGACGCCGCAGGACGTGATCAAACAATCGGGCGCAGATATCCTGCGGCTGTGGGCCATGTCGTCGGATTACTGGGACGACCTGCGCATCGGGCCGGAGATCCTGAAGACCAATGTGGACGCCTACCGGAAACTGCGCAACACGCTGCGTTGGATGCTCGGGTCGCTGGCGCATTTCGAAGGCCAGACCGTGGCGCATTCGGAAATGCCGGAACTGGAACGGCTGATCCTGCACCGCCTGCACGCACTCGACGGCGTCGTGCGCCAGGGATATCGCGACTTCGACTACAAGCGCGTTTTCTCGGCGCTGTTCACGTTCATGACGGTCGACCTTTCGGCGTTTTACTTCGATATCCGCAAGGACGCGCTCTATTGCGACCCTTATTCCAGCCCGACCCGGCGGGCCTGCCTGCAGGTGATCGACCGGGTGTTCGACACGCTCACCGTCTGGTTGGCACCGATGCTGTGTTTCACCATGGAAGAGGCCTGGCAGGAGCGGCGCGGGTCGCCGGACGGTTCAGTGCACCTGGAAGTGTTCCCGGACCTGCCCGATGCCTGGCGCGACGATGCACTGGCCGCGAAATGGACCCGTATCCGCGAACTGCGCCGGGTCGTGACGGGCGCGCTCGAGATCGAGCGGCGTGAAAAACGCATCGGCTCATCGCTCGAAGCGCATCCGACGGTCTATGTCGACAACGCCGACATCCTGGCGGCGATGCAGGGTATCGACCTCGCGGAAATCGCGATCACGAGCCAGGCCGACCTTGTGGAAGGCGACGGGCCGGCTGAGGCATTCCGGCTCGATGATGTGAGTGGTGTCGCGGTGGTGCCCGGCCGCGCCGAGGGAAGCAAATGCGCCCGGTCCTGGAAAGTGCTGCCCGATGTTGGATCGGATCCGGACTGGCCCGACATTTCACCGCGCGACGCCGACGCCATGCGAGAATATGAGGCGCGCGGCACGGCAGCGGCATGAGCAACGCAACGCCCGACCTGAAGGCCTTGCGCCGATTGGGGGTGTTTGTCGCGGCAATCGGCCTGGTCAGCGATCAGGCCGTCAAGCTGTGGCTTCTGTTCGGTCTCGACATGCAGAACAGGCCGCCGATCGAGTTGCTGCCGTTTTTCGATGTCGTTTCGGTATGGAATTACGGCATCAGCTACGGCCTGTTCCAGCAGGAATCGGATCTCGGTCGCGCCGTATTGCTCGGCATTACCGTGGTCGCACTGGTCTTTCTGATCTATTGGCTCTGGCAGGCCGGGTCCCGGGTCGCGGCGATAAGTCTCGGCCTGGTCATCGGCGGGGCGATCGGCAATGGCATCGATCGCGCCGTGTACGGCGCGGTGTTCGATTTCGCGCATTTTCACATCGGTAGCTTTTCATGGTATATCTTTAACTTGGCGGATGTATGGATCGTTGCGGGTGTTGCCGGATTGCTGTACGACGCCTTTACGACGAGCCCGGAAAAAGCCACAAACCGCGATTAGCGGTCCGTTGGGGATGGCGATCGGGCGACGATGGAGAGAGTTTGTCCATGACACGGTTTTCCGGATTGATTCGCGGCGCATGCGCCGCCGGCATTGCGCTTTCGCTGGCCGGTTGCGGCAGCATGCTGAGCGGTGACCCCTACTCGGAAGATCTCGCCGAAAGCGGCGAAAAGGATTCGCTGAGCTACTCGCTGTCCCGGCGGATCGTGACCGGCTTCGGCGGCCAGAGCGGCAGCAGTCAGAAGAACATCAAATATGCGCCGCGCGGGCCCTTGGCCGTGCCGCCGGCCATGGAACTCAAAGAACCCGAGGACGCCCAAAAGGTCACGGCGGAAATGCCGAACTGGCCGAAGGAGTCCAACGAGGCCGACGCCTACATCGCCAGCCTTGAAGAGGCCAAGACGCACCGCGAACGAACCCGCGACGATTGGGAAAACCCGGTCATTCCGGGCCGCGAAATGGCGCGATACCGGGTGATTGGCGGCGGACGTCTGGGCAATGAAGCCGACAACGACCAGGGTGACCAGGCTCCGGTCATGACCCGGGAACAGGCCGAACAGTTTTCCGAGGACGTGGAGGAATTCCGGTCGGCGGAAATCGACGGTGCGCCCCGTCGGCAATACCTGATCGAACCGCCCTCGACCTACCGGACACCGGATCCTGGATCCGAACTGCCCTCCAAGGTCAAGGTCAAGTCCGAGAGGAAATCCGACGACTGGGAAAATCCGGGCGGCTATTGATCCGCCGGACGTGACCGCGTCGTAGCAATACACAGATTCTTTATTATGGGTCGCTTCGATTCGCCTCGAAGCGGCCTATATTCGTTCAAACGATTCGAGAGGTGCGGTGCATGACCCCTTCCGGTTCCGCCAGAGCTTGGCCCGGTTCCTTTGGCAATTTCGATCCCGTTAAACACTTTATTGTGTTCACGCTGACGGTTTTTGCGGCTGCTTTCATAGCCGACGCGGCCAGTGCGAAAGATGAAGCCGAGCAGCGCGTCTTTCCCGACGTCAAGATCGGCGGAAACCTGGACACGTTCACCCTCGACAACGGCCTTGAAGTCGTTGTCATTCCGGATCGCCGGGCTCCGGTGGTCACGCACATGATCTGGTACAAGGCCGGATCGGCCGACGAACCGCCCGGAAAGTCCGGCATCGCCCACTATCTCGAGCACCTGATGTTCAAGGGCACCAAGACCTATCCGGACGGGGAGTTCTCAAAAGTCATTGCTGCGGTCGGTGGACGCGAAAATGCCTTCACCTCCTACGATTACACCGCCTATTTCCAGCGTGTCTCCAAGGAACATCTGAAGACGATGATGACCTATGAGGCGGATCGGATGAGCAATCTCATCCTGACGCAGGAGGCCATCGACGCGGAATTGCAGGTCGTCTTGGAAGAGCGCGCGGAACGGACCGATAACGATCCGAGCGCCCAGCTCAGCGAAACCATGAACGCCATGCTGTTCTCGCACAACAATTACGGCGTGCCGATCATCGGCTGGGAGAACGAGATCCGCAGCCTGCGCGTGGAAGACGCGCTGGCCTTTTACGACCAGTTTTATACGCCCAACAACGCGATCCTCGTGATTGCCGGCGACGTGGCCACCGACGAGGTCAAGGCCATGGTCGCCGACACCTGGGCCAAGGTTCCGCGCCGGTCCGAGCCGCCGAAACGTGTGCGCCAGGCGCTGCCGGCCTATCACGGCGACCGGGTCGTGACGTTTCCGAACCCGCGTGTGCGCGAACCGTCCGTTCGCCGCGCATGGGTGGTTCCGAGCAGCCAGACAGCCCCCGAAGGCGAATCCGAAGCGCTTGACGTGCTTGCCTCGATCCTCGGCGCCGGCTCGACTAGCCGGATCTATCGGTCTCTGGTGGTGGACCAGAAAATGGCAACCTATGCCGGCGGCTGGTATGGCGGTACGGCACTCGGCGATACGCGGTTCATGGTCTACGGATCGCCAGTCAACGGTCGGACGAATGACGAAATCCTGACTGCCATCGATTCGGAAATCGAAAAACTGATCGAAGGCGGCGTCACCGACCAGGAAATGCGTCTTGCCAAGAAATCTCTGATTTCCGGTGCCTTTTTCGCTCAGGACAGTCAGAGTTCCCTGGCTCGCATTTTCGGGTCGGCGCTGGTGATCGAGTCCACGGTGGAGAGCGTACAGAACTGGCCGTCGAGGATCGAAGCCGTGACCAAGGAAGATGTCGTCGCGGTCGCCCGGAAATATCTTTTGTCGGACCAGACCGTCACCGGCTATCTGCTGCCGAGCCCAGTCGACGAGAAGTCGTAAGGGCGGATTGCCCGCCTCAAGTGACAGGCGGACCGGAAGCGCCGGTCCGCACACTGCCTCGCCCTGTTTGCCCTGACTGAACACGACCGACGCTGTCGTGCCTGCTGAACCGGATGGACCGCGCATGATTCACGCATTTCAGACCCGTCTCGATCGCATGCCCTTTGCCTTTGTCCTTCTCGCCTTGCTGGCCCTGTTCGTCATGGCGAGGCCTGCGGCAGCAGTGGATGTGCAAAAAGTGGTTAGTCCGGGCGGCATCGAAGCCTGGCTCGTGGAAGAGCACACCGTGCCACTCATCGCGATGAATTTTGCGTTTCTCGGCGGCAGCGCCCAGGATCCGGCCGGCAAGAGCGGCGTTGCCAACATGGTCTCGTCGCTGCTCGACGAGGGCGCGGACGACCTGGACAGCCAGGCCTTCCAGCGGGCGCTGGAAGAAACCCAGGCGCGCATTCGCTTCAGCGCTGGGCGTGACAATTTCTACGGCGAAATCCGCACCCTGTCGTTCCAGGCCGCGGAAAGCTTTGTGCTCCTGAAAAAGGCCATCAACGCCCCGCGCTTCGATGCCGAGCCCACCGAGCGCATCAGACGCCAGGTGCTGACCGGCATCAAACGCAGCGAAACGGATCCGGATTCGATCGCCAACAAGACCCTGTTCGCCACCTTGTTTCCGGATCATCCCTACGGCCGGCGCTCAAGCGGAACACTCGAAAGCGTCGAGAGCCTGACGCGGGACGATCTGGTCGGCTTTCACACATCGGTGTTTACGCGGGACAACCTCAAGATCGGCGTCGTCGGCGCCATCAGCGCGGAAGATCTCGGACCGCTGCTCGATCGGGTTTTCGGTGATCTTCCGGCAGAAGGCGGCGTGGTTCCTATTGCGAAAATCGTTCCGACCGCCGGCGCACGCGTTTCGCCGGCTCTCGACGTACCGCAATCCGCTATCCGGCTGGCGCTCCCGTCGATCAAACGCGCCGATCCGAACTACCTGGCGGCCTATGTGATGAACCACATCCTCGGCGGCGGCACGTTTACTTCGCGTCTGTTTTCCGAAGTCCGTGAGAAACGCGGGCTGGCCTATTCCGTCTATTCGCACATGCTGCCGCTGGACAGCTCGGCGGTGCTGTTCGTCGGCGCAGGCAGCCGTGAAGAGACCGCTGGCCAGACGGTCGCTCTGATCCTTGAGGAACTTCGGCGCATGGGCGAGGAAGGCCCGACGCCGGAAGAATTGCAGAAAGCCAAGGATTTCCTGACCGGCAGTTATGCGCTGCGATTCGACACGTCGAACAAGATCGCCGGGCAATTGCTCGGCCTGCAACTGAACGAATTGCCGGCGGAGTACATCAACACACGCAACGACCAGATCCGGGCGCTGACGCTCGACGACGTGAAGGCCATGGCGCGCAAGCTTCTGGAAAACGCCGATCCGTCGGTGGTGGTCGTAGGGCGCCAGGCGGGGTAATTCCGCGGATCTGAAATGGAAACGGAAATACACCCGGCCGCTCTGTCGGTCGGGGATGAAGAACACGGCGAACGGGCGCAAACCTCGCCCATGGACGAAGCGCTTAGGCTGGCGCGCCTTGGGGCGGAGGCGGGTGAAGTGCCGGTCGGCGCCGTCATTGTCCGGGAAAACAGAATTATCGCGTCCGCGCACAATGCGCCGCGGGCGCTCAACGATCCGACCGCGCATGCGGAAATCCTGGCGATCCGGGCCGCCGCAGATCTTCTCCAGTCCGAGCGGCTTGAGACCTGCGACCTCTACGTGACGCTCGAACCCTGCGCCATGTGCACAGCCGCGATTTCCTTCGCCCGCATCCGCCGGCTGTATTACGGCGCGCGCGATCCGAAAGGCGGCGCCGTGGAGTCCGGCCCGCGGTTTTTCAACCAGCCGACCTGTCACCATGCGCCGGAGGTCTATGCCGGGATCGGTGAGCAGGAAGCCGCGGCGCTCCTCAAAGCGTTTTTTGCCGCGCGACGCTGATCGCCTGTGCTTCGGCCGCTCGCCCCCTGGAGCGGTGATGGAAGCGATCACAAAGTGTCATTGGACGCGCCTTAGCGCCTCTGCCAGCATGCCGCCATGATCCTCCTGCCCCTGCCCTCATGACCCTGTCGCCCGCCGAAGCCGCTCCGCGGGCTGCCACGCCTGTGCGGCCCGCAGAGAAACCGTTTACGGCCGGCGATTTGGGTCTCTACGGCGTAACGCTGTTCGTCTGGGGCACGAGCTGGTACGCGATCAAGCTGCAATTGGGCGTCGTGGCACCTGAGGTTTCGCTGGTCTGGCGCTTCGGCCTTGCGACGCTTCTGATGGCAATCTGGGCCTGGGTCAGCGGTGTGCAGGTGCGCTTTCCGGCCGAGATTCATGTCCGGTTCGCCGCTATCGGCGTCCTGATGTTTTCGACGAACTTTGCGCTGTTTTACTATGCCGGTCTTTACGTGCCCTCCGGGCTGCTTGCCGTCATCTTTTCCACGGCCTCGATCGGCAGCATGCTGTTTGCCGCGCTTCTCTACGGCGACGCCCTCACCGGACGCATGATCGCGGGCGCCGTACTCGGCTTTGCGGGCGTGCTCTGCCTGTTCCTTCCCGAAATCCTTGGCACGGTCTTCGACAGCAGGGCGCTGTTCGCGCTGGCCATGGGCGGTGTTGCGGTGATCTGTTTCTGCGCAGGCGGCATGGTCGCCCGGTCGCTGCAGAATGCCGACGTTCCGCTGGTGGCGGCAAATCTTTGGGGCATGGTCTACGGCACCGCCTGGATGGCGGTGGTCGCGTTTCTGTCCGGCGACCCGTTCATAATCGATACCAGCCCGAGCTATCTGGGATCGCTCCTGTGGCTGGCCTTCTTTTCAACCGTCATTGCGTTTGCCGCCTACCTGTCGCTGCTGCGCCGCATCGGGCCTGGCCGCGCAGGATACGCGACTGTGATGTTTCCCGTTATCGCGCTGGCTATCTCGACGGCACTTGAGGGCTATCAATGGACGCTTGTCGGCGGCCTTGGCGTCGCGTTGGCGCTCGGCGGCAACCTGCTCGTATTGCGTCGGCCCGGCCGTTGACCGGATCGTCGGGAATGCCGACGGACTATTCAGCCGCCGTCGCCATGGACAGGTTATCCAGGGACGACAGGATGTGGGCTTCCAGCGCGTCGACGAGCGGCGAGGAATGGTCCCATGACCGCATGATCGCGATTTCGCACAGCGGCAGGGGCGGGAAGCCGTCGCGTTCGGTCAGGATGCGCATGCCCGGCCTCAACGCCGATTCCGGCAGGATCGAGACAGCCAATCCGGCCAGAACCGTGGCGCCGACGGCGGCCGAATTCCAGCTTGCATACAGAATCCGGTAATCCCGGCCCGTCCGTTCCAGTTCCGCCAGACCGGCCGCCCGCCAATCGCATGTCGGGCGACCGAGCGCCAGCGGCAACGGGTCTTCTTCATGCACGTCATGGCGGACCGAAGAGACCCAGAGAAGCGGTTCGCGCCGCACCACCTCGGCAGCGAAATGTTCCGGTTTGTCGACATGGGTGATGATCGAGATATCCAGGTCGTTGGCCCTCAGACACTCGACCAGGTTCGGCGTCGGAGCGCAGACCACGGTGACCTCGGCACGCGGATTGGAGCGGGCGAAACGCGCGAGAATCTCCGGCAGGAAGCGGTCGGCATAATCGTCCGGCGTGCCGAGCCGTACACGGCCCGTCAGTTCGTCCTCGTCGAAGGCGGACAGGGTTTCGTCGTTCAGGCGCACCATGCGCCGGGCATAGTGCAGCAGCCGTTCGCCATCCTCCGACAGTTTCGACTGCCGTCCGTCACGCACGAAAATCGGCCGACCGAGACGATCCTCCAGGCGCCGCATCTGCATCGATACCGCCGATTGCGTCTTGTGAACCACATTGGCCGCCCGGGTAAACGAGCCGCTTTCCGCGATGGCAATGAAGGTTCGTAACTGGTCGAGATCCAGTGTTCCCGCCATGATGTTTTGGCTTCCGTTTCGTCAGATCAAATTTCTTGATGATTAGGATTAGAAACATTCACTGGACTAATCAATAAAAATCCCCAAATCTGGCCTGGTTCCGTAACAGCAGACTGAATCAGCACCCGGCCGCGCATGCGACGGGGTGCGTTTGCGCCTGCCAGATTTTGGAGAAAACTCATGGCAACCTTGACCAGATTTGTTCCGACCGGCCCCGCATCCGCCAGCGCGTTCCGCGTGCTCGGCAACGCCATCGTGACGCTGGTGAAGGCTGTCGCGCGCTGGTACACGAACCGACGCCAGGCCAGGCTCCTGCTCGAAATGGACGACCGCATGCTGTCAGACATCGGTCTGACAAGGGGGGATGTTCGCGCGGCCCTACGCACCGCCGGCACGATTCCTCCCCTAGAGCGGCTCCGGCTTATTGCCGTGGAAAACCGCGCCACGGCACGCGCCCTTGCGGCGGACAGGCTGAACCGCAGCCGCCGCAATCCGGGACGCGCGCCACATTTGGCGGGGGTTTGAAATGGCAGGTCTCGCCTTGGAATCCTGCGCCAACGATGTTTGTCCCTGGACCGGCAAACCGGTCACGGAGAACGCGTTGATGCGATACCGGGGCCAGGTGATCGGTTTCGGCGATCCGCGCGACCGTGATCGGTTTCTCGCGGCCGTCGTGGCCCTGGAAACAGCGCTCGCGCCGATCGGCGCCCCGAAAGCGTCCTGAGCTTTGAAGACAGAGGATCCGCCTTCCCCTCTGGGGCGGATCCTCGGGCGACACCGGATCCTCACCAGATGACCGGATGCTGCCCAAGGACCGGGCCCTCTCCCACCCCGTTCCCACTCCCCCAAAGGGATAGGCTCCTGTCCTGGACGCGGCGGTCGATCCGCCGCGTTTCCTTTTGCGGCTCATGTGTAACTGCTCCCGGGTAACAGCTTGCTAGTACCTCTGAGCAGAGGTACTAGGGCAATCCGGAGAAGGCGGGCGGACGCCGACGGTGTCAAAAGTCCGTTGTGGGCCCTTCGAAACCTTCAATACGTATGCTTGCACGGGCAATTCCCGGCCTAAGTGGACAGGGGGCGGTAAGCGACCACCTCGATTTCGACCTTCGCCTTGACCATCAAAGACGAGCCGACGCAGGACCGCGCCGGCGGCGGGTGCGGAAAGTACTCGGCATAGACTGCGTTGAAGCGCTGAAAGTCTTCCGGATCCGTCAGCCAAATGGTCGTTTTCACAACGTCGTTCAGAGACGCCCCGGTCTCCTCAAGCGCGGCCGCGATGTTGTCAAGCACCTGACGGGTCTGCGTTTCTATATCTTCATCCACGAGCATCCCGGCGGAATCGAACGGCACCTGACCGGACAGGAAGACAAAATCGCCCGCCCTGACGGCCGAGGACAATGGCACCACAGGATGGACGCCGAAGACCTGCTTGTTCATATGGTTTTACCCTTCGCATGAGCCACTTTTGCAGGCGGCCGCTGTTTTCCCTGCGCGCTCAGGACAAGAATGTTGCCGATAAGAACCGCGACACCGCCGGCCAGCACATAGGCATCGATCTTCAGGTTCTCAAAAAGGGCAGACAGGAGCAGGGCAACCACCGGCACAAGCGCCAGCGTGTAGGACGCGCTGGCCGGGCCTATGCGTCGTACGAGGCTGAAATACATGAAGAACGTAACGCAGGACGCCACAATTGCCAGATAGGCCAGTCCGGCGAGATAGGTCGCCGAAACATCGACCTTGAAGCTCATGTCGCCCAACAGCGCCAGCGCGAACGAAAAAACAGCGCCGCAAAGGGCCGCCCAGCTGATGAGTACGGAAATGGGTATCCCGGCATGCTGGTTTCTCATGGCAACGACGGTGCCGCATCCGGTACAGGCCGCCGCCGCAAGCGCGAGTGCAACGCCAGCCATTGTTTGGGTGCTGGATGCAAGGACAAGAAGCTGCGGCAGCGCAATGACCGCAAGACCGGCGATGCCGGATAGGATCCCCAAAAACATGCGCATGGTGACCGGTGCCGACAGGAACAACCAGCCTACGACGGCCGCGAACAGTGAGGACGTCGAGAGAATCAGCGCCGAAATGCCCGAGGTGATCAGCGTCGTGGAATGATAGAACGTGATGAAGGCAAGGCCGAAAAACAGGATGCCCTGGAGCGCAACCCAGGGCCTATCGATCTGACGGAGGCCGATTTTCTCGCCGCGTGCGATGCACCAGCCGAACATGAGAAGACTCACAAGCGCCATTCGGTATCCAACCGAAACTTCAGGGGCACCGGATATCGCCTGGTGACCGGTCACGATGGCACTGCTGCCCCATAGGATCGCCGTCGCGGCAAAAAGAAACGCGCTCATGCTCTTTCCTCCGTTCCGGTCGTTAGGCGCATATGGACAGAACGTGCCTGTACCCCGGTCTGTCTGGTTCAGGTTCCGAGTTGGCACCTTGTGGCTGGTACCCGACGGCAGATCTCATCACCGCTGGTATCAGGGCTCTTCCCGAACGCCGCGCCATCCGCGCGCAACGATACCCGCGCTGGCATTGTCAAGCTTCTCCAGGATGCCGTTAAGGACGTCCAGTTCGTCTTGCGAAACCGCATTGACCAGCTCGGTATCAAGACGTTTTGCAAGGTCAGAGATTTCGGTAAAGGCGGACCAGCCGGTCTCCGAAAGCTCGATCGACGCATATCGCCGGTCGGAGCGGCCCGCCTGGCGTTGAGCGAAACCGAGTTCCACGAGTTGCTTGACCGCACGCGACACCGCAAATTGGTCAAGGCCACCCGCCTGACAGATTTCCTTGGCGCTGACGCCGGGCCGGTTTGCGATGATTGCCATGGTGCGCCAGGCGGACTGGGAAAGGCCGAATTTCGGCCCGTAGAATGCATTGAGAACATCCGCAACGCGGGTGGAAACGCGGAAGAGCCGATAGGGGAGCCAGTCTTCCAGTTGAAGTGTCGCGTCCGGATCCGTTTTCCCCTGGCTGGTCGCATCTTCAGATTGCTTCGATTTTTGATTGCCAAATAGTTGCATATTGCAAATGTATCCTATTTAATTTCCTCAGGCAACGGCTTAATCCGCCGTAGACCGACGAACAAGGGGTGAAGCGCTTTTCCGGAAAGTCCAAGACGCCAGATTGAAAAGGGATAACCATGACATTTGTCGTGCATTGTATCGACCGGCCGGACGCCGAAGACCTTCGCCAGCGCACGCGCGCCGAGCACCTCCAATACATGATTGCGCACGGCGAAAGCGTGGCTTTCGGCGGGCCGCTGCAGACCGACGATGGTACGAGAGTGATCGGAAGCCTCATGGTGTTGTCCTATGACACGCGCGAGGCGGTGGATGCTTTTCTGGAAGCGGAACCCTATTCGCGGGCGGGGTTGTTTTCCGAGTTGAGGGTAAGTCGCTTGCGCCAGATGGTGCCCGAAAATCCGCCGGGGTTATTGATGAAAGAATTGGAGCGCGAGCGCGTGACGCCGTAAAGCGGTAGACGCGCTCAGGCGAGAATGAGCTGGTCGTCTTCCACCTCGGTGCCAGTGGATTTCTTGAAAAGATCAAGAAGATCCGGGACGTCGTAGCCCTTCCGCTTGTCGCCGTGAACATCAAGCAGAATGCGGCCGCTGTTCATCATGATGGTCCGGTCCCCATAATCGAGCGAGTTGCGCATACTGTGCGTCACCATGAGGGTCGTGAGCTGCTGCTCGCCGGTGATTTCCGCCGACAGACCGAGGACCGTAGCCGCCGCGCCGGGATCAAGGGCGGCGGTGTGTTCGTCGAGGATCAGGATCTTCATCGGCAGCAAGGTCGCCATCAGCAAGCTGAGCGCTTGTCTTTGTCCTCCCGAAAGCGTACCGGCCATGGCGCCGAGCCGGTCTTCCAGCCCCATGTTCAGCCGCGCGAGTTGGTCGGCCAATCGGCGCCGCTGACGGCCCCGGCCGAGCGCGTTGCGCAGGCCCCTATTGCTGCCGCGGCTTGCCGCGAGGGCCAGATTTTCCTCCACGGTCAGCCCGCTGCATGTGCCGGCGCGCGGTTCCTGGAACACCCGGCCAATCATACTGGCACGCTGCTCCGTGCGCCAATTCGTGACATCGTGACCGTCGATATAGATGCCGCCTTTATCGAGGCGGACATCACCGGCAACGGCCGACAAAAGCGTGGACTTGCCGGCGCCGTTGGTACCGATAACGGTAACGAATTGTCCCTCTTTAAGGTCGAGAGTCACACCGCGAAGGGCCGGCACCGCCAACGGCGTTCCCGGATTGAACGTGACAAAGGCATCACAAACACTGAGCACGGGATTACCCTTTCTGAGGCTGCGTATCGTTCAGGAGGCGCCGCACCCTTGGCCAGAGCTTGAAGCGGCTGTCCCGCCTGGCCCGTGACAGAATGACCGCGATTGCCACAACAACAGCCGTGACGAGGTTGAGATCCTGGGCCTGAATGCCCAAAAACCCGGCGCTCAGCGCGGCCGCGATAAACAGGCGATAAAGGAGTGCGCCAATGAGACAGCCAAGGGTCGCCCAGACAACCTTCCCGGAGCCCAACAGGGTTTCCCCGATGATCAATGCGGCAAGGCCGGTGACGATCGTTCCGATCCCCAGCGAGACATCGGCAACGCCCTGGCTCTGGGCGAAGAGAGAACCGGCAAGACCAACGAGGCCATTGCTCACGGTCATGCCGATCAGTGTCATTCGTCCGTTGCTGACCGATTGCGCGCGTGCCATGGCCGGGTTCTCTCCGCTGGCCCTGAGCGCCAGACCGACCTGTGTTCCCAAGAACCAGTCGACCATGAATTTCATGGCGATTGCGATGACCAGGAGAATTGCGCTGGTCGTCCAGATCGACAGGTCGATCAATCCCTCGAATGCGGTGAAAATCGTCTCTTCACCGTACAGCGAAATGTTCGGGCGGCCCATCACGCGCAGATTGATCGAATAGAGGGCCACCATGGTCAGGATGCCTGCCAACAGATTCAGAATCCGGAACTGGACGTTCAAAAAGGCGGATGCAAAACCGGCGCAACAACCGGCAAATGTGCCGATAAGAGTTGCAAGGAACGGATTGACGCCATGAATGATCGCAACCGCGGTCGCGGCAGCCCCGAGCGGGAAGCTGCCATCGACCGTCAGGTCGGGAAAATTGAGGACGCGAAAGGAGAGGTAAACTCCAAGCGCCACCAGAGAGAAAAGAAGGCCGGCTTCGACGGCGCCGGCAACAGCGAGCGCGGTCACCCTATTGGATCACCTTCGTGGCCCTTGCCAGAATATCATCTGGCAGTGTCACGCCCATTGCGGTTGCGGCGGACTTGTTCAAGTACAGATCCTGTGTGTCCAGAGTGCCCACCGGGATCGCGGACGGGCTCTCTCCGTTCAACACGCGCACTGCCATTTCACCGGTCAGGCGGCCGAGCTTGTAATAGTCGAACCCAAGGGCTGCGAGCGCACCGCGTTCGACCGAATCCGTATCGCTGGCAAAGACCGGGATCTTTGCTTTCTCACCGACGTTCACAACGCTTTCCACAGCCGCCACAACGGTACTGTCGGTGGGAATGAGGATGGCGTCCGCCCGTCCTGCCAGGCTAAGGGCAGCATCGGCGACCATGGCCGTCTGAGAGGCCGTGCTTTCCTCGATCTCCAGTCCATGCTCTTTCAGTTCCACCTTCAAGGCGGCAACCTGTGAGACGGAATTCGCCTCACCGGCATTGTAGATGACGCCGATCTTCTTGGCGTCCGGGACCAGCGTCTTAATCAACGTCAAGGTCGGTCCGAAGGGTTGTTTGTCGGTCGTGCCCGTAATGTTGCCGCCCGGGGCCTCGATGCTCTCGACCAGTTTGGCATCCACCGGATCGGTCACAGCCGAGAAGAGAAGCGGAATGTCGCCGGCTGTGCTTTGAAGCGCCTGGGCGGACGGTGTGCTGATGGCG
Organism: Rhodobiaceae bacterium; assembly: GCA_028285165.1. Classification (GTDB taxonomy): domain Bacteria; phylum Pseudomonadota; class Alphaproteobacteria; order Rhizobiales; family JANQQB01; genus JANQQB01. The sequence continues at coordinate 25,115 of JANQQB010000123.1, forward strand.
ACAAGCAGATCGGGTTCCGATCCGGCGAATTCTTTTGCGATCTGAAGCTGTGTGGGCATGCTGCCTTGGGCGCTCTGTATGCGAAGGTCGAGCGTTTCTCCCTCCTTGAAGCCGCCGGCTGCCAATTCGTCGACGATGCCCATGCGCGCCGCGTCAATTGCGGGATGATCAATGATGTATGTGATTGCGACCTCGGTCATCTCCGTTGCCAGGGCAACAGACCATGTCGCCGATATCAATGCGGCCACGGTGAAGGCTGTTGTTTTCTTTCTCAGCATTTAAGTAGTCCTTTCAGTGTTGGATTCCTGGAAGGTCGGAATTCGCGGTTCTGCAAAAAATTGGGGCGTGTCAGGGCAGTGCGCCTTGCCTGCTTTCGGTAACCAGGGAAAGCGGGCCGGCGCGCCGGCGCGCGCCGGCCGCTGCCGAAACCGGTTCGAATGTGCCGGGCGCGGGGTGACACCGAACCATGGAAGGCCCGAAATCGTTGATCGTGCGCGCACCCATCAGCATCTGTGCGACGGTGAGCTCGCTCTTGAGAATGGACAGCGCGCGGCTGACGCTTTCCTCTCCGCCACATGCCAGCGCGTAAAGGGTTGCGCGGCCAATCTGGACCGCGTCTGCGCCAAGCGCCAGCGCACGGGCTATATCCGAACCTGTGCGGAACCCGCTGTCGACAAGAAGGGTAAGCTTGGATCCGGCTTCGGCACGAAATTCCGGCAAGATGTCGATCGTGGCGATCGCGCCATCCAGTTGGCGCCCGCCATGGTTTGAGATGACCAGCCCGTCGACGCCGATATCCCACGCCTTTGAGACCTGCCCGGGATCGAGCACGCCTTTGACGATCAGCGGACCGTCCCAGGCATCGCGCACCCATTTGATGTCTTCCCAGTCCACGGACGGATCAAGCTGGGCCTGCATAAGTTCCGCGATCGTGTCCGCCTTTTCCAGGCCGAGTTCGGCCGCCATGACCTCCAGTCGTGGCGGGCCGGCAAGCGCCGTCTGCAGGCTCCAGCCCGGGTGGGCGGCAAGACTTGCAAGCTTTGCCGGTGTCCATCGAAACGGCAGGGAAAAGCCGTTTCTTGCATCACGCAACCGGCGTCCGGGAATGGCGTTGTCGACGGTAACCTCCAGCGCTCCGAATCCGAGGCTTCGGGCCTTGGAGACCAGCCGCTTGCTGACCGCTCGATCCTTGAAGATGTAAAGCTGGAACCACTTGGTTCCGCTGCCGGAGACCGCGACCTCTTCCATGGTGGCGGTCGCGGCGGTGCTCATGACAAAGGGAATGTTGTGGGCGGCCGCGGCGCGCGCCAGTTCCTTGTCTCCGCGCGGCCAGGCCGCTCCCGCAAGACCCGTCGGACCGATCAGGATCGGCATGTCGTAATTCTGGCCGAACAGGCTCACCGCTTGGGAACAGGAGCTGACATCGGTCGGTGCGGAGCCGAGGAGACGGATACGGTCGAGGGCGCTCCGGTTCTCCGCCAGTGTATTTTCCGTTCCGCTTCCGCCGTCGATAAAGTCGAAGACAAAGCGCGGCAGGCGCCGGCGTGCTGTTTCACGGAAATCGGCAATGCAGTGCTGACGATCTGTCATCGAAGCGATGCCCCCTCATTCGAATGCCGGCATTTCAGCGGCGTCTACGATTTTTCCAGGATTGAGAATGTTGCGCGGGTCGAGCACCCGCTTGATGGCGGCCATGACGCGTACGCCGGCAGCGCCATGTTCTTCAGCGAGATAAGCCCGTTTGCCGTATCCGATCCCGTGCTCTCCGGTGATCGTTCCACCAAGGGCGATGGCGCGCCGTGACAAACGCTGAATGAGTTCGTCGACCTTTTCGCGTTCGGTCGGGTCGTCGGGATCAAAGACAACGCAAAAGTGGAAATTGCCGTCACCGACATGGCTGCAGATCGGTGCCGTAAGGTCCAATTCCGCGCAGTCCTGCTTGGCAAGGGTGATGGCTTCGGCAAGCCGGGAGATCGGAACGCAGCTGTCGGTCGGAATGCCCTTGGCGCCAGGGCGCAATGCAAGTGCAGCCCGCCACGCGTCGTGCCGCGCCTGCCAGATTCGAGCGCGCTCTTCCGGACCACGGGCAGCATGGATCTGCAGCGGCGCATGTTCAGCGGCGATTTCGGTGATCCATGCGGTCTGGCGCGAGACGCCTGCAGGGTCACCGGAGCATTCCACGATCAGGGTATCGCCGGGCGTCAGACCAAGGTTTGAATAGGCTTCAATCGCTCGGATCTGGACGTCGTCGAGATACTCGATCCGCGCGACAGGGATGCCGGCGCTCATGATTTCGATCGCGCACTGGATCGCTCCAGTGTGAACCGGGAATGAAATCATCAGAGTTTCGACGGCTTCGGGAATGGGATGAAGCCGCAATGTGGCGGAGACGATGACGCCCAGCGTACCTTCCGCCCCGACGAGAAGCTGGGTGAGATTGTATCCGGCCGAAGATTTGCGGGCCGAACTTGAGGTCCGCAATGGTGTTCCGTCCGCCAGAACGACATCCAAGGAGACAACATGGTCCTTCATCGTCCCGTACCGCACGGCATTGGTGCCGGAAGCACGGGTCGAAATCATGCCGCCAATGGACGCGTCCGCGCCCGGGTCCACGGGAAAAAACAGACCACAATCGCGAAGATGGGCATTCAGCTTCTTTCTGGTGACGCCCGGCTGAACGACGCACGTCATGTCGGCAGCGCTCACCGGACCGATGGCATCCATTCGGGACATATCAAGGCAGATGCCGCCATGAAGTGCCGCGACGTGCCCCTCGCACGACGTTCCTGTACCGAAGGCGATGAGTGGGACGCCGTGGTCGTGGCACAGAGCGACGATGGCGGCGACCTCTGTCGCATTTTCGGGAAAGGCCACCGCATCCGGTGGATAGGGCGGGAGGTAGCTGGCATCCTGGCCATGCTGTTCGCGCACGGTCGGAGACGTGGAGACACGATTGCCGAGCATTGATGTTAGTGCCGACAACACGTCGGGCGGGGTGTTTTCATCAGCCCGACGTGACCTTACGGCTGGCATTGGGACAGCCTTGAATCGGAATTGCGGTCGTCCTGCAACAAATCGCTGTCGGCACGGGTTCTCGACCCGGCGCTATGCATCGGAAACACCCCCATAACGGTATGGCTTGTCGTATGAAGTCGGAGCGTATCGAGCGCTCGGCAAACCTGCGGTAGGTCGGGATGGCCTTCGAATTCGCACAGGAAACGGGTCGCAACGAATTGGCAGCCGACCAGATAGCTCTCAAGCTTGGTGAGATTGATCCGGTTTTCAGCAAACCCGCCGACGGCACGAAACAACGCTCCGGGCGTATTGCGGACTTCAAACATCAGGCAGGTCAGGATATCCGGCTGCTCCGCCGCCGGGACAACGGGCGTGGATGCCAGCACATAGAACCGGGTCATGTTGAAGGGATTGTCTTCAATGTTCGGCTCCAGAATTTTGAGGCCGTATGTCTGTGCAGCCAGGTCTGAGGCGACAGCAGCATCCGCGCGATTGCGTCTTTGTTTGATAAGCGATGCCGCGGTGGCCGTATCGCTCTGCTCAACCGCGGAAAGCCCGTGTAATCTGAGAAAGCGCTGCACTTGCCTGAGCGCGACCGGGTGGGAATGTACCCGCTTTATCTGCGAAAGCGTCCACCCATCCGGGGCAACCAAATGAAGTTCGATGGGCAGAAAGATCTCGCCGACTATCGAGAGACCGGAGTCCGGCAAGAGCATGTGAATGTCAGGCACCCGGCCCGCAAGCACATTTTCACACGGCAGCACAGCAACATCAGCCGCGCCGTTTCGCACCGCATCGACGACGTCGACCAGGGTATTTCCTGCAATGCTCCTGGCGTCAGGAAACGCCCTGCGGCAGGCAATATGAGCGAACGCGCCGATGCTGCCGTGATAGATCGCGACCTTCGGACTCAGCCGGCTTTCGGATGTTGCTGGCGGCACGGCCGCGCTGCCGCGGACAGAGGCGCCGTATCGCCCGGGAGCCGTATTTCCCCGGCCAGGTGCAGAGACCCGTCTTTCTGTCGCCTTGTCCTGCTGGCTGGCAATGCGTAAATCAGGCTTGGAGCGGACCTGCGCGGTGGCGCGCTTGCGGGCCTCGCCTGCGCTGCGGCCATATCCTTTCAGCTTCCGCAGCGGGCGCATGGTGCGGATCTTTGCCATTGCCCGTCATCCATGCGCCGGCCGGACCGATGTCATCACGGTCATAGGCCACATGAGCGCCCAACCCGACGCCGTCTCGCTCACGCTCAGATAGGTGTCCGCGGCTTCAAAACAGTCTTCGGCGCTGTAGTCCGGTTTGGCCGAAAACAAGAGCTGTAAAAAACGGCCGATGTCCTCGCGGTTCTTGAACTCCCAGGGTGTGATGACCTCATGAAAGACGGGCTCGCCCCAACCGGTCAACGCGCACAGGCTTTCGGCGAACTCGTGCGACAGAAACGCCACTTCATGTCCGGTACTGCAGCTGCGGGCGATGAAGCTGTCGAAATATCTGGCAAGAGCCGTTCCGGCGAAAATGTCCGCGATCGCCAGCCGGCCACCAGGCCGCGCCAATTCCGCAAAGCGGGTGAACGCGGAGGTTTTGTCGGTGACATGATGAATGGCTCCACGGCTCCAGATCGCATCGAACCCGCTGAAATTGATATCGAGCGTGTCGGCCGATGCCGGAACAACCCGAATATTGCCGTGCTTGCTGTCAGCTTCAAGGCCGGACAATTGGTCGGTTGAAGGGTCGCTTGCAATGAGAAGCCCATGCGGCCCCAGACAGTCGGCAATCGCCAAACTGAAATATCCGTTCCCAGCCCCGATTTCGAGAACACGTTCGCCCGGCGCAGGCTGAAGAAACCGCTTCATGCAAGCAATGTCCGGCAGCCACGCATCGGCGTAGTGCGACAGGGCATCCCGGTAATCCGACGATCTTTTCCCAATGAATTCAACGGTCTTAGACTCGGTCTTTGCATCGGCATACATCATTTTGGCCCTTCTGATTGCAGACGTTTGTCGACCGCTCCTTGCCACGGTGTCGTGCCGTTTCCTCCGTCCTTCTCGACCAACCGCCTTGTCCCGCGTGACCGTCGCCGGCAGGGGCCGCCTGTTATGGCTCCCCTCGTATCGGGGACCATTCCAGTCGACCAACTGGGTGTTTGCTATTGGCCCATGACCTGTCACGGGCACCATCCTGCGACGGGTGGCGCGCAAAGCGCGTTCTTGATTTTGCTCGATTACAGAAAGGAGGATAAGTAGCAGAAAGCTAGCTTGTCAATTGCAATATGCAATTATTTTCTGCAGTGCAAAATATTTGAGCAAACGCCATGAAATAGGTCATACAGATCGGGAAAACTTGCTCGAGCCGCGTCAAACAGGGGAATAGGTCCCTCCCGGATTTCTTGCAGCCTTGCACGACCCGACCGATCACTCACGTGCGCCATCCTCGCGTTAAACGAAGAGCGACATGCCAATGGACCTCACGGCCGTCTTGCAGGCTGCCAACCAGATCCGCGACGAGAAATACCCGAAGGCCCTGGCTGTCTTCGCGGCCGGTTCACTCATTCGCGGTGAAGGGACGAGCACGTCCGACATTGACCTTGTTGTGGTGTTCGATCGTCTGGAGGCCGCCTATCGAGAAGCGTTCACCTATGCTGCGTGGCCCGTGGAGGCGTTCGTGCACGATCCGGCGACGCTTGAGTACTTCTTTCGGGATGTGGACCGTCCAAGCGGCGTACCGACCCTCATGACCATGGTCGCGGAAGGTGTGGAAGTGCCGCGCGAGACTGAGTTCGGATGCAGCCTCAAGGTCTTGGCCAATACCGTCCTTGAGGACGGACCGCCGCGATGGTCCAAGGCCGACATCGATGCTTCACGATACGCATTGACCAACCTCGTCGACGATCTTCATGCGCCTCGATCCCGAGAGGAACAGTGCGCAATCCTGATTGACTTGTATCCGGCTCTGGCGACCCATTATTTCCGGCGACGGGATCTGTGGGCGGCCAAGGGAAAAACCATACCCCGCGCCCTGTCGGCCGACGATCCCGGATTTGCCCGGAAGTTTTTTGAGGCTTTCGACATCGCCTTCGCAAGCGGTGAGACGTCGTCCGTCGAGAGACTGGTTGACGAAGTCCTCCAGCAAGACGGAGGTCGGCTTTTCGAAGGATATCACCGAGCCGCACCTGGTTTGTGGCGGAGAAACGACGGCAATTCCTCCTGAACGAACAGGTTAACCTGCATTTCTCACACCTGCCATGAGCCGGGTCATGGACTCACGCCGACATCTGACTTGATCCGCCGCTCTCCGGTTCGCGTTCCGACGATCATGGGACCCAACGGGCTTCAGCGGTTCATTGAATCACCTGTATGAGGGTGTCCCGCAGCCATTGATGTGCGGGGTGCTTGTCGACCCTTGGATGCCAGAGCATTTCGTGCGGGGTCCGGTAGCTCTCGAAAGGAAGCGGTCGGGCGACGAGACCATGCTGTTCGGCAAAACGATCCGAGACGCGCTTCGGCAGTGACGCGATCAGATCGGAATGCGCCAAGACGCCGGGCGCTGCGGCGAAGTGAGGGATGGTCATCGCGACCCGGCGTTCGCGACCATGCTCAGCGAGGATGTCATCGATGATCCCGGTCGTGTCGCCCACCAGTGTAACCAGAAGATGGGCCGCCGAGGCGAAGCCGTCCAGGGTCAGGAGATCCCCGGCGAGCGGATGATTTCGGCGCATGACGCATACGAAGCTTTCTTCAAGCATCAACCGCTTATGGAGCCTCTGCGGTGCCCTGGGGAACCAGCCGAGCGCCACATCCGTCTGCGCGGTGTCGACCTGTGCGAACGCGTCGACATTGGCATGCGGCAGTATGCGCAGATCGATCCCCGGCGCCTCGCGCGAAATACGCTGTGCCAAGCGGGGCACATGCAGCGCGACATCGTAGTCGCTGGCGCTGATCGTGAAGGCGCGCACTGCCGTGGCGGGATCGAACGCGCCACCGTCAAGCGCGGAGCGGACGTCGCGCAGCGCGCGCCGCAGCGGCTCGGCGAGCTCCAGCGCCCGGGGAGTCGGGATCATGCCGTCGGCCGTGCGGACAAAAAGCTCGTCCTGCAACGCCTCCCTGAGCCGGCGCAGCGCGCTGCTCGTCGCCGACTGGCTGAGGTTAAGCCGCCGCCCGGCCCGGGTGACATGGCCCTCGGTGAGCAGGGCCTCGAAGACCAGGAGGAGGTTCAGATCAAAGCGCATTAAATTCATGACATGGATATTACTTATCCAAGCTTTGCGTTTCAATGGATGATGGCCGCTCCCCATCTTCGTGCTCGAAGCCGATCGCAGACCTCACGCGCATCGGCACTCCGAACCAAGGAAACGAGCCATGACGAAGACGATTGCACTGATCGGCGGAACCGGAGCGATGGGCCGCGCCGTTGTAAACGCCCTCCTGGAAGACGAGAGCGAGACGTGGGCCGTGCGTATCATGACTCGCAATCCGGAGAGCGACCGGGCGCAAGCCATGAAGGCGGCGGGCGGCGACCGGGTGCGCTTCGTGATCGGCGATCTCGAGGACGGCACGGGCCTCGACGCGGTGATGCAAGGCGCCTATGGCGCCTTTTCGAACACCAATTTCTGGTCCGTGGGTGAAAAGTCGGTGGCCAGGGAGCGCACCCACGGCCTGCGCGTCGTGGAGGCCGCCCGACGCGCGGGCGTGCAGCTCTTCGTCCATTCTTCTCTCGACGCCGCGACCACCCTTTCCGACGGAGCGGTGCCTGTGCCGCATTATGACGCCAAGGCATCCGTCGAGCATGAGATCGACTGGCGCCGTTCAGACGAGTTTTTCCGACAGGATCACGACGGCTGGTACTCCAAGCACACCGCCGTGCTCGTCACCGAGCCCTATTTCGAGAACTTCCAAAGCATCTTCCTGCCGGAGCGCGGCGCGCTCGAAGACGGTCACGAGGGCCTGATATTCCGCGGTCCGCTTGCCGGGGACGCTCCTTGGCCAATGGTTGCGCTCGATGATATCGGCGCCTTTGCCCGCATCATGCTCGCGGAACCGGAGACATGGGCCGGGCGGACGCTGCGCATCGGATCCGACGCCCCGACCATGGCCGAAGCTGTCGCCACCTTCGAGAAGGTGACAGGTCTGCCGGCGGCATTTTTGCCGCCGAGCGACGAAGCGTTCCTGGCTTCGGGCCTGCCGAACGCCCATGACGTGCTGAACAACTTCCTCTTCTACCGGCACGGCCACGCGGCGCGGCGCGACTACGCGACACTGCGCAAGATCCATCCTGGGCTACGCAGCTTCGAAGCCTGGCTGCGGGAGACTGGCTGGCGCGGCGGCGCCGGCGACGTCCAGAAAGATGCGATCAGCGGCGAGTGACGCCGCGCGCGAACCGCCCTCTTGTTACCGAAAGGAATAGACCATGATCAATCAAACCAAACGCCGCATTCTCGTGATCGGCGCCACCGGCCAAGTCGGCGGAGAGGTGGTCCGCACACTGGCCGGTGCAGCGGACGTCCAAGTACTGGCCGCCGTGCGCCGGGACGATCAGGCGCACGCGATGCGTGACCTCGGCACCGAGCCGATCCACCTGGATCTCGACGACAGGGACACGGTCGAAGCGGCCGTTCAGGGTGTCGACGGTATCCTGCTCATGACCGGCTACACCGTCGACATGATGAAGCACTCCAAGAGGGTCATCGATGCCGCCAAACGCGCCGGGGTCGACCATATCGTCCATATCGGCGCGTCGGGCGCGGACACGGCGGAGGTCGCCCATTGGGGCTGGCATCGCATGATCGAGGCCTATATCGAGACCAAGGGCTTCCGTTTCACCCATATCCAGCCTGAAGCGTTCATGCAGAACCTGCTCGGCTTCGGCTGGCTCCAAGGCGGCGCGCTGACCAACCTTATCGGCAATGCGCGGTGGAGCTGGGTCGACGCGCGCGATGTGGCGGCGCTCGCCGCAGCGGCGCTCAAGGACCCTGACGCGTTCGGCGGACAGGTCTGGCGGCTCGGCTACGATGCCGCGACGATGGCAGAAGTGGCCGATCGGATCGGCACGCTCGCCGGGCGCTCCGTCGAAACGGCGCCGCTCGACCCGCAGGTCTTCTACGACGGTGCGGTAGGTGCAGGAGCCGACCCGGCCTACATGGCCTGTATCCGCGACCAGTTCCGACTGAACGCGGCGGGCGCGATCCCCAATGCCGACCAGATCTTCGACGCCGCGGCTTTCCAACGCGCGGTGGGCCGGGCGCCTGCGACGTGGGCGGACTTCGTCGCGCGGAACGCGGACGCGTTGAAGGCCGCCGCCGCCTGATCAACATGCTGTGTCGGGCGACGACATTCGTCGTCCCCCGACCGCAAAACGAAAAGTGAGACAGACGCAAGCGAATCGGGCGAAACAGATCACGGCTCCAAGCTCGATCACGTCGCAATGACGCGCTGCCGGATGGTCGACGTCCTGCAATGCGAAACCGGAGCCTTTGGCTGAACTCGGCCTCTCTCTACCGCTCTGTTGACGATTTGGGCATCGTAGACTGTGCTGTTTGCCGCCAATCAGCTTTCAGTCTTGCGCTTGCGTCAGAGCAATTCGATTGCCCTCGCTGTCCTCGAACTCGGCGACGTAGCCCGCCTCGCCGATATCCTTCTTTGCAAAGAGTATCCGCGATCCCCGCGCTGTCGCTCGAGCAAGCACGGCGTCGATGTCGGGCACATCAAAATAAATGAGCGATCCGTCATGCGACGGCTTGTAGACATCGCCCTTGGCAAGGGCGCCGCTGGCGCCGGGCCGACTGTCGTCACGTGGAAAAAACGCCATGTCGTAGTCATCCACAATCTGAATGTGCAATTCGAGTTCGAGCACGTGCTCATAGAAGGCGACCGCACGGTCCATGTCGGTCACAGGGATCTCAAAGTGGAAGACTGGATTATTCACTGCGGGCACCTCTGGATTGGCAAACGCGATATCCTACGCGCAGGGATTTGCAGGCGATCGACATGACACCAAAGAGTATTTGGCAGGCCGCTTCACTTCGTAAAGAGTGTTTCCCTCACCCCTTCATTGCGCTTGTGTTCGTAGTCAAACCAGTGTCGCTTTCACGGAAATAGCTAGGCAGCACGGGCCAGCGGCAGCGCCATCATCATCCCGGCCATCTCGTCCAGATCATCGAAGCTGACGGGGCAAGCGGCGTTTTGTGAAATGCCGTGGTTCGCATCACTCTTCATTGCAGCCGAGAGCTCTGCGGCGGACACCCCGGCGCAGACATCCGGCAGCTGAGCGGCGATTTTGCAGGACCGCAGCAGAGCTGAAAAGATTTCCGGCAATTCGTCGGCCTTCGCGCCGCCGCCAAGGGCTTGCGCAGCCCGTGCATAATTCTCTGCCCCTTCCCGGCGCCTGACCAGCCAGGGAAGCGTGACCTCCAGCGCCAACCCTGTTGCCAGGCCGTGGTGAATGCGCGACAGGGATCCGAGGGCGTGACTGATGTTGTGGCCCATATGGGTGTTGCAATTGTGCAGTGCGAGACCCGCCACCGTGCTGCCCCAAAGCATATGGCCGCGCGCCTCGATATCCTGGCCGTCGGCCACCGCGCGGGGCAAAGCTTCGGCCAGGATGGCAAGCGCCTGAAGGCCAAACAACAGCCCCGCAGCATTGGTCTTGCGAGACGTCGACGCCTCCAGCGCATGGGCGACGGCATCGATCCCGGTCCAGGCGGTCAGATGCGGCGGCAGGCTGACCGTCAGTTCGGGGTCGAGGATCGCGTGCGCGAACATCAATTCCTCCGCCCAATACCAATGCTTGGTGCCGGCGCTCGTCGAGACAATGGAGGTCCGCGTCACCTCGGATCCGGTGCCGGCCGTTGTGGGCACGGCAATGGCAGGCACGCCGTTCGACGGCAGGGCGCGGGCGCCGAGCGCATAGGCGGCCGCGGGATGGCCCGCGCGCGCGATCGCAGCCACCAGCTTGGCCGCATCCATCGCGGCGCCGCCCCCGATCCCGACGACGGCCTGTGCGTTTGCTGCTCGCAGCCGATCGCAAAGCGTATCGATCAGCGCTTCTTTCGGTTCACCGGCGATGTCTGCCGCGATCTCACTCTCGATCCCCGCCGCTTTCAAGGTGTGTGAAAGGCGTTCGGTAACACCGAGATCTTGCAATATGGCATCGGCCACCACAAAAACCGGGCCATTCGCGAGTTTGCCGACAATTGCCGGCAATTCCGCGATGCGACCGACACCAAAACTCACCGAGGGCACCCGGCCCATATCGAAACCCTGCATCCCAGCCTCCAAATATGAGCGCGCACGCCGCTTCGTTGCACTGCCAGCGCGCGGCCGGCAAGTCAATCCACGACCGTTCGTGTCGGATTCGGAATGCAACTTTTCGGAATGCAAACGGCGCGTCATCGATGAGTTCGGAGGATCGACCGGTTCTGCCCTGCCTCAAGTTTGGAACCCGTTCGGGAAATCTGAGCGCTTTGGTGTGAAGCCTGCGTCATCCCCCTCTCTGTCGCCCATCCGATCATGCGGACACGCGAAGACGCGACGCGCCGGGCGGACGACCGGCCCTCGCAAAAATCCGGGTTATGGAGAAAACGATCAGGCCGCCAGCCCGATCACGCTTCGATAGTCAGCAATACGCTAGTACCTCGTCGCAGAGATTTTGATGGTTTGATGACGAAGCCTCGTGCCTGGACTAGGCGCGTCGCGCAGCGCGATGTGGGACATCGGGCAAGCGGCGCAACGACGCCCAGGCGCGACCCTTCGCCACCGAAAGCCGGCTTGTCCTGGATTTTGGACGTCGTTGCCCTGCTTGAACGATGTCCCGCATCGATCTGCGCACGGCGCCTAGCCAAAATCCAGGACAAGCCGGTCAAACCATCAAAATCTCTGCGACGAGGTACTAAGTATTAGTCAGACTAATATCACCATTCGCTTGATTAAGTCCTGTCTTGAGTTTGTCATAAATAGTTCAATCAACTGTAGAACTCGTATGCACTCCTCTGGGCGCCGGCCTGATGACTGGCCGCGTCATGATAGTGGGGAGAAAGTCATGAATATCCGGAGTTTGATCACCGCAGCGCTCGCGCTCGCGGTACCGATGGGTGCTGCGTCCGCGCAGACCATGCCGACGGGTGCCGAAGGGGATCCGGTCAGGGTCATCATGGTGCCCGCGGAAATCGGTTCGCGTGACACGCTGAGCGACTATCGGCCGGTCTTCAATGCCATTACCGAGGAATATGGAATCCATTTCGATCTGCGCCTGGCGGACTCTTACGCAGCAGCCGTGCAGGGCTTGTGCAACGATCAGGCGGATATCGGCTGGTACGGCGCGGTGACGTACGGCCAGGCGCGTGAACTTTGCGGTGCCGAGCTCTTGGCCGTCGATGTGAAAAACGAGCAGGCGGTCTATTATTCCGGCATCTACGCCCGCAAGGATTCCGGATTGGAAACGCTCGCCGATCTGAAGGATCACAGCCTTGCCGTCGGCGACCCGAACTCGACGTCTTCCTTCAATTTCCCGTTCGCGATGGTGTTGGCGGCCGATGTCGACCCGGTCAACGATCTGTCGAAGATTGTCATTGCAGGAAGCCACACCAACTCGATTGCCGCTTTGACAGAAGGGCGTGTGGATGCGGCCGCCGCGTCGTTCAATGCCTTCGAAAAGGCGGTCTCCAAAGGTGTGATCGACCCAACGGTCTTCAAGGTCCTGGCAAAATCGGAAGGCATTCCGAACCCGCCGCTCGCCATGAATGCCAAGCTCGATGACGATCTGAAGGCGCGCATCCGGCTTGCCTTCAGCGAGATCCACACCAAGGTCGATCCGCAGTTCATCCGCGGCTATGGCGGCAAGACCGTCGACCGGTACGACACGGAATACCCCCTGGAGAAAATGCTGGGCGCGCTCGACAAGCTCTCCGCGCTCACCAAACGCCTGAAGGGCGAAATCATCGAAAAGGCCGGCGAGCGCTAGGCGCAACGCAATCACGTCAATCGACCGGGCCGTCGTTTCGCGTGCGGCCCGGTCCCAATTCACATGGGGAAGACGTCGATGTTGCGCTTTGAATCGGTCACGCATGTTTTTCCGGACGGCACGCGCGCAAACCACAAGATAGCGTTCGATGTTCCGCGCGGTCAGTTCTGCGTTCTGCTCGGTCCATCCGGCGCCGGCAAATCCACGCTTCTGAACACGGTCAACGGCCTGATCTTGCCGACGGAGGGCAAGGTCGTGCTCGACGGTGAACCGGTCACGTCGTCCAATCTGGCCGAAATCCGCCGTCGTATCGGGATGATTCACCAACAGCTTCACCTGGTTCCCAGGTTGAGCGTGCTGCACAACGTCCTGTCCGGCCTCCTTCCGGTGACACCGACCTGGAAGGCCATGTTGAAGCTGTTCCCCATCGATCAGCAACGGCGCGCCTGCCAGCTCCTGGAAGAAGTCGAAATGGAGGAAAAGCAACTCTATCGGCGGGCGTCGGAATTGTCCGGCGGACAACAGCAACGGGTCGCCATTGCGCGCGCCTTTATCAACGATCCGGACGTTGTTCTCGCCGACGAGCCGGTCGCCAGTCTTGATCCGACCGTCAGTCGTCACGTCTTGCGCTTGCTTCGAGCCGCCTCCCGACAACGCGATACAACGGTTCTGTGTTCGCTCCACCAGGTCGAGTTCGCGATCGAATTCGCCGATCGCATCGTGGCGTTCCGCTCCGGCGAAGTCGTTTTCGATGACCTTCCGTCAGCGCTCACGTCGGACGTGCTGCAACACATTTACGGCGGGCAGGAAGGCGACCTTGTCGGCGCGGAAACGCTCGTGGAACCGAAAGCCGAAGACAAGGCCAGGGCAAACGGTCGAGTCCCGACCCCGGCCGAATAGGGGATTTTCATGTCCACATTGGAACCTGCACGCCTGCCCTCGGAGTCCTGGGAACTGCACCGCACCGTCACGCCGAAGACAGTCGGCATCCTGCTGATCATTGCGCTCCTGGCGGCTTTCTCGGCAAAGAATGTGGAACTGGACAAGGCCGCGTCGGAGACATGGGGCGCCGTGCTTTCCGTCTTTGGCATCGGCGAATCCAAAGTCATCAACGGCGCAGCCAATTTCCTCGCAAAATCGGTTCCAATCCAGATTTCCACCATCCAGGAAACCAATAGGATCGAGAATTTCGACCCCGACACCATTCCCTGGTTTTCCTATGTCGAGGTGCGCACCGAACGCGAATACAGCGTAATCGAAGAGAAATTTACTGAAGTCGAGGCGGAGTTCTTGGTAAAGCCGGTCGGCTACCTGGTAAAAGTTCTGATCAAGATGTGGGAAACCATCGAGATGGCCATTTGGGGGACGGTGTTTTCTGTTCTCCTGGCTGTCCCATTGGCCTATTTTGCTGCGCAAAACTACACTCCGAACCGATTTTTTTATCAAACCGCACGGGGATTGTGCAGCTTCGCGCGCGCCATGCCGGAACTTATTTTGGCGCTGTTTTTTGTGCTCATGTACGGCTTCGGCCCGATTGCCGGTATTCTTGCGCTGGCGTTGCACACGAGCGGGTTTCTCGGAAAATTTTTCGCCGATGAAATCGAAAACGCCGACCCGGGACCGCAAAGGGCGTTGCGCGGGACGGGCGCAAACAAGCTGAAGGTGCTGCGCTACGCGGTGTTTCCGCAGGTCGCTCCCCAATATTACGCGTATATCCAGTACATCCTGGAACGGAACATCCGCACCGCGACGGTCCTCGGCATCGTCGGTGCGGGCGGTATCGGGACGGAATTGAAGGGACGATGGGACCTGTTCGATTATGATCACGTCGCGACCATCCTGCTGGTCATCTTCCTGACGGTCGTCGCGCTTGAACTCCTGACGCAGCGCCTGCGCATGCGGGCGATCTGAAGCCGACGCTTTGGGTCGGACCGTCTGCAACTCGGTTTCGACGTGAGATGGATAGCGGTTTGCGAAAGTCCGCTGTCCACTTCTCCTGGCCAAAGAAATAAACGTCAGCGTTTTTCGGTTTGTCGGCGAAGCCGGTATTTGGTTACGGATTCATTGGTGATCGGAAGCGGGTCGTGGTGGATCGTGCCCGCACGCTCCAACATCAGGCACGGACACCAAGTGTTTACGTCAATCTTCAGACCCGAAGGCGTAACCTATCTAAACGATGTGAATCGAGCCCTTTTGACGGTTTGGGCGCGATCCGTCCTCATATCTTACCACTGGGACGCGCATTCGCTGCTGCATGAAAACAATCAGTGGCCCAAGACTCGATCGTGTTGCGTGGAACAACCGATCAACTGGCACGACTTTGAATGTCATTTGAGGGCTGGGGCCGCCTCGTGCGGCGCACAATCCCAAGTGCGTCGGCTTTATTGGCGTCACCTTGACTGGTTCGCCCGACCTCGAACTGAGAGCCGAAACCAAAACGATACTTTTTTACCGCACGCGCCCGCAATATCAGTGGCTGTACAAGGGCCGGAGGCACTTGCTGCAGTGCCGTGTGAACACTCCGTCTGTTGTCGCCACCCCATGTTGGTGGCATGATGCTGCATCTACCCCGTCGCGGACATCGCGGCGTCCAAGTCTTTTCCAACAACAACAGATCCTAGGGAGGCATACCAATGACCCCATCCCCGGTCCTCGTCAACGACGGCCCGAAACTGGACCGCCGTAGCCTGTTGTTCGGTTCCGCGGGCCTCGGCCTCGCCGCAGCTGCCGGTGGCGTGATGGTCGCTCCGGGCCAGGTAGAGGCAGCGTCCGCCCTGAACCAGGCGCCGTACTTCTACCGTTTTCGAATCGGCGAACTTCTCGGTACGGTCGTCTCCGACGGAATCCTGCCGCTTGGCGACCCAACGGCGAGCTTCCTCGGCCCCTCCGCCGATGATATGCGCGCCATGTTAAGCCGCAATTTTCTGCCCACTGACAACGCAGTACTGGAGCAGAACATCCTGGTAGTCGATGCCGGAGACCAACGCATCCTCTTCGACACGGGCATGGGGAGTTCGCAGATGTTCGGCCCCACGCCCGGTAAGCTGATGCCGAGCCTTGCCGCCGCCGGGATCGATCCGGGCACGATCACCGCCATTGTATGCACCCACGGCCATTGCGACCACGTCTGGGGCATTATGTCCGATGCGGGCGAGCGGATCTTCCCGAATGCGCAAATCTGGATCTCGGAGGCGGATTTCGACTTTTGGACGGACGAGGCCAAGCTCTCTGCCACAGATCCAGCCTGGATGGCGCCCTTCGTCGAGGGCGCACGGCGCAATCTGATGCCCAATCAGGACCGGATGAAATTCTTCAAGGATGGTGAAGAATTTCTGCCGGGCCTACAGGCCATGTTTGCCCCGGGACATACGGTGGGGCACACAGCCTTCATCGTCACCTCCGGAAACGATACCCTCGCAGTGATCGGCGATCTCACACACCATCACGTCATACTTCTTGAGACGCCGCTCACTCAGTTCGCGTTCGACACCGACCCTGCGCAGTCCGCGCAGACCCGGGTGCGCGTGCTCGACATGATCGCGGCGCAGCGCCTTCCGCTGATCGCTTATCACTTCCCCTGGCCCGGGATCGGGCATGTGGAGAAAGTGGGCGAGGGCTTCCGCTACCACCCGGCGCCGATGATCATGCAAGAGCTGCCGACCTGAAGGCTTACTGAGATGGGCTGGGGCGCGCGGTCCACCCGGGCGCTACCGCCCGCCCCGGCCTGATCAGACCGACGCGATCAATTTGCGGAGACCATTACCGTCCGCGCCCTCCGTCGCCTCAAGCGACGACGTGATCGCCTCGATCAGCCCAAGACACGGTCAGGCGACCGCACAGCTCTGGCAGATGCCGCGCAGTTCGACCGTCGACTTTTGAAGGATAAAACCGGATCCATCAGCCAATTTCTTGAGGGACTTGGCAAGCGATGGATCCGTGATTTCCTCAACCTGGTTGCACCGATCGCAGATCGTGAAGGCGATGGTCTCGTGGCTGTCGCATGCCGGGTGCCGGCAGGCCACAAACGCGTTGAGGCTTTCGAGGCGGTGTACGAGACCGAATTCGACGAGTTTGTCGAGTGCCCGATAGACCTGAAGCGGTGCCCGAAAACCGTCGTCGCGCAGACGGTCCAGGATCTTGTAGGCACTGAGCGGTCGGTCGGCTTCGGACAGCGCGCCAAAAACCAGCGTCTGGTTCTTCGTCAAGTCGGCATGGCTGTGCAGGCTTGCCGTCATTGCGTTTTCCTTCCTTCGCCGAGGGCAGCCGGGACGCCGCGCCGTCGTGTCACAAGGCTCGCGATGGGTGTCAGGCTCAGAATGAAGAGCACCATGGCCGCCACCACGATTGTCGGGCCTGACGGTGTGTCCCATTCAAGGGACCCGAATAGACCGAACACCACAGCCAGCGCTCCGATCAGGGCCGCAAGCACGGCCATCTGTTCCGGTCCGGTGGCAAATGTGCGGGCCGTTGCCGCGGGGATGATCAGCATGGCGGTAATCAGTAACACGCCGACGATCTTCATGGAAATGGCGATAACAGTGGCCATCAACAGCATGAAGATAAAATTGGCGCGATCCGGATTCATGCCCTCTGCCTCCGCCATGTCGGGGTTCACCGTCGCCGCGAACAACGGGTTCCAGATATAAGCCAGAACCCCGATCACTGCGGTGCCCCCTGCCCAGATCACGGCAAGGTCCCAATGCGACACGGCCAGGATGTCACCGAACAGGAATCCCATCAGATCCATGCGGATCCAGGTCATAAAGGCGAGCACGACGAGCCCAAGGGCAAGCGCGGCATGCGCCAGGATCCCGAGAAGCGCATCCGACGACAGGCTCGCCCGTTGTTGCAAAAGCAACAATGCGATCGATACCAGGGCCGATACGGCAAAGACGGCAAGAGTGATGTCGACCTCAAGCAGGAAGGCGAGCGCGACGCCCAGCAGCGCCGCATGCGACAGCGTGTCACCGAAATAGGCCAGCCGACGCCAGACGATGAAACAGCCAAGCGGTCCGGCGACCAGCGCCACACCGATCCCGGCTACCAGCGCGCGGGTGAAAAAATCATCGAACATCATGGTCCTCCGTGCGGACCGGCTCGGCCTCGGCGTGCTCGTGGTGACCGTCCCCCGGATGGTATTCGTCGGTTATCGTGCCGTCGACGTGGCGCACCCGGCCGTCCGGCAGATGTGTGTGGTCGTGCTGGTGTTCGTAGACGGCCAACGTCGCGGTTGCGCGGGACCCGAACAGGCGCCGGTATTCCTCGCTTGTCGCCACCGCTTTCGGCGAGCCTTGGCAACAGATATGGCCGTTCAGGCAGATCACACGGTCGGTTGCGGCCATGACGACGTGCAGGTCGTGGGAAATCAGCATGATGCCGCATCCAAGGTCGTCGCGAATGCGCCCGATCAGCTCATAAAGTGCGATCTCGCCATTGAAATCGACGCCCTGGACGGGTTCGTCAAGGACAAGCAAATCCGGCCGCCGGGCCATGGCGCGGGCCAGGAGAACCCGCTGGAACTCGCCGCCGGACAAGGTTCGAACCTCCGCACGGCGCAGATGCGTTACTCCAGTGGCCTGCATGGCAGATTTCACATGGTCCGAACGGGGGCGCGCGGTCAGGCGCATGAACCGGTCAACCGAAAGAGGGAGCGTCCAGTCAATCGTAATGCGTTGCGGGACATACCCCACGACCAGCCCCTCACGTCGGCTGGCGGTTCCCTCATCCGGCTTCAAAAGACCCAGTGCCATTTTGGCCGTCGTCGACTTGCCGGACCCGTTGGGGCCGATCAGCGTTACGATCTCCCCGGGTACAACCGTAAGGTCGATACCGCGCACCAGCCATCGGCCGTCGCGCTGGATGCCCGCGCCGGAAAGCGAGACAAGGGGATCTGTATTGTGGAGCACGATCGGCTTTCCGTTTGCGATTCCATAGCGATCCCGCCGGGTGGCGAGTATCTCCGCTTGCCGACATTTATGCAACACGTTATACCATAACAGCAACCGTATTCAGATGGAGCTTTTCGATGAAATCGATGCGTGGATTTCTCCTCGCCGCCTCCGCCCTCATGCTCGTTCCCAATGCCGCCAGCGCTCATTCCGATGTGATTGCTTCGATCAAACCGGTGCATTCGCTGGTCGCAGCCGTCATGGAAGGCGTCGGCGAACCGGAGCTGATCATCGACGGCGCGGGATCGCCGCATACCTATGCGCTCAAGCCGTCGCAGGCCGCGGACCTTGAAAAAGCCGGACTCGTCTTCTGGGTCGGCCCCAATTTGGAAGCGTTTCTGGAAAAACCGATCGAGACGATCGGGTCCAAGGCGGTTTCGGTGGAATTGATGAAGGCCCATGACCTTGTTCGGCTCGACCTCCGCGAAGGCGGTGCGTTTGAGGGCCATGACCACGGCGACCACGGCCACGAAGAAGCCGGGCATGAGGGTCATGATCATGCTGAAAAGCATGACGACCACGCGCACGAAGGCCATAACCACGCCGAAAAGCATGACGACCATGCTGAAAAGCATGACGACCATGCGCACGAAGGCCACAGCCACGCTGCAAAGCATGACGATCATGCCCATGAAGGCCACGATCACGCTGAAAAGCATGACGACCATGCGCACGAAGGCCACAGCCACGCTGCAAAACACGACGACCATGCCCATGAGGGTCATGATCACGCCGCGAAGCATGACGACCATGCCCACGAGGGCCACGATCATGGTGACCACGCGCACGGACACGGCGGAGTCGACGCCCATATCTGGCTGGACCCGCAAAACGCCAAGGCTCTGGTCCACGAAATCGAAGAAGCACTGGTCGCGCATGACCCGGCCAACGCGGCAAAATACGAGGCCAATGCCGAAGCCCTCATGGCACGGCTGGACGACTTGACGGCCGAAATCAAAACCACGCTGGAGCCCGTCAAGGACAAACCCTTCGTGGTGTTCCACGACGCCTATCACTATTTCGAAGACCGGTTCGGCCTCAAGGCAGTCGGTTCGATCACCGTCAGCCCGGAAGTCATTCCGGGAGCGCGCCGGGTCGGCGAGATTCAGGGCAAGCTAAAGGAACTCGATGCAGCGTGTGTCTTTTCAGAGCCGCAATTCGAGCCGAAGCTCGTCACGGTGGTGACGGACGGGACGAACGCCAAGTCCGGCGTGCTCGATCCGCTCGGCGCCGGACTTGAGAACGGTCCGTCGCTCTATTTCGAACTCCTGCGGGGCATGGCGTCCTCGTTCCGGGATTGCCTGGCCGTCGCAAGCTGACCTCTTCCCGCTGAACGCTACGGGCGGCTATTGCCGCTCGTAGGCGCCCAGATCGACGGCGCGACCGGCAGGACGGGTCGCGCCGGCCCGATCGAGCGGCGGCGCATCCTGCGCGTTGCCCGCATCGATTGCCGGACTGCCCTCACGCAGGCGGAAATCGAAAGCGGCCGCGTCGACAAAAAACCGGTCCGGATCGTCGATTTCCAAATTGTCGCGCAACTCGACACCGCTCGGGCCGGTTACGAACCTGGCCGCATCGAACCCTCCCGCATTGAAGGACGGCGCCAGATTGTTGGCGATCAGGCTGGCTTCCGGAAGCCGGCCGTCCTTATGCGTCGTGATGGTAATCCAGGACGGCCCGGGCTCGCCCGGCACCGGATCGAACACGGTGTTGTTGACCACACGAACGTTGCGCGCACCCATGACGGTGATGCCGTGCCAATGGTCGGCCGCGACCACATTGTTTTCGATCACCCAGTCCACGAATATGCCGTCAAACAGGCCGATCCCCTGCAACGTGCAGGCCAGCGGATGGGTGACATCTTCGTGGTTGATGATGGTGTTGCCGCTGATCACGACGCCTACGACCTCGCCGCGACCGGCGCGTCCGTCTTCATCCAGCGACCAGGATTGGATGCCGTCGTCGTGATGGTCGTCGACGCCATAACAATTGCGGATCGTGTTGTCGCGAACCGCGCTGTGGTCCCCGAGCACGCGGACGCCGTCGGCAATGAAATGCTCGATGAGATTGTCCTCAACGACGGCACGCGGCCCGGCGACCTCCACGCCGTGTCGGATGTTGCGGATCGTATTGCCGCGGATTTCGATCGCCTCACCGGCGGCCAGAATGCCGTATGCGGTGTTGCGGAGCCAGTCCTCCGCCGTGCGGCCCGCTGAATCGGCCACGCTTTCGATCCGGCTGTCCGACAGGACGATGTTGCTGGAGCCGGCGTCGATCTCGACGATCGGCGTGAACAGCGCTGTCCGGGCATGGCTCGGGCTGATCCAGAGGCCCGACAGGGTCCAGCCGGAACTGCCGCGGATCCGCAGGTGCCGAAGCCGCGGCATGTGGCCGTCATCGGCGACAATCGTTACGGGTTCGGCATTGTGGCGGCCGGCAATCGACAGGGCGCCATGATAGCCGGAGCGCAGCCGCACGATATCGCCGGGCTCAAGACGCCCTGACCGCACCAGGTCCTGAACGGATTTCAGGGGCCTTTCCGACGAACCGTCATGGGTTGGCGCTCCGGCAACCGGATCGACAAAATATTCGTTTGCGGTCACCGGCCCGGCCATGCCGAACGCCAGCAAGACCGACAACATGATGGTGCGCATGGGCCCTCTCCCCGTGTTCGCATAAGGTTCCGGGGCCATGCGGTCCGGTATGCAGACATATAGGACGGACATATGACAGGTGCAGTCCGGGCTGCCTGCTGCGGACCTTTTGCCGACGGGTCAAATCACCTCATATGCAATGTCGCGGTGGGCGGTAGGGTGATGCACCCTTCTCCGTCATTCCTCCGGAGGTCATTTATGCGCGTCAGAAAGACAAGACTGTCTGCGGACAGCGCGCTCCATTCCCTGTTCCGCCCGTCTGATTTCCTCGATTGTTATACGGTGCGCCTCTCCGACGCCGAGATTCCGCTGCACGAAATCGCCAGACGATTGTTCGCCAATCGACCGATCTGGATCCGTGCGCTGCTCGCAATCCGCGATTGCGCCGTTACGCCGTTCGGGCTCAAAACGACGAACAGCCTGCCGACCGACGACCGCAGGCGCGATACGGTAGCCGTCGGCGAAAGCATCGGATTCATGAAACTTCGCGCGATCACGGACTGGGAAATCCTGCTCGGCGAGGACGATCGTCACCTGGATTTCCGCCTGGCGGTTCGCCGCGAGGCCGACGATCCGCACACCATCTCACTTGCCACCT
This sequence comes from Rhodobiaceae bacterium, assembly GCA_028285165.1. Classification (GTDB taxonomy): domain Bacteria; phylum Pseudomonadota; class Alphaproteobacteria; order Rhizobiales; family JANQQB01; genus JANQQB01. Next base: position 47,278 of record JANQQB010000123.1, read on the forward strand.
GGGTGCGCACGCACAACGCGCTCGGCCGGACCTATCTGCGGATTATCGAGCCATTTCACGTCGGTATCGTCAGATCACAGCTCGCGGCGATTGCGCGTTCGGCGGATGCATGATGGCGGCTGGCGGCACCGCATCGGATATCGCGATGGCAATACGGGAATCCTCGGCACCGCCGTCGGCGTCTATCCACACCGGTTCGGCAAGCAGTTTCAGTCGAGAAACGCCAATCTGCAGGAAATCGAGCCCCATGGAGTGAAACAGGGCGATACGCCGGCCCGGCTTCGGGTTGAGACCGCAACAGATCGTGCGCGTGCCCATTTTCAGGTGATGGGCGATATCCCATTCCATGACGACGCCGGCATGCCGGGTGACGACCCAGCAATGCATGTCATCGCACGTGCCAGCCTTTTCTTCGGGAAAGAAATAGCCGGTCGCATATCCGGCCTCCAGACCGGCGGCGCGCAAGGCGGCGATCAGATAGGTGTTGATGTCGACGCAGGATCCTTCGGTCAGACCGCATCCGAGCAGCGGGATTTCCGCCATGCCGCCGATGCGCTCCTCGGGATGCCCGTAGGAGAACTTTTGCGCCGTGTCGTTGACGATCGCCTCGATGGCCGCGTGCCCGCCCCCGGCCTGAGCGGCGATCCGCCGTACATCCTGGACGAGCGCCTCGGCGGCGTCCGTGTAACGGTTTCGGCGCGGCTCGAACAAAGCCGGCGGATACCAATCGACAGCGTGTTCAACCGTGTAGCTCACGGTGATTACCGGGTCGGCCGATGCCTCCAAACGCGGCCTTACGAGTGCCGCCCACTGACCGGTTGTCGCCTCGGCGACAAGCTCGACCGAGCCACCTGCAACATGAAATCCGGTCGGCCGCTGATGGGGTGTCGCCATGCCGACGGGCGCCAGCAAAAGGCGCCCGTCTGACTGAGTGGCATCGACCCGAACCGTTACGATCGACTGCATGATCCGCCGCTCACACGAAGGCCTGGAAAACAACGCCGGAGATGATCGCACCGGACACGCCCAGACCGAGATAGGCGGCAAAGACGCGGCGGCGGACCAGCGACCAGACGGCGGCCATGGCCGGGATCGAACTGACCGCACCCGCAACCATGAAGGCCATGGCGGCGCCGGCACTCATGCCCTGTTCCATCAGGCCGGCAAGCAGCGGCGGCGCGACATAGGAGTTGAGGTAGGCCGGCATGCCGACAAGGGCCGCGGTGGCAATCGGGACAATGCCCTCACCGCCGACAAGACCGGCGATCAGCGATGCGGGAACATAGGTGACCAAAAGCGCTTCCAGGACATAGGCAAGTGCCAGCCATTTCACCAGAAACAGCGCGTTTTGAACGAATTCGGCGCGGAACACGACGCGACGGGGTTCTTCTTCCCAGAAGCGCCAGACCGGCGTGCCCTTGAACGGCGACGGGCCGCAGCCGCAGCCGCTTGCCTTGTAGTCCCGCAACGGGTTCGTGAGGCCGCCGGCCTGCAAGGCGAACTTGATCGCAAAGCCGCCGAACAGGCCGAGCGCCACGGCGGAGACCGCCTTGCCGATGGCAAACGGCCAACCGAGCGCGGCCGCGGTGATCAGCAGCGTCGGCGGATCGATGAGCGGCGACGACAGCCAGAAGGCCATCACGGCCGATAGCGGCGCGCCAAGCGCCAGGAGGCCGGCAATGAACGGGATGACCTCGCACGAACAGAACGGCGCCAGCCCGCCGAACAGGGCAGCAAGCACGATCATCCGGTTTTCCCGCCCCTTGAACGCCTCGGCGATCATCGCCTCGGCGCCGGCCGCCTTCATGCCGGCGATCAGAACGACGGCGAAGGCGATATAGGGCAGCGTTCCCGCGAAGGCCGAAAGCGCAAATATGGTTGCCGGTATGAAATTCGCGGCATCGAACAGCGCGATCAGAATCGGGACCGTGATCGTGATGGTCCAGGGGGTGGCCAACCGGGACCAGAGTTCCGCTGCCGCCCTTGGTGCTGGCGCTGGCACCTGTGTCGTATCGCTCATGGGAAATCTCCTGAAAATCCGATTCTGACGATCAGTGCCGGATCTGCATCCTTAATTCGATAAATCTAGTATTATAGAAATAAGAGCTGGCGTCAATGGGAAATCCGCCCTTTCGGTTCATTGATTTTGTCGACATGGTGATTGCGAACGTTCGCGCCGGACGCGCACTCTCCCGACCAGAAGGGTTTCTCGCATGACCCCCAATGCCATCGTCCCTTCCGAACTCAAGGACTATTACGACGACTGGCGCATGTCGCCGGGTCTGGTCTGCAACGGCTTCGTGTTTCTGACCGGATTCACGGGGGCGCGGGCCGATGGAAGCCTTGCGGCGGACCCGGAAGCGCAGATCCGCGATGCGTTTCGCAAGGTCGCGCTGGTATTGGAAACCGGCGGCATGGATTTCAGCCATCTGGTCGAGATGACCAGCTATCATGTTGGCCTGAAAGACCATTTCGGCGTCTTCCAGTCGGTTCGTGCCGAATGCGTTGTCGAACCCTACCCGGCCTGGACGGCGATCGAGGTCGCCGGGTTCGTGCGCGAGGGCGCAATCGTCGAAATCCGGGCGATTGCCCGCGAACCGGAGTGAACGGCCCCCTTGCCATTCTTGGCCTGGTGGTCAGACCGAGCGCTCGCGGCCTTTCCGGACAGCCGTTGCAACCAAATCCCCCGCAACGTCACCAGCGGTCTCAACATAGGCTGCATCGCGATGGATCAGCATCACGGTGGCCGCACCGTCCAGCAGGATGACGATGCGCCGCGCCACCGTCGCAGGTTCCAGCAGACCGTTTTGATCGAGAATGTCCGTCAACCAGGCCTCGAACCGCTTCTTGTGGGCGGCGCCCGCCTTCACGGCCGGGTGGCCCGGCATGTTGGCCAGCTCGGCAATGGTGCGCAGGAAACCGCAGCCGCGCCAGCGGTCGGTGTCGGCCGATCGAGCGAATTCACGGAACATCGCGCGGATGCGCTCAGCGACATTGCCTTCGGCATTTTCAAACCATGCCGCATACGCATCCAGGGCGGGCTGGTCGCGGGATTGCAGGTAAGCCGCGACCAGATCGTCCTTGCTGCGAAAGTGATAGTAGAGGGTCTTCTTGGTGATGCCGGCACGCTCGGCAACAGCGTCGACACTGACGGCCCTGATGCCTTCGGCATAAAACAGCCGGGCGGCAGCGGCGATGATACGATCGCGGGTCGGGACGGAATCTTGCGGCATTTGCTGAGTATACTGACCAGTGAGTTTATCCACAAATGGAACGCCTTTACCTTGCGCCCCCGCTCCTCTCCTCCTTCAAAAAGGCCCGTTGATGCCGGATCCCGTCCTGTTCGAAAGCCGCGGCGCCGTCGCGCTTCTTACTCTCAACCGCCCGGACAAGCTGAATGCCCTCAACTTCGCCCTCGTCGACTGCCTGGTGGCGCATCTCGACCGGATCGAGGACGACCAAGAGCTCGGCGCCGTCATCCTGACCGGAGCCGGCGATCGGGCCTTTTCGGCCGGTGCCGACATCCCCGAATTCACCGAAGCCACGAAACGCGGCGCCGACTATGCCGTCCGGCACTTCGTGCGCCGGGGCCAGGCCATGACCGCCCGGATCGAGGCGTTTCCGAAGCCAGTGATCGCGGCTGTCAACGGTCTTGCCTATGGCGGCGGATGCGAGATTACCGAAGCCGCGCACCTTGCGGTCGCCGCGGAAGGGGCCGTCTTCGCCAAGCCGGAAATCGCCATCGGCATCCCGCCGACCTTC
>JANQQB010000127.1 GCA_028285165.1 Rhodobiaceae bacterium
TCATCATGGCGACCCAGCGCCCTTCGGTCGACGTCATCACCGGCACGATCAAGGCGAACTTCCCGACCCGGATTTCGTTCCAGGTGACCTCGAAGATCGACAGTCGCACGATTCTCGGGGAACAGGGCGCCGAACAATTGCTCGGCATGGGCGACATGCTGTACATGGCCGGCGGCGGCCGGATTCAGCGGGTGCATGGCCCGTTCGTGTCCGACGATGAAGTCGAAAAGGTCGTGAACCATCTGAAAAGCCAGGGTGTGCCGCAATATCTGGAGGCGATCACCGATGAAGACGAGGTCGATCCGGGGTCCGGCGACGAAGCGGGTGGGGGCGATTCGGAAGGCGGCGATCTCTACGAACAGGCGGTCGCAATCGTCTTGCGGGACAAGAAGGCATCCACCAGTTATGTACAAAGGCGGCTGTCGATCGGCTACAACCGTGCGGCTTCCATCATCGAACGCATGGAGCAGGAGGGCCTGATCGGGCCCGCCAACCATGCCGGCAAGCGCGAAATACTGGTCGAAACCGGCGACGATATGTGAGGCCCGAACCGTCATGTTCGCGCCATATTGAAACAGGATAGACACCCGAACGGACCGCGATTCCCCCAATACCGAAGCCACGTTGGGCAGGATCCCGTGCGGGCCGGACCGTTCCGAAATCATTGGATGAAGGCAAGCCCATGAATTTCCGGCGCATCTCAGCCGTCCGTCGGCTGATCCTCTCACTTGGCCTGCTGGCTGCCGCCCTTGTCGTGCCCATCCTGGCGCTTTCCGGGCCGGCCCGTGCCGAGACATCGCCCGATCGTGACAGCGCCGTCACCTCGATCAACGCCTATCTGAACTCGTTTCAGACGCTGACCGGCGAATTCATCCAGTTCGGTCCCGACGGCTCTCGCATCGAGGGCACTTTTGCACTCCAGCGCCCAGGCAAAATCCACTTTGTCTACGCCCCGCCGGCCCAGGTCGACATCGTCTCGGACGGTAAGTCGATCGCGATCCGCGACAAGCGCCGCGACACCCAGGACCTGTGGCCGCTCAAGCGCACGCCGCTGCGGTTCCTGTTGAGCGAAGACATCGATCTGGTGTCGACATCGAATGTCATGGACATTTCCATTGCCTCCGACATCATCACGATCGTGGTCAAGGAATCGACGTTGTTCGGCGAAGGCACCCTGACCATGATCTTCGACGGCGACACCCATGAATTGCGCCAGTGGACGGTCACCGATGCACAGGGCCTCGACACGTCGGTCGCGATCTACAACGTGGAAAAGAACAAGCCGGTCAATCCGCGCCGGTTCACCATTCAGTATCTGCGCGAAAGGCCGCTCGGCGGCAACCAGTGACGCGCCGCCGATAGTCCCTGCCGGAACGAACGCAGGACACGCGAATTCCCCGTTTTAAATCCGTCAACGCCGGCGCACCTCCGTCCGGCGGCGGCACGGATGTCGTTTGCTGACAGGGTATGGTAAGCCCTCGGGCCAGAATGGCGCCGCGCATCGTCCCCGCGCGGTCCCCGCGCCAACCCCCATGCCCATCACGATCGGATATCCATGGCCTCCGCATTTCGAATTGTCACCTGGAACATCAACTCGGTCCGGCTGCGGATCGGCCTGGTCGAACGCCTCTTGAAGGAATTCGAACCGGATATCCTGTGCCTGCAGGAGATCAAGTGCCGAGACGGCGAATTCCCGCTCGCGGCCATCCGCAAGACGGGATACGAGCATTGCGCGGTGCATGGCCAGAAGGGCTATCACGGCGTCGCCCTGGTCTCGCGTCATCCGCTTGAGAACGTCACCCGCCGCCATTTCTGCGACCAGACCGATGCCCGGCACATTGCCGCCGACGTTGAGATCGACGGCGCACCCATCAACATCGAGAACTATTACGTACCGGCCGGCGGTGACGTTCCCGACGTCAAAGCCAATCCGAAATTCGCGCACAAGCTCGCCTTCGTCGACGAAATGCAGGCCCGCTATGCTGCCGACCGAACGTCCCGATCCCGCACGATCCTGGTCGGCGACCTCAACATCGCCCCGCTGGAAACCGATGTGTGGTCGCACAAACAATTGCTCAAAGTCGTCAGCCATACGCCGGTCGAGACCGATGGCCTCAACCGTGTCCTGGCCGACGGGGGCTGGGTCGATGCCATGCGCAGCCACATCCCGCCCGAGGAGCGCCTCTATACGTGGTGGAGCTATCGGTCTCCGAATTGGGAAAAATCCGACAAGGGGCGGCGGCTCGACCATGTCTGGATCACCGAGGACCTGCAACCGGCGCTTTGCGCGGTCGATGTCCACAAGCCGGCACGCGGCTGGGAAAAACCCTCCGACCATGCACCGGTCATCGCCGATTTCGACTTCGGGTGACGATGCGGCGAGCTGATCGTTTTCCTTGAAATGACGAAAAGAACCCGGGCGCGGTGCCCGGGTTTGAAAGTCGGCGCCGAGGCGCCAGGGAGGAAGACAGAAGGTCCGATGAACCGAGGGGAATCCCACGCTTTCCGAAGGGTTCCGCCACGCTGTCGAATAGAGATCGACAGCGAGCATCAACAAATCGAATCGATACCCGATTCATCGATAAGAAAATGGTCGGTCACAAACAATACGCCAACTCGTGTAATCAACAGGTTTTCTAGCAACAGTTATAATTCTCACACAGCTCTCAAAAATAGAATATCGGCCTTCGACTATTCAATACACGGCTATCTCGAGCAATACGATGTTGGATCGTTATCCCTAAGCATAGGAAGTATATAAGGTAATTCCCGCTCTTGCTCTCGACTGGAAAGGCGAAGCGCTATGCGATCCGGACCTGGTGTTTATGCACCGGCACGTCGGATCGAGGCGATTTTCATGTCAGATTGGATGGGATCGTTGCGTTTGAGCAACACAGGCTGACGGTGCTCGACAAAAAAACCCGGCAGCGCACTGCCGGGTTTCAAGTCAGCGGCCGACACAGCCCGACCGCTTTGGGCATGGATCCGTCCCGGGAACGCCCGGACCGGCGGTATGGTCACCGTCGCTCGAACGACGGTGACCGATTGTCTTAGAGGCGGGCACTGCCCTGGCCGAACTCCGGATAGGCCTCGACGCCGACCTCGACCTTGTCGAGGCCGAGCGATTCCTCTTCGTCCGAGACCCGGATCCCGATCGTGCTCTTGAGCGCGAACCAGAGGATGCCCGATGCGACGAACGTGAAGACGCCATAGGCGGCGATACCGATGATCTGGGTGCCCCAGCTTGCGTCGCTGTTCGACAGCGGCACGATCAGCGTGCCCCAGATGCCGCAGACCAGGTGCACCGGAATGGCGCCAACCACATCATCGATCTTGAAGCGGTCGAGCAGCGGTACGGAGAACACGACGAGCGCGCCGCCGACACCACCGATGATGATCGCCAGGAAGACCGACGGTGCCAGCGGCTCCGCGGTGATCGCCACAAGACCGCCGAGCGCGCCGTTCAGCGCCATCGTCACATCGACTTTCTTGTAGATGATTTGCGTCAGGATCATCGCGGTCAGGACGCCGGCCGCAGCGGCCGTGTTCGTGTTGACGAAGATCTTGGCGACGGACGAGGCATCGCTGATCGTGCCGAGCGCCAGTTGCGATCCGCCGTTAAAGCCGAACCAGCCGAGCCACAGGATGAAGGTACCGAGCGTCGCCAGCGGAATCGACGATCCGGGCATCGGGTGCACTTCGCCGCCCTTGCCGTATTTGCCGGTCCGCGCGCCGAGAATGATGGCGCCCGCCAACGCGGCCC
>JANQQB010000132.1 GCA_028285165.1 Rhodobiaceae bacterium
AAAGGTCCGGCCGGTCGACCGCATTTGCGGGGATTCCGGCAATCCGCGCCGTTTCCACGATCGCACGATCCTCTGCCGCATCACCTGTTGCAGCAAAGACCAGGACGGCATCCGTGACATCGCAGGCGTGAAAACCGCGCTTCACATGCCGTGCCCCGGTCTTGCGGATCGCGTCGAAAAGCACCGGTTCAGGGTTTTCGCCAACAACCAGAATGTCGGCCGATGTTTCGCCGAGAAGCCGGACCTTGGCGGCAGCTTCATCGCCATGCCCGACCACGAGCACGGTCCGGCCGGCAACTTTGTGGAAGGCCGGAAAGACGGCAAGCCGACTGTCTTCGTCCTGCGTCTTCTGGAATTCGGTGGGGGCCACGTCAACTCTCCGCTCGGCATGCAGGATGCTGCTGCATCGTCAGGACGACAGCTCCGCGTCAGGCGGCAGCCGCTCCATGCCAGAAGATAGGCAAGTGGCCGTGGAAATGCGGGGGTCGTGATTTCAAACTCGTTGCCGTGTGTAGAAAAAATTTCCCGCCAACGCCGACAGATCGGCTTTGCGTTTCGCTTGAGGGTGGATTTCTGTGGGTAATTAGAAACTCATTCCGTGATGCGGCAAGCGGCGTTCGGAATCGGCAGCTGATCACTGTCCCCACAGCCGTGGTGATCAGGGTGAATGCTATCTTGGGTAACCATGATGGAGACAATGCTTCTCTAGGTTTTAACGAATTCTCAGCATACCCGTGCCACCTTGGGTCGGTAGAGCGGCGGACTCCGGGATCTGAGAGCGGCGGATCGGTCCGGAGGCAGGCGGGGGCATATGAGAGGCATTGTATTCACGGAATTTCTGGATCATGTCGCGGCCAGTTTCGGTCCGGACATGGTGGACGACATCATTGACGGCAGCGGGGTTCCGAGCGGTGGCGTCTACACCGCGGCGGGCACCTACGATCACGCTGAGATCGTCATGCTCGTGTCGGCATTGTCCCGCATGACGGGAAAGCCTGGTCCTGATCTCGTTGCCGGGTTCGGCGAGTGTCTCGGCTGTCATTTCACAGAGAAGTTCAGGGCGTACTACAAACGGCAGACGACCCTGTTCGACTTCCTGGACAGTGTCGATGGGCAGGTCCATCGGGAAGTCAGAAAACTCTATCCGGATGCGGAACTGCCAAGCATCGTTGTACGCGAGCGCAGCGAAGATCGCGCGCGCATGCGGTATCGCAGCCCCCGCGGCATGGACGATCTCGCGGTGGGTCTCGTTCATGCGTCGGCGCAGTACTACGGCGACCGGGTCACGATCGAGCGCGAAGCCGGCCTGGATGAAACGGGCCCTTTCGTCGACCTTCTGGTGACTCGCCGACCTCTTGCCCCGGCGGATTTCGCATGACGGTCCCGGTCTCTCAGAATGATCGCTTGAGGCGTTTGGAGCGGCGAGCCCAGCGCGAGCAATTGGCCCGGCTCTCGGCCGAGGATCAACTGGAACAGAAGAGCCGGGAAGTCTTCGAGGCCAATTCTCGGCTTGCTTTGCTCAATGAAGAACTGGAGGCCCGGGTTCGCGAGCGGACCGATGAATTGGAGCGCGAACGCCAGCGCGCCCTGCATTTGGCCGAGCGCGATTACCTGACCCAATTGGGCAACCGTCATCTTTTCGACCGCGGCATCGAACGGGCCGTCGCGGCCGCGACCGACCATGATGAAAGCTTTGTGCTGATTCTGATCGACCTTGACGGTTTCAAGGTGATTAACGACACCTATGGGCATGCAGCCGGCGATACGGTGTTGAAGACGATCGCCGACCGCATCCGCAGGATCGTTGGCGAAAACGATCTTGTGGCCCGGCTTGGCGGCGACGAGTTTGCGGTTTTGCTTCGGACCGGATCGCCGGCAATCGATGTTGACGACATCACCCTGCGCCTGCTCGACGCACTGCATGAACCGATCCGCTTCGGCCGCCGGCAACTGATCTGCGGTGCATCGATCGGCCTGGCGCATTGTCCGGAACATTCCTCCAGCACCGACGAATTGCAGGTCTTTGCCGATCTGGCGCTTTATCACGCCAAGCAATTGGGTCGCGGGGCGTCCGTCTCTTTCGAGCGCAGGATGGCCGATCAGTTCCGGTTGCGCCGGGCGCTCGGCGCAGAACTGGAAAAGGCGCTGGACGAGGAACGCATCGACGTCTTTTTCCAGCCGATCGTCGATCTCGGGTCCCGTTCTCTGGTCGGTTTTGAGGGATTGCTGCGCTGGTACGAACCGGAGCGCGGCTGGATCCCGCCGATGGAGGCACTCAGCATTGCCAGGGACCGCAGCCTGCTTGGGCGTCTGACCCGCCAGGTGGTCCGCACGTGCCTAAAATCCGCGGCGCCGGCGCTCCGGTCCGGTCGGGCGAAATGGGTGTCCTTCAATCTGGCCGATTACGATCTCGGCGATCGCGATCTCCCGGACTATATCCTGCGGACCTGTTCGGCTGTCGGCGTCGACCCGCGCCAGTTGAAAATCGAGATTACCGAGCACACCGTGATCAGCGATACCGATCGTGCCGGCCATGTCATGGAATTGCTCAACGATTTCGGAATGCGCTTTGCCATTGACGATTTCGGGACCGGATATTCAAACCTCCTGACGCTCAACCGGCTGCCGTTTCAGACGTTGAAGATCGACCGGACGTTTGTCGCCGAATTGTTCGAGAGCCCGGAATCCCGGACGATCGTAAGCGCGATGATCAATCTGGCGCATGCATTGGGACTGAGCACGACCGCGGAGGGCGTGGAGACGGTCCAGCAAAGCGAAACCTTGCGGGCACTCGGCTGCGATCTGGCCCAGGGTTACCTGTTCGGCGGTCCGCGGCCGATGCCGGAACTGCTGGATGCCCAGGTCTTTGCAAACCTTGATGTACGGCAGAGCGGCCAGGAAACAGCGCCGGATGCCGCCGAGGAATTCGATCCGGAATCGATCTACCGTACAGGGTCGTAAAGGGTTTTCGGTCCGGGGCTCAGCGGAATTGTTCCCGCAATGCCGCTTTGGCGGTCAGTGCTTCGCGCGCATGCATCAGGTGACGGATCAGGAGCGACGTCGCCTCGCGTTCCTTGCCGGCCTTGGCGGCATCGAGAATGGCCCGGTGTTCGGCCAGGCAAGGTGCGGACCGTGTCGCCCAGAACAGGTCATCGGCGTAAAGCCCGGCAATCTTCGTGCGCAATGAGCGGATGATGCGCGCATGTACCGGGCGATCGATGCCGGCGAACAGCGCGTCGTGAAACTGCTGGTCCTGGGCGAACGGCGACAGGCCGCCATTCAGCTTGAGGGTCGGTTCCAGCGCCGCCTCGGCCGCTTCGAAATCGCGTGGGCCGAGACGCGGAATCGACAGGCGCAACAGATGCGGTTCCAACTGCACACGGATTTCGAAGATCTCGATGATGTCGTCGCTGTTCGGCGTCGATACGAACGTGCCGGCGCCGGGATGCACGTCTATCACGCCTTCCGCGGCCAAGGTCTTGAGGGCCTCCCGGATCGGAATGCGGCTGACCCCGTAGCGACGCGCCAGCGATTCCTGGATCAGCGGTTCGCCGACCGGATAGATGCCTTTTTCAATATCGATCTTGATCGCATCCGCGATCTCATCCGTTCGTAGTTTTTTCAATGGCCCGACGGTCCCCACCCCAATGTATCGTCTGCATACAAAGTCGATTCCGGGGTTTCAATGGTTTCCGATGAATTGTCTGAATAATGCTTAAGCATTGCACAGGTGCTTTTTGTTTTGAACTGCCAAATGGACACATGGTTTAGGCTTGTGTCCGCTCAGGGAAGCGGCAGTGCTGCTCAGAGCCGGTCCATCAGGCCGTACCAGAACATGGCGGCCGCCAAGAGCGGTGTCCGCAGCAGCCGGCCGCCGGGAAAGGGCGGCAAAGGCAGGTTTGCGTAAGCGTCCAGCGTGCCGTCGCCCTTGGCGATGGCGTCGGCCAGGATCTTGCCCGTATGGGTGGCGATACCGACGCCGTGACCGCAATAACCGATACCGGCATAGACACCGGGAGAAACCCGTCTGATGTAAGGCACCCGGTGCGCCGTGATCGCCAATGTGCCGCCCCAGGCATAGGCGATCCGGCAATCCGCAAGGTGCGGATAGATCTTGAGGAGATAGGGGCGCACGAAGCCGGCAATGTCGTTGGGAAAGCTCGGCGAACAGTTTTCACCGCCCCCGAACAGCATCCGGTTGTCGGCCGTGATGCGCCAGTAATTGATGACGAAGCGACTGTCCGATGCGCATTCGCGCCCGGGGATCAGCGCCGCGACCCGCTCGTCCGGCAGCGGATCGGTCGCGACGATGAAATTGTTGATCGGCAGGACCCGTTTTTCGATCTCCGGCGCCAGGCCATGCATATAGCCGTTTCCGGCCAGAAGCACATTATCGCAGCGAATGCGGCCGTTTGCCGTGATGACGCTCTTCGTCGGCCCGGAATCGATCGAAAGCGCCCGGGTCTTTTCGAAGATGCGTGCCCCGGCCGCTTCGGCCGCACGGGCAAGGCCGAGCGCGAAATTCAGCGGATGCAGATGGCCGGCCTCCGCATCGCGCCAACCGCCATAAAACACATCGGTTCCGAGCGCTGAGGCGATGGCATCGCTATCGAGAGGGGTGATCGCTGCGTAGCCGTAATCGTCCTGCAGGCTGCGCACATAGGCATGCTCGTCCTCGACATCCCGCGCCCGGTGCACGGCGTGGATCAGGCCGGGTTGGTAGTCGCAGTCGATAGAGTGCCGAGCAATCAGGTCGTGGACGAGCGCCTTGGCGTCCTCGGCGAGCGCCCACAATCGGCGTGAATCCGCGTTGCCGAGCCGCTCCTCGAACCAATGAGGATCGCGCCGCTGACCGGAATGCAATTGGCCGCCGTTTCGCCCTGACGCGCCCCATCCCGCGCGTTCCGCTTCCACGACCGCGACGGATAAACCGTGTTCGGCCAGATGAAGGGCCGCCGACAGACCCGTATAGCCGGCGCCGATAATGCAGACATCCGCCCGGTCGTCGCCGGACAGCGATGCACGGGCGACGATGTCATGCGCCGTCGCCGCATAGAGCGAGGGCGGATAGGAGGTCTCGGGATCGTTGGCGGTCATCGCGTCCGGCTCAGCCGGACCACAGGCCCTGGTTCCTGAGCTCGGTCGCGGTTTCGTCGAGGGTCGTGCGGGCCATCCGCGCAAGCTCCTCGATTTCTTCCGGCGTGATGACGAGCGGGGGCGAGATCACCATGGAATCGCGGACCGCGCGCATGACGAGGCCGTTGCGCAGCGCAATGTCGCGGCAGATCGTGCCGACCGTGCCGGTATTCTCGAAGTGTTTGCTGCGATCGCCCTTGACCGGCACCAGTTCCAACGCTCCGAGCAGGCCGATCGCGCGCGCCTCGCCGACCAGCGGATGGTCGCCGAGAGCGAGCCATTCCGTCGCCAGCTTCGGCGCGGCAACGGTGCGCACATGCTCGGGGATCTTCTCGTCTTCCATGATCCGCAGGTTCGCAAGCGCGGCCGCGCACGCGACCGGATGGCCGGAATAGGTATAACCGTGGAAGAACTCACCGGCATGTTCGTACATGGCCTCGGTGACCTGATCGGATATCAGCACGCCGCCGATCGGCAGATAGCCTGACGACAGGCCTTTGGCGATCGGGGCGATGTCCGGCTCCAGCCCGAAATGTTCGAACCCGAACCACGTGCCGAGACGGCCGAAGCCGCAGATCACTTCATCCGCGACAAGCAGAA
>JANQQB010000181.1 GCA_028285165.1 Rhodobiaceae bacterium
AGATAGTCGGCACCTTCCTGCGTGCAGACCATCCGCACGATATCGAGGCAGTGGTCGCGTAGCGCGCTGTCCTGCGGCATGAACAGATGGCCGACCGCATAGCGCCCGACTTCGGGAAGCGTAACGCCCTGTGCGGCCATCTCCTCGCGCATCAGCCGATCGGGGATCTGCACCAGCATGCCCGCGCCATCGCCCATCAGCGGATCGGCACCGACGGCGCCGCGATGGGTCAGGTTTTCCAGCATGAACAGACCATCGGCGACGATCTGATGCGATTTCACGCCTTTCATATTGGCGACAAAGCCGACACCGCAGGCGTCGTGTTCGTTACGGGGATCGTAAAGGCCACGCGCGGCGGGCAGGCCGGAAGCATTGCCGCAGGCGGATGTCGGGCGTGCCGGTCCAGCCAGCGCCGGCGCCTGGGATGGCGTCACTTTCGTCATCGCGTCAGTCCTCCAACGTTTCCTGGACCCTGGGCGCCCGACCGGCTTTGCACGGTTCTTGACGCGCCAATCCCGCCCGTCGCGCGCATGCACGTTCGGCAGGCGGGTTTTCCCTGATGATTTACGACAGTATTACTGTCCTATCTGATGTATGCCAGAAATCGCTCTGCCGCACAAGACGTAAATGTCCCCGCCAACGCCCCGCGCGACATATCCTGTCTCATAAGCATATCGCAACGAAATAATATGTCGCAAATGGCGCCGTCAAAGGCGATTGCAATTGCGCGGCACAATTGATCAACTGCCGGTCCCACCCACGATCCGAGTTCCTGACCCGTCATGCATTTTGCCTCCGACAACTGGGCCGGCGCCCACGGCGCCATCTCCGAACGCCTGTCCGCCGCAGCCGCGCATCATGGTCCGGCCTATGGTGCCAGCGACCTCGACAAGGCGGTCACCGGGCGCTTCCGCCAGATCTTCAAGCGCGACGATGTCGCTGTCTATTTCGTCGGCACCGGAACGGCGGCCAATGCGCTGGCCATGACGACCGCGGCCCGGCCCGGCGGTGTCGCCTTTTGCCATCGCGAGGCGCACATGATCGCCGACGAATGCGGTGCGCCGGAGTATTTTTCGGGCGGCGCGCGACTATGTCCTGTCGACGGGCCGCTCGGCCGCATGGATCCCGAAGAGCTCGCCAAAGCCATTGCCCGCTATCCGGCCGATTTCGTCCATGCCGGGCAACCCATGGCGATATCGCTGACCCAGGCGACCGAGATCGGCACCGTCTACAGCCTGGACGACATCCGGGCGATATCCGCTGTTGCCGGCGCGCACGGCCTGCCGTTGCATATGGACGGTGCGCGTTTCGGCAATGCTCTTGCCGCCCTTGACTGCACGCCAGCGGACATGACCTGGAAGAGCGGCGTCGATCTTCTGTCCTTCGGCGGCACCAAGAACGGCTGTTGGTGCGCGGAAGCACTGGTCGTGTTTGAGCCGGATCGCTGGCCGCAACTGCCCTTCATCCACAAGCGCGCCGCCCAGCTCTTTTCCAAGTCGCGCTTTGTCGCAGCCCAGTTCGACGCCTATCTGGAGGCAGACCTCTGGCTCGGTCTCGCCCGTCACGCCAACGCCATGGCGGGCGCGCTCGCCGACGCTTTCCGCAAAGCCCCGACGACGAAGCTCGCCTGGGAGCCGGCGGCCAATGAAGTGTTTGCCGTCATCGATGCCGCGACGGCAGGGAAACTGACCGATGCCGGCGCCACATTTCACCCCTGGAGCTGGCCGCATGGCGCCGGGCACGACACGGATGACAGCGAGACCCTCTACCGTTTCGTGGCGAGCTTCGCGACGACCGAAGACGACATAAGCCGTCTCAAAGCATTGATATAAAATAGTTTCTCAAAGCAACTGTTGAAAATCACGCGGTTGTGAAGTCAAATAACGAGCGGTTGATTTCCAAGTGAGCCTCGCTTCCGGTTTGTCTTGGCCCGTCGGCACAGACGAGCCGGCGCCAATCCCAGAGGAGAGTTTAATGACGACCAAGACCGTTATCAATTCCGCCATCCTCGCCGGTGCTGTGGCAACCGCCATGGCGAGCGCTACCGTCCCGGCTGCCGCCGCCGACGTCAAGTGCTACGGCGTTTCGCTTGCCGGTCAGAACGACTGCGCAGCCGGCCCGGGCACCACATGCGCCGGCACCTCCAAGGTTGATTACCAGGGCAATGCATGGACCCTGGTGAAAGACGGTACCTGCGAGAGCGGCATGCCGACACTGGCAAAGTCCGGCAAGACCGTTGAGCTTCCCGATGGCCGCTCCGGTTCGCTGGCTGCCCTGGACCGCGACCTGCCGTCCTAAACCAAGTCGACAAAGGCTTTGCCTGGCGTTCGCGTCGGGCAAAGGCCGGAAGCTGGGAATAACACCATGACGAGTTCGAGCACCCCTGAAAGCGTCAACGGCGCCCGGTTTCCGGCTCTGTCGCTGGCCAGACGCGCCGGCGCGAGCTTCAAGCCCCAGCATCTCAACGCCATTCTCGAGGACACCGACCCGGTCGGGTTCTTTGAAGTCCACGCCGAAAACCTGATGGGCGCGGGCGGAGCGCCGCATGCCGCCTTTGCGAGCATCCGCGAGCGCTACCCGGTCTCCCTGCACGGCGTGTGCATGTCGATCGGCGGCCTGCAGCCGCTCGACCAGACCCATCTCGACAGGTTCGCCGCCCTCGTGCGCCGCTATGAGCCTGCGCTTATCTCCGAGCATCTGGCCTGGTCGACCCATGAGACGACCTATTACAACGACCTCCTTCCCCTGCCCTATACCGACGAGACGCTTGCCCGGGTCTGCGAGCATATCGACCAGGTCCAGGAGGCGATCGGCCGTCCGATCCTGCTTGAAAACCCGTCGACCTATCTGCTGTTCACCGAATCGACCTGGGAAGAGACGGCATTCATCCGCGAGATCGCCGAGCGCACCGGCTGCGGCCTGCTGCTCGACGTCAACAATGTCTTCGTCTCCGCCACCAACCACAATTTCTCCGCACTGGAATATCTCGACCGTTTCCCGCTCGACAAGGTCGGCGAAATCCATCTTGCCGGCCATGACGAGCAGGACGACGACGAGGGCGAGAAACTGCTGATCGACAGCCATGACGGGCCGGTCAGCGACGCGGTGTGGAAGCTCTACGAAATCGTCATCCGCCGCGCCGGTCCCATCCCGACCCTGGTGGAGTGGGATGACGAGATCCCCGACTGGCCGATCCTGAAGGCCGAGGCCGAGGCCGCCGAGGCGATCCTGAATGCATGGGACGCGCCGGAGAAGCGCTATGCCTGAGCGTCACGCGCACGGCGACTTCCTGCAGCATTTCACGCCCGGCCTGCTCGACCCTGCCGTACCGACGCCGGATATCGTGACCGGCCATTCGGGCAAGACCGCCAACAAGCGCTTCAATGTCTACCGTAACAATGTCACCGCCAGCCTGGTCAATGCGGTGGGTCAGGTCTATCCGCTGACCCGCAAGGCGCTCGGCGAAGATCGGTTTCGCGCCGCGGCCCTCACTTATGTGCGCAGTCATCCGCCAACGTCCAAGCTGCTGTTTGAATTCGGCTATGGTTTCGATGCGCATCTGCAGCGCAACAGCTTCGACGAGGCCGCTCCCTGGATTGGCGACCTGGCACGTCTCGAACGCGCCTGGCTCGATGCCTATCATGCCGCCGATGCCGCGCCGCTGGCTGCCGAAGCGCTCGGCGCGATCGCGCCCGGGGGGCTTGGTGACGCCGTGT
>JANQQB010000192.1 GCA_028285165.1 Rhodobiaceae bacterium
CGGCTGGGGGAATTCGGGAGAGGCTGGGATGGCGGACACGGACGCGACCCACAAGTTTATCATCGCGGACGACCATCCGCTGTTTCGCGGCGCATTGCGTCAGACGCTGGAAGCGCGGTTCGACGATGTTCGGATCCTTGAGGCCGGCGCGCTTGACGACGTGACGCAGATCCTCGCATCCGACGAAGAGATCGATCTCGTTCTGCTCGATCTTTCCATGCCGGGCATGCGCGGTTTTTCCGGACTGATGTATCTGCGGGCGCAATATCCGGGCATCCCCATCGTCATCGTCTCGGCCACGGAGGATGTGGCGAGCATAAGGCGGTGCATGGAATTCGGCGCCGCCGGTTTTATTCCCAAATCGCTCGGCACGGACATGATCGAGACCGCGCTCGAAGTGGTGCTGTCCGGCGATATCTGGTTGCCCGCGGACGTCAATCTGGATGCTGAAGACGACGGCACGAGCGCACTCGTTTCGCGGCTGTCATCGCTGACGCCGCAGCAGGTCCGGGTCCTGATGATGTTGAGCCGGGGCCTGTTGAACAAGCAGATCGCCTACGAACTCAGCGTATCGGAGGCGACCGTCAAGGCGCACGTATCGGCCATTCTGCAAAAACTCGGCGTCGACAGCCGCACCCAGGCCGTCATCGCAGCCGCGCGGATCGAGGCAGGTCAATTGCAGGCGATCGCCGCCGGATAACCGGGAACTGCTCCAAGCCGCTTTCGCGGACTATTCGGCGGCCTGGGCGCCGGCCAGCGTCTGGGAAAGCAGTGCCCTGAGCGCCGCCGGTTTCAGGGGTTTTCTGAGGATACCGATGTTCAGGTCCGCCGCGCGGTCGCGCACGGCGACGCTCCGGTCGGCCGTGATCAGCGCGGCCGGAAGGTCGGCGCCGAATTTCCAGCGCAGTTTGGTCACGGCATCGATCCCGTTCGTTCCGTCCAGATGATAATCGACGAGCAGAATGGCGGGCGGTGTGGCCTCTGCCAGGATCACCTGTTCCGCGCTCGCCGGATCCGCGGCGGTCAGGACGCGGCATTCCCACCCTTCAAGCAGGGTGCGCATGCCTTCAAGGATCGAGGGTTCGTTGTCGAGACACAGCACGCACAGGCCGCCCAATTGCTGCCGGCCAGCGGCGGGCAGGCGCGGCTCGACGGCGGCTTGCGGCAGCGTCGCGGTCAGCGGAACCCGGATCGAGAAGCGGGAGCCCTGGCCGGGCCGGGAAACGAGTTCGATGGCGTGCCCGAGCACACGCGCGATACGATCGACGATCGACAGGCCCAGCCCGAGACCGCGTGCGGCCTCCATCCCGGCTTCCAGGCGTTTGAATTCATTGAAGATATCGATGCGTTCAGCCTCGTCTATCCCGATCCCGGTATCGTGGACATCTATGCGGACGAAACGACCCTGGCGCCGGCACCCGACCAGGACGCGGCCGCTTGGGGTGTATTTGATGGCGTTCGAGACGAGGTTCTGCAGCACCCGGCGCAGCAGCCGCTTGTCGGAGCGAACCGTTGCCGAGCTTGATACGACACGCAGGTCGAGGCCCTTTTCCCGGGCAACCGGACCGAACTCGACGCGCACGTTTTCCAGGAGATCGGCGATCGGGAACGGCCCGTTTTCGGGCTTCATGGCACCGGTATCCAGGCGGGAAATATCGAGCACGGCGCCGATGATATCCTCCACCGATTCCAGCGATGCCTCGATATTACGCGCGGCTTCCGCGTTGTCGGTGGTCTCGAGCCGGTCCACCAGGCTGGTCACGTAAAGCCGGGCGGCGTTGAGCGGTTGCAGGATGTCGTGGCCGGCGGCCGCGAGGAAGCGGGTCTTGCCGAGATTCGCCTCTTCCGCCAGGGCCTTCGCATCGCCGAGAGCGCCATTCAGCCGGGTCAGTTCTTCCGTGCGTTCCCGGACCCGGCGTTCGAGAGATTCGTTCACCTCCTCCAGGCGCCGCGCGGCATTCACCCGGTCGGTGATGTCGGAATAGGTGGTCACGATACCGCCGTCCGGCATCGGATTGGTGCGCACTTCGAGCGCCCGTCCGGTTGTCGCCATGTATTCCTGGAAGGTCTCCTGGCGCACAACCAGGCGGTCGAGCCGGTCGTTGATGATGGCGTCCACCGATGGGCCGCGGAAGGCCCCGCGTTCCGCGTTGTGGCGCAACAGAGCCGAAAGCGGCGTGCCCACCTGGCCGAATTCGGCCGGCAATTCGAGCAGTTCGCGGAACCGGCGGTTCCAGCAGATCAGCCGGAGGTCCTTGTCGAACACGCTGATGCCCTGGCCGACCTGGTCGAGCGCGGTCTGCAGAAGGTCCCGGTTGTATTGCAGGGCCGCGGTGGCATCGTCGAGAAGCTTGTGGGCGTGGCGCGCCTTCGGATCGCTGCGTTCGTTGAGGAGCGACAGGATCAACCGCGACGACGCGGCGCCGACAGCGCTGGCCAGCATGTGTTCCGAATAGCGCAGGAGATGGGGATCGCACGGCGCATTCGGATTGAGATCGACGCCGCGCTCCGATGCGAACCGGGCATAGGAGCGGTCCGTCCGTTCCTGTCCGAGATAGCCGGCCACTGTCGATTTCAGGTCTGCGACCGTGATCGCGGGACGCAGCAGCCGCATTTGCGGTCCCGGAGACATTTCCGGCGGCACGAAAATATTGGCCTGAAGGCGCTCGACCGGTTCCGGACCCCGTGTCAACGAAAAGAAAACGTAACAGCCGGCATTGGCGACCAGGCTCCAAAAGACACCGTGCGTCAGCGGATCGAAGGCAAAGGTGAACAGGGCCTGGGGCCGCAACAGCCAGAGGCCGAACGGACCGTCCTCCAGGATCGTGCGCGGCAGGTGCCCGGATTCGATGAACGTGGGCAAAAGCAACGTATAGGCCCAAACGCCGAACCCGGCCAACATGCCGGCGACCGCACCGCGCGCCGTTGCCCGCCGCCAGAACAGACCGCCGAAAAAGGCCGGTGCGAACTGGGCGATCGCGGCGAAGGCAAGCAGACCGATGGACGCCAGCGCGGCGCTGCCGCCGGCGAGGCTGTAATAGACGTAGGCGAGCAGCATCGCCGCGGCAATCGCCGAGCGGCGGATCATCAGGACCGTGCGGCCCATGTCGCGGATATCGCGGCCTTCCGGTCCGGCAAAGCGCAGGATCAGCGGCATGATCAGGTCGTTGGAGATCATGATGGCGAGTGCAACCGAAGCGACGATCACCATGGCGGTTGCCGCGGACAGGCCGCCGATAAAGGCGATCAGCGAAACCACCGGCGCCTCGAAGGCGAGCGGCAGGGCCAGAACGAAGCTGTCCGCATTGACGCTGTCGTCGAGGAAGATCATCCCGGCGGCCGCGATCGGCAGGACAAACACATTGATCAGCACCAGGTAGAGCGGAAACAGCCACGCGGCCCGGCTGAGCTCGTCCTGCGAATTGTTCTCCGTGACGGTTACGTGGAATTGCCGCGGCAGGAGAAGGACGGCAAAGAACGACAGCGTCGTCATGACGATCCATTGCCCGCCGCCCAGGTCGCTGTCGAACGTCGCAACCACTTCGTCCGTCGACTGGATCGTCGAGACCATCGCCGACGGCCCGCCGAACACGAAGAACGTCACATAAAGGCCGACCGCCAGGAAGGCGACCAGCTTGACGACCGATTCCGCCGCGATCGCCAGCATCAGGCCTTCCTGGTGCTCCGTAGCGTCGATGTGCCGTGTCCCGAACAGGATGGCAAAGGCTGTCATGACGATCGTTACGAGAAACGCGACATCGCCGAGGATGGGCAAGCCGACGGCTGCCGCGCCCCCGACATCGAACCGGGTGACGATGGTTTCGAGGGACGTGGAAACCGCCTTCAATTGCAAGGCGATATAAGGGATCGTGCCGCAGACCGCGATGATCGTCACGACTGCCGCGACCCGGGAATCCTTGCCATAGCGGGAAGCGATGAAGTCGGCGATGGAGGTGATACGCTCGGCCTTGGCCACCTGCACGATCCGGCGCAGCAGCGGATAGCCGATCGTGAACATCAGGATCGGCCCGATATAGATGGCCAGGAAGTCGAGACCGTTGGTCGAGGCCTGCCCGACCGATCCGAAAAACGTCCAGGACGTGCAGTAGACGCCGAGCGACAGCGCATAGATCACGGGGCGCCCGCTGCCGGCAGCTCCCTTGTCTGCCTTTCGGTCGCCATAGGTCGCCACGGCAAACAGGAGGCCGATATAGACGATCGCGGCGCTGAGGACGACCCAACCTTCCAGCATCGATTGACTCTGTTCCCGTTTGATCGATCATGCGCGTCGGGAAATTCGGCCGCTGCCGTCCCCGCATGCGCGTTATCCTATCGGCGGCGGCTGAAAACGCAAAAAGAGTGCCGGCCGTGGTGTTAGGACTGTTCCGCAAACCGGATCTCATCGACACGCCCTTGGCCTTGTGTGATTTCCTGGATGCCCAGGCCGCATTCCTCGTTCAAAAGACCGTTTATGAACATGCCCGCCACACCGCCGGCGCATGGCGGCAATTGTTCCAGGAGAAGGAGTTCCAGGACGCGGCGGAGCGCGCGCGGTGGGGCAATTACCCGATCGGTCTCGGTCATGTGGCCGAAATGGTGTTGAGCGTCCTGCGCCGGGCGGACGGGACGGATGCGGATCGCCTGGCGACCGGACTTGAGGAGTGCATCCGCCGGGTCTGCGCCCGATACCCGAAACCGGACGCCTATCCAGAGGATTTCTGGCAGGACGCGTCCGCCCTTGTCGCGCGGCGCCTGCGATCGGCGGCATCCGCTCCGACCCGACCCGTGCACGAAATGGCCGGCGAGAGCGGACGGGAATTTTTCGAGCGCCTGCCGATCCACCAGGCACTGCGCGGGAATGATCCGGATTATGTGCTGAATACCGTGCGCAGCAATCTCTTACAGGCGCACGACACGTTTCTGCGCCGGGCCGAGCCTGCAGCGCTGGCGGTCAGCCTGTATTCCCTGACAGCACCATCCTGACCAGGTCCGCCGCGTTGCGGGCCTGCAATTTTTCCATGATGCGGGCGCGATGGACTTCGATGGTGCGCGGAGAAATGCCGAGCCGTTTGCCGGCCTCCTTGTTGGACGCACCGGCGGTGATTTGCTGCAGCACTTCGAGTTCGCGCGGCGTCAGCCGGTCCTTGCCTTCGAAGTCGCCGAGCGTGGACGATTCCGAAGCCTTTTCCTCGTTCATTGCCGCTATCGCGTCGGAAACACGCCGGACGACCGTGTCGACGTCAAACGGCTTTTCGATAAAATCGAACGCGCCTTCCTTGATGGCCGCAACGGCCAGCGGGATGTCGCCCTGGCCGGAGATGATGAAGATCGGGGCGCGATAGTGATTGGCATTGAGGGATTTCAGGATGTCGATACCTGACCGGCCGGGCATGTGAACGTCGAGAAGCACGCAGGCGGGCGACGCGGCCGCGGCATCATTCACGAACGCATCGCCGTCTTCGAAGGCGCGCACGGCGAACCCTTCCTGTTCGAAGACGAATGCCAGTGCATCCCGCACAGCCGCGTCGTCATCGACGATATAGATCGGCGTCGCTGTTTCGGTGTCCGGTTCGGCGTTGGTCTGGGTCGTGTGATCCATGTCGAGTATCCTGCAATCCGATTATTCCGCCGCAACAGGCTCTTTGGCCTGCGGAATTTTGAGAGTGAAGGTGGCGCCCTGACCGTCGCCTCCCGGCTCCGCCGTCAGGTCGCCCGCGTGGTTTTGTGCGATCGCCCGGGAAATCGCGAGCCCCAAACCGAGGCCCTGCACCTTGTTCGATGCAAAGGCCTTGAACAGCGTTTTCAGCGCATCCTTGGGAATGCCGGACCCAGAATCGGTCACCGAAACGAAGACGTCGTGCGGCGTAAACGACGTGGCAATGCGGATCCAAGGATCGTCCGCGTGGCGTGCCGCTTCCAGCGCATTGCGGACCAGGTTGACCAGGATTTGCTGGATCTGCACGGAATCGACAAAAATCGGCGGAAGGCCGTCCGGGTCCTGTCGCTGGATCTGGACATTGTGACCGTGCGACCCCACGAGCGTGAGCTCGATCGCCTCATCGATCAGGCTCTTGAGGTCCGTCAGACGGCGCTCGGGGTCGCGTTTTTCGACGAATTTGCGCATCTTCTGGATGATTGCGCCGGCGCGTTCGGTTTCTCGCGTCGCCTTGATCAGGATTTCAGCCATTTTTTGATCGATCACCAGGTTTCTGTCCGCCGGCAGACGGCGCGTGATCGCCTGGAGATAGAGGAGGACGGCGGTCAGGGGCTGGTTCAGTTCGTGGGCGATGGCCGCGCCCATCTCGTTGATCGCACTTACCCGGGCCATGTGCACGACCTGAGCCTGCAATTGATTGACCCGTTCCTCCGCCGCCTTGCGGGCCCGCACATCCCGGATGATGCCGATGAACTGACGTCCGGCGGGGGTGTTCGATTCGCCGACGGACAATTCGATGGGGATCAGCGAACCGTCTTTGTGGCGGGCTTCCAGTTCCCGTCCGATGCCGATGATCCGTTTTTCCCCGGTTTCGAGATAGCGCTCGATAAAGCCGTCATGCTGAGCAGCAAGGTTTTCCGGCATCAGCATATGGACGTTCTGGCCGATGACTTCGTTATAAGTGTAGCCAAACAGGTGTTCGCATGCCCGGTTATAGGCAAGAATCCGACAGGAATCGTTGATCACCACGATACCATCGACGGCCGTGTCGAGTACGGCGGCGAACCGGGCCTCCGATACGCTCCACAAATGGTCGGTCTTCAAGATCAGATCGTCGGTCATTAATCCCTGGTCCGGGTGCCCAAAGTGCGACCCAAACAGCCTGCACGCCTAAACCCGAATGACACCTATGGTGACCTGCCGGACATTGCCGTGCCGCTCAGTGTCCGTCTTTCTTCGTATAAGAACAAAGCCGTACGGACAACTGCGTTGTTGAGGTATGCCCGGCATTAATCAGCGTCCGGGTCGGGCCCGGCCGATCAAAATCATGACGAAAACATGGTATTATTGCTTACGCGCCCAGTCCCTTAACCGCTCTGCGGCGACTTCGAGCTGATCGGCGCTGCGCAAAAAGCAGAGCCTCAGGAAACCCGCGCCAGCGCTGCCGAAAGCGTCGCCCGGCGCCAGTCCGACGCCGGCTTCGTCGACAAGCCGCAGCCCCAGTTTCAACGTGTCCGGTTGGCCGTCGATCGCGAAGAAATGGTAGAAAGCGCCGGCGGGTTCGGCAAACCGGAAACATCCGGCGTCGGCGAGCGCCTGCGACAGCAAGTCCCGGCCGGCACGGGCGCGGGCGACCTGGTCGGCGACAAAATCCTCGCCGTCGCGAAGGGCGGCCACGCAGGCCCGTTGCATGAAGACGGGCACGCCGGAGGTGGAATATTGGATGAGATTTTCCACGACCTGCCCGAGTTCGGGCGGCGCGGAAATCCAGCCGACCCGCCACCCGGTCATTGCCCAGTTCTTGGAAAACGTGTTGACGTAAAGGATCCGTGCGTCGGCGGGTGCAAAATCGTAGAACGACGGCGCGCGTTCCGCGTCCCCGTAATAATATCGGGAATAGGTTTCGTCGGCGAGGATCCAAAGTCCGTGCCGCTGCGCCAGATCGTAGACCGCGCGCAGCATGGCCTCGTCGGCGACCCAACCGGTCGGATTTCCCGGTGAATTGAAGAAGATCGCCCGCGTCTTCGGTGTGATGGACGCCGCCACGCGATCCAGATCCAGTGTCCAGCCGTCGGCGCTGTAGGTCAGCGGGATTTCGACCGGACGGGCGCCGTTAATCCCCGTTGCGGCGATGATGTTGATCCAGGCCGGGGTCGGTACGAGGATCTCCTCACCGGCGCCGGCCACCATGCGCACGGCATGTTGGATCGCCTGCATGCCCGATCCGGTGACATAGAACCGGTCGTCGGAAAACGAGCCGCCGAACAGGGCGGTGTGATAGTCCGCAAGGGCGGTCCGCAGGTCCGGTATCCCGCGCTGATAGGTATAGAACGTCTCGCCCGCCTCGAGCGAGCGGGCCGCCGCATCGCAGATGAAGGCGGGTGTCGGCCTGTCGCCTTCGCCGACCCAGAGCGGAACGACATCCTCGCGGTCCCGGCCATAGGCCGCCACCTCGACAATGCGGCTTTCCGGTGCGTCGCGTGCGGGCCGGGTCAGGGCTCCGGTAAGGGCGTCGGCTTTCATCGGGCACTCCGGCGATACGGCAAGGCAATCGTCCGGTGTTTCTACCCCATTTCGGCCGGACGATCCGATGAATTCTTGTCGCCCGACCGATCAACACGGTTGATGGTTTGATCCGACAGGTGGTGTCCCCCGCCGGTCCGCCAAACGCCGTCGATTTGGCATGCCGGGGTAACGCCCGCGCTCAGTTTTGCTTGAGCAGGTCGCGGATCTCTTCCAGCAGGACTTCCTGGCGCGGCGGCGCTTCCGGTTCCGCCGGCGCCTCCTCCTGCTGGCGGCGCAATTGATTCATGCCCTTGATGACGATGAAAAGCGCAAAGGCGACAATCATGAACTTGATGATCGCGTTGATGAACAGGCCGACATTCCAGGTGACGGCCCCGGCCTCCTTCGCCGCTTCGACGGTAGCGTAGGTCGCACCCTCGGCGCCGCCTTTCAGAACGAGGAAGATCGAGGAAAAGTCGACACCCCCGAGCAACAGGCCGATCGGCGGCATAATGATGTCGTCGACGAGGGACGACACGATCGCGCCGAACGCCGCGCCGATAATGATCCCGACGGCCATGTCGAGCATGTTGCCCTTCAGGGCGAACTCTTTGAATTCCTGCAGCATATTCCGGTTCCTCAATCGTCAGCTTATGGGGCCGGAATGTCCGGCACCGGCACGGTACAGCGCAATTTTGTTGCGTGGAAGACGATAAAACAAAAGTTGCCGAAACGGATCGAGATCCCGCGAAGCGTGCTGACGGCTTACCCCCATGGCGACGGTGCCGTGTCCCTGCCCGAACCGGCCGATCGCCTCGAAAGGGCAGGGCGTGCGGGCGGCGTTTGCCCCGGAACGGTTCTCTTGTATAGGTGAGCCATGTCAGACACGCCGCCCGTTATGCCCGCCTTGGCCCGGATCGGGACGTCCTTGCAGACGGCGAACTGGCGAAACGTCGCGGTGACGCTGGCGGTCGGGACGGCCGGCGCAATCGCGTTCTCGCTGTTCGGCCTGCCTGCAGCGTTCCTGTCCGGATCGATGGTGGCGGTGGCGGCGTCCGGCATGCTGCGGATTCCGACCGAAATCCCCGACGCCGTCCGCGACCTGTGTTTCTTCGCCATCGGCCTGGCAATGGGCGCCGGCGTCAGTCCGGATTCCCTGGCACGGGCCGTGCAATGGCCGCTGTCGCTGGCGATCCTGACGCTTGCCGTGTTTGCCATCGGGACCGGTGTTTTTGTGTTCCTGCACCGCATTGCCGGGTGGGACGGAAAGACCGCGTTTTATGCCTGCATTCCAGGCGCGCTGACCTTCGTGATGGCGCTGGCCGAACGGTCCGAGGCGGATGTGCGGTTCGTCGCCGTGTCGCAGTCTATCCGCCTGTTCTTTCTGGTGGCCATTCTGCCGATCGTGCTGATCGGGACGAGCGGCGGCGCGCCCCCGTCGGGTCCGGAGGGTTCGGTCATGGCGATCGGCGACGGCGCGATGCTTGTCGGTTTCGCCCTGGTGACCACGATCCTGTTCATCCGTCTGAAAGTACCGGCCGCGACCATGGTCGGTCCTTTTATGGCAAGCGTGGCCCTGTTTGCGACCGGGATCGTGTCGGGTGCCCTGCATCCGGTCATCATCAACGGTGCGCTGATCGTGCTCGGCGGCCTGATCGGCGCGCGGTTCGGATCGATCGAATGGCCGATGCTGCGCCGCCTCGTTCTTGCCTCCGTCGGTGCGCTGATGGTCGGACTGACGATTGCCGTGGCGTTCTCCGCCCTTACGGTGGTCCTCACCGGCCTCGATTTCGGCCAGGTGCTGTTGGCGTTTGCGCCGGGCGGCCTGGAAGCGATGGTGATCCTGGCCTTCCTGTTCGATCTGGATCCGGCCTATGTCGCGGCACATCAGGTCGCCCGTCTTGTCGGCATGATGCTCTTCCTTCCGGTGATTGTGGCACTGATGGGACGCCGCGTGTGACGCCGCGCCGGCCGAACGCCCCCATCAAGGAAAGGCTCCGGATATGGTGCTGACCATGCTGATCGGGATCGGCTTGCCGGTCTGTGCGCTGTGGGCATTTTCGCTCTGGCGAACGCATGACGTGGAGCGCCGGTTCCCGGTTGTCGGCGACCGGCTGGTCCTTGACGGCGGTTCCTTGCATATCCTGCAGCGCGGCGAAGGCGTCCCGGTCGTGATGCTGCATGGTGCGAGCGGCAATCTGCGCGACTGGACGGCCTCGATTTTCGACGACGTGGCAGGCCGTTATCGGGCGATTGCCTTGGATCGGCCGGGACACGGATGGAGCGATGCCTGGAAGGATGAAGGCGACGACCCGCGCCGGCAGGCCGCGATCCTGCATGACGCCTTTCAGCGCATGGGGGTCGACCGGCCGGTTCTCGTCGGCCATTCGTTTTCCGGAACCGTGGTGCTTGCCTATGCCTTGCGATATCCGGAGAACACGGGCGGCATCCTGTTCCTGAGCGGTGTTTCTCATCCGTGGCCGGGCGGCGTCGGGCGGCACCATGAAATCGCAGCGCTGCCGGTCATCGGAGCATTGTTTGCGCATTTGTGCGTTCCGCTCGGCTATCTGGTGCGGGCCGAGGCCGCGGTGCGCTCGGTTTTTCATCCCAACCGTCCGCCGCCGGACTACGCGGACCAGACCGGCATTGCGCTCTACAGCCGGCCGCATACAGTGCGCACAAATGCTCGCGAGTTGACCCGGTTGAAGCCGATCGTGACGCAGATGGCACGCGAGTACGGCAGCATCACCGCGCCGCTGATTGCCCTGACCGGCGACAGCGACGGCGTGATCTATACCCATCTGCATACGCCGCCGCTGGTCGACAAGGTGCCGGGCGCCGAGCTGCGCGTGCTCGACACTGTCGGACATTGTCCGCACCACGTCGCGCCGGACGCGGTCCTGACAGCCATCGACGATCTGGTCCGGCGCCGCGTCGGCGCCGATGCCGAGATCCCGGCCGGCGGCAGCGCATAGAAAGTCTTTAGATTTTCATGGTTAAAAGGAGGATCTCGAAAAGCCGGATCCCGTGGACCATACGTGCGGGCGCCGGCAGCGCGGCTGCGGAGATGGCGAACCGATGGCCGGCACGACGGGGGTTCGCCCGCTAAAGATCCGGTCCTGAAGGGGACGGTGCGCCTACTGGACGGTGGATGACGTGATCAGTCTTGATCTGGCCTCGTTGAATTTCCTGCTGGTCGAAGACAGCGCCTATATGCGCACGATCTTGCGCACCATGTTGCAGGGCTTCGGTGCCCGCCGCATTGTCGAGGCCGAGGATGGCGCGTCCGGTCTGGAAGCCCTGGAACGCGCCAATCCGGATATTCTGATCATGGATTGGGTGATGCCGATCCTCGATGGTGCGGACATGATCCGGATGATCCGCACGCCGCAGAACGCCTTCGCCTACATTCCGATCATCCTGGTCACCGGCCACACCGAACGCAGCCGCATCGTGGAGGCCCGCAAGCTGGGCGTTCATGAAGTGCTGTGCAAGCCGATTTCGGCCAAGGCGCTCTACCAGCGTATCACCAGCGTGATCACCCAGCCCCGGGAATTCGTGAAGACGCCGAACTATTTCGGTCCGGCGCCGCGCGAGATCCGCAACCGCCAGAGCGTCTGGCAGTCGACCGGCGAACAATCCGAATCCGCCGCCTGATTGCTCAAACCGACTGTCAGATTGGCGCTGTTGCTGCCTCGAGCCAGGCCCGACGGTCGGTGTCGAGCGCCGGCGCGACAGTCTCAAACACCTGCGCATGATAGGCGTTCAGCCAGCCGCGCTCCGCTTCATCGAGCATGTCTGCGACGATCAGCGTGCGGTCGATCGGGGCGAAGGTAATGGTCTCGAATTCCAGGAACCCTTCGGCCCGTGCGCTTTCTCGCACGATGACCAGGTTTTCGATGCGAATGCCGTAGGCGCCGTTTTCGTAATAGCCCGGTTCGTTCGACAGGATCATGCCGGGCTGCAGTTTCGTGTGGCCGGTAGGTGCCAGCCGTTGCGGCCCCTCGTGCACGCCGAGATAGGAGCCGACACCGTGTCCGGTGCCGTGATCGAAATTCTTCCCGGCCTGCCACAGGAACTGCCGGGCCAGGGCGTCGATCTGGGCGCCAGTCGTGCCTTCGGGAAAATGCGCCCGCGCGACGGCGATATGGCCTTTCAGCACGAGGGTGAAGTTTTCCGCGGTTCCCGGCGGCGGCGTGCCGACGGCGATCGTTCGGGTGATATCGGTCGTGCCGTCGAGATATTGCGCGCCGGAATCGATCAACAACAGGCTGTCCGGTTCGATCGCGGCATTGCTGTCCGGTGTCACCCTGTAATGCACGATGGCGCCATGCGGACCGGCGCCTGAGATCGTGTCGAAGCTCGGACCGCGATGCTGGTCTTCCTGTCCGCGTTCCGCTTCCAGCCGGGCGACCACATCCAGTTCGGTGAGGCCGCCGGCCTGCGCATCCCGCGACAGCCATTCCAGCACACGGGCGACGGCCGCGGCGTCGCGGCGATGGGCCGACCGGGCACCGGTCAGTTCGACTTCGTTCTTGATGGCCCGCGGCAATTCCGTGCAATCGTCGATCGGCACGATTTCCGCCCCGGCCTCCTCCAGGATCGTGCGCAATCGGTCGACAGCGGTGGCGCGGGTGAGCCCGACGCGTTTGCCGCCCGCGCCCAGGCGCTGAAGCCCGGCCTCCAATTGATCGAATTCGATCAGCGACACCCGATTGCCGAGATGGTCGCCAAGGCCCTTGGAAAGACGCAGGCTCTCGACATAAAGATCCACCGTGCCGTCGGCATGCAAGACCATGGTGGATACCGAAAGCGGTTTGTTTTCGACGTCGTTGCCGCGCACGTTGAGCAGCCACGCAACCGCTTCCAACTGGTTCAAAACCGCGGCGTCGACGCCGTCCTCGCGCAGTTTTTCCGCAAGCCGCGCGCATTTGTCCTCCACGCTTTCGCCGCTACAGGCGAGCGGGTGCGGCACCATGGGTGACAGGGGCTCCGGCGGTTGATCGGTCCAGTTTGCGTCGATCGGGTTGACGGCGAGCGCGACCAGGTCGGCCTTTTGCTTTTCCAGCGCTGCCCGCCAATCGTCCGCCTGCGCGACGCTGAACAGCGTCGGGTCGAAGCCGATCCGGTCGCCTTCCTGCACGATGTCGCAAAGCCATTTTTTCGGGGCCGGCTTCTGGAAATGCCGGGCTTCGATCAGGTTGGCATCGACTTGTTCGGAGGCTTGCAGGGTGTATCGGCCGTCGATGAACAGGGCAGCCATGTCGCGATAAAGGATGGCAAGGCCGGCCGAGCCGGTGAATCCGGTCAGCCAGGCAAGCCGGTGGTGCCGTGCCGGAATGTATTCGCCCATATGCGGATCGGATTGCGGCACGATGAAGCCGTCGACGCCGGCCTCCGACAGCGAGCGGCGCACGCCGGCCAGGCGGTCGGGCGACCACGCTTGAGGGCTCGGCGTGTCGGCCAGGCGCAGGGCTTCCAGGGCCGAGCGCAGCGACGGTTCGGCGTCTGGAGCGATCAGGTCGACCCAGGACGTGTCGCCCTGCGGAATGGCGGCGGCATTGATGCGGGCGATCAGGCTTTGCAGGTCGGCCGCGCTTCGGCCCAATCGGCCGGCAATCGCCTCGAGCGAGGAATCCGTCATTGTGTTTCGTCCTGTTTCTTGCGCGCCGCGCGCGGGCAGGGCCGGTACCTTTGGTGCCGACATTGCGGGGTCCGGATGGTCGTTCCGCTTTGTAGTGATGTATCCGGGTGCTGGAAAGAAACAAGCCCGAAGTGGGTGACCCCTCCCGCGCTTGGGCACAGGTTTGACAGCCCGGTCCGATCTTGCGATTGCTGCCCTGTGCGGGTCGAAAACCTGCAATGGAACAAGAGACAAGGGGGCGCCTGTCGCCATGCCGCCGAGAAAAGACGCCGCCGCGCTTCTCAAGGATTATCCCTATGACCGGCTGGAACCGATGCTTGGTGACACGCGGGCCGCATGCGAGCCGGTTCTCCTGCATGTCGGCGAACCGAAATTCGCGCCACCGCCCATCGTGCAATCGGTGATCGCGGCCCATTCCGACTCCTGGTCGAAATACCCGAATGTGCGTGGTACGGCAGCGTTGCGCGAAGCGATCGCGGGGTGGATAGGACGGCGCTACGCAATCCCGCCTGCGGCCGTCGATCCGGCCCGAACCGTTCTGCCGGTCGCCGGCTCCAAGGAAGGCCTCGCCTCCGCGATCACCGCCGCGGTCATGCGCAAGGCGGCGCGCCTTCCGGACGGCGTGCGGCCGGTCGTGTTTATCCCGAACCCGCTCTATCACGCCATGTTCGGTGCTGCGCTCATGGCCGGCGCCGATCCGGTCACCGTGCCGCTGACGGCGGCAGGCGGCTTCAAGCCGGACCTGTCCCATTGCGTGCCCGAAGACCTGTCCCGTGCGGCTGCGTTTGTCGCCTGCTCGCCCAACAATCCGACCGCGTCCGTGATGACAGAAGCGGAAATCGAGGCACTGATCGCGCTGGCCAGACAGCACGATTTCATCGCGATCTTCGATGAGGCCTATTCCGAAATCTATTTCGACGCCCCGCCGCCGGGAGGACTGGGCGTCGCGCACGCGGCCTTCGGAGATTTCCGCAACGTGGTTGCCTCGAACTCCTTGTCGAAACGCTCCGGGGTGCCCGGTCTGCGCGGCGGTTTCCTTGCCGGCGATCCGGAATTTGTCGGCACCGACATCTATCTGGCCCGCGCCTATGCCGGGCCGCAGATCCCGCTCGCACTGCAGGAGGCCCAGGCGGCGTTGTGGAACGATGAGGACCATGTGGACGCCTATCGCCGGACCTATCGCCACCTGAAGACCATCGCCGATGATCATTTCACCGATTTGCCGGGGTACACGGCGCCTGAAGCCTCGTTTTTTGTCTGGCTCGATGTCGGCGACGGCGCGGCAGCGGCGCGCACGCTGTGGCAGACCGAAGCGATCAAGGTCTTGCCGGGCGACATCATGAGCCGGCCGGAGCCCGACGGGACACGGCCCGGCGCGGCCTATATCCGGCTGCCGCTGGTCTACGATCCCGACATCATGGCCGAGGCGTTTGCCCGTGTCGCGGCG
>JANQQB010000198.1 GCA_028285165.1 Rhodobiaceae bacterium
ACGGCTCGTCCGCGGTGGATGAGAGCATGGTCACCGGTGAACCTCTGCCCGTCGAAAAACGCGTCGGCGACCGGGTGACCGGCGGTACGGTCAACGGCACCGGCGGGCTGGTGATCGAGGCCGAACGGGTCGGCAGTGAGACGATGCTCGCCCGGATTGTCGACATGGTCGCCAGCGCCCAGCGCTCGCGGGCGCCGATCCAGGCGCTTGCCGATCGTGTCGCCGGCATCTTCGTGCCGACCGTTGTCGCGGTAGCCGTGTTGGCCTTTGGGGTCTGGTGGGCATTCGGTCCGGACCCGGCGCTCGGTTTTGCGATCGTGTCCGCCGTTTCGGTGCTGATCATCGCCTGTCCCTGCGCGCTTGGCCTGGCGACGCCGATGTCGATCATGACGGCATCGGGGCGCGGGGCCCAGGCCGGCATCCTCATCCGGGACGCCGAGGCCCTGCAACGCATGGCCGAGGTCGATACGATTGTCGTTGACAAGACGGGTACCCTGACGGCCGGGCGTCCGCACCTGACCGACATCGTCGCGTTCGGAAGCGAGACGGAAGACCGGATCCTTGAACGTGCCGCAGCGCTCGAGACCGGGTCGGAACACCCGTTGGCGGAAGCAATTCTCGCCGCGGCCGGCGAACGCGGTCTTTCCATCGACCCGGCAACGGACTTTGAGGCGCTGGCCGGTAAGGGCATCAGGGGCCGGATCGGCGATGAGGTAATTGCGCTCGGCAATACCGCGATGCTGGTGGAAATGGGCGCGCCCGCGGCCCCGCTTGCGGATCGCGCCGATCCGCTGCGGCGCGCCGGCAAGACGGTCATGATCCTTGCCGTCAACGGCGAGCCGGTCGGTCTTCTGGCCGTGGCCGATCCGGTCAAGGAGACGACGCCCGCCGCGCTAGAAGCGCTTCGGGGCAGGGGCCTTACCGTCATCATGGCGACGGGCGATACGGAATTGACAGCCCGCGCGATCGGAACCGAATTGGGCATCGATGACATCCGCGCCGGCATCCTGCCCGCTGAAAAGAAGGCGCTGGTGGATGCCTTGCAGGCCGAGGGCCGGAAAGTCGCCATGGTCGGCGACGGCATCAACGATGCCCCGGCACTTGCCGCCGCCCATGTCGGCATTGCGATGGGCACGGGCGCCGACGTTGCCGTGGAAAGCGCCGGCGTCACCTTGTTGTCCGGCGATCTCAACGGCGTTGTCGGCGCTCACAGATTGGCGCAGGCGACGATCCGGAACATGTGGCAGAACCTCGGCTTTGCCTTTGTCTACAACACCGCCGGCATTCCGATCGCGGCCGGTATTCTTTACCCGCTGACCGGCATGCTGCTGTCGCCGATGCTGGCCGCCGCGGCGATGAGCCTCTCGTCCGTTTCGGTGATCAGCAACGCCTTGCGCCTGCGGTCGACGAGGCTCTGACAATGCCCGCGATGCGATTCAGTGCATCGATTTGACTCTCCGGCCGGTGGAAGGTCTAGAGCATTGTGTGATTAGATTGACCCATTTGACCGGCATTTCGAGCCTTCTGGCTAGGCGCGGTCGCCGCCGTGGTCTGGTTGACCACAAGGCGGGCGCAACGACGTCCAGAAGGCTCGAAATGCCGGCCTCCCGCAAATCGG
>JANQQB010000203.1 GCA_028285165.1 Rhodobiaceae bacterium
AATTGGATAAGGACCTTGAGGTCCTGGGCTTCGATCGCGCCGACCGGCGGGTTCCAGCATTGCGAGATCTGGCCGCGCAGCGCATCGAGTTCGTTCTGGCTGAGCCGGGCATTGTCGTTGCCCCGGCGCGTGCCGAGCGAGGCCGGTTCGGGCGTTGCCTGGGTGCCACCGCCGGACGGATCTTCCTTGCTGATCACCGCCGCCACCTGGTCGGTGAGCGACTGGTTTTCCGTGCGTGCCACATCGCGCGGCCGGTTCGGCTTGCGCCGCGCGGTCACCGAGACCGGCGCGGTCTGCGGCGCTTCTTCCGCCGTCGGTTCCGGCGTCGGGGTCGGCTCCGGTTCTGCCTGGGGCACGGGTTCGGGCGTCGGGTCCGGTTCCGCCTGCGGCGCCGGCTCCGGTTCGGCCGCCGGCGGCGTCAGCGCGGCGACAACACTCGTGTCTTCGGTCGGAGGAGCGTCCTGCGGGGTATCGTTCGCCCCGGGCGGCTCCGGTTCCGTCGGTTCGGGCTTGGGCTCCGGCGGGACCTCGACCTGACGCGGCGCCTGTACTTCCCGGTCCGGCGCTGTCTCATCGCCCTCGCGCAGCCGCGTCAGTTCAGCCACCGTCACCAGTTCAACGGGCAGCGCGTCCACAGGATCCGTCTCGAACGGCGTCGCATCGGGGAACGAAATCATGCCCCAAAGCAGGAGTCCGACATGCATGGCCGAGGAGGTGAGAAGCCCGACGCGCATCGATCAGCCGCCCTGTTCCTCCACCGTGACGAGGCCGATGCGCCGAAATCCTGCCTGGTTCATCCGTCCCATGACCCGCATGATTGTCCCGTAATCCGCGTCCCGGTCGCCGCGTACGAAAACCCGTTCGTCATACCCGTTCTCCGCAATCGCGAGCAGACGGGCCTCCAGGTCTTCGAATTCGATCTCCGATTCCTGCAGATATATGGTGCCGTCATTGCGAATTGAAATCGTCAGCGGTTCCGTGTCGCCTTCCAGCGAGTTGGCCCGGCTTTCCGGCAAATCGATGGGAACGCCGACGGTCAGGAGCGGTGCCGCCACCATGAAGATGATCAGAAGCACCAGCATGACGTCGACGAAGGGCGTCACGTTGATTTCGGAAATCGGCTGGGAACGGCGCCGGCGCCGGGGGCTGCCGCCGTTTCCGCCATTCGACAGGGTAGCGCCCATGGGCGTCAGCTCCGTTCGTCGATCTGGCGCGAAAGGATGGCCGTGAATTCATCGGCGAACCCTTCCATGCGCGTTGAGAGGCGCGAGACCTCATTGGAAAACTTGTTGTAGGCGATCACCGCCGGGATCGCTGCCGCCAGGCCGATCGCTGTTGCGAGCAGCGCCTCGGCAATGCCCGGCGCAACGACCGCAAGGTTGGTGTTCTTTGAAACCGCAATCGCCTGAAACGCTGTCATGATACCCCAGACCGTGCCGAACAGGCCGACAAACGGCGCCGCCGATCCGACGGTCGCCAGGAACAGAAGCCGGCGCTCCAAACGATCGACTTCGCGGGAAATCGTGACATCGAGCACTTTTTCGATGCGCATCGACAGGCTGGCGATCGCCGGCCGGCCGCCTTCGTGGCTGCGCTTCCACTCGCGCATCGCCGCCACGAACAGTGCCGCCATCGCATGATTGGCGCGTCCCTGCAGCGACCGGTAGAGTTCCTCCAGCGATTGTCCCGACCAGAAGACCTTTTCGAACCGGTCCATCTGCCGTTTGGTGCGGGCATACAGCAGCATCTTGTCGACGATAATGGCCCAGCACCAGATCGATGCGATCAAAAGCCCCAGCATCACCGCCTGGACGACGATATGGGCTTCGAGAAACAGGCTCATAAAGGAGAAGTCGCCCGCATGGAGCGTTGGCGACCCGAGGGCCGATTCGTCTGGATTCATTCCACCCGAAGCCTTTCGTCCATTTCGACTGCCAGTGGCTAATCGTCTATACGCACGATATCCGACAGCCTGGATGCGGACGCGACGGCCGGCAGCATAAATGCATCAATTACGTCAAAAATTTGGACGCGTCCGGTCCGGCCGATCAGCGATAACGGCACCGGTGCCCGTCTTGTTCTCCCGGTCTTCATCAGACCCTCGCCGCGTGCATGCAATCCTAGGGAGGGGGCAACGCGGTTAAGAATCCGTAAATGTCGACCGGTCGGTCCCTTGTCCGTTCCCTCGACGACGCATCCATCGATCGGCCGTTTCGGCCCGACGTCTCATGCTCGGGACGGCACCTCAAGCCTGCCGCGGACCAGATCCGGAATGCGCCGCGGTCGACCGTCCGATGCCGACAACGCAATCGTGACCCGGGCCCGTGTCATGAGCGTGTGGTCCTTAACGATTTCCTGATTGAGGATCAAGCGCGCGCCACGGATCTCGGACACCTTTGTGTGAACTTCGATCACGTCGTCGATCCGCGCCGGTCTGACGAAGTCGATGTCCATATGATGCACGACGAAAACCAGGCTCTCGCCGGTCACGCCGTTCATGAGGTCCGTATGATTGATGCCGCGCAGGCGCAGGAAATCCGAGCGACCGCGCTCCATGTAGCGCAGGTAATTGGCATGATAGACAATGCCGGCGAAATCCGTGTCTTCGAAATAGATGCGCACCGCAAGCACATGTCCGCCGTCGACCGTCAATTGGCCGTCGAGGCCGGTCCTGCCCGCCGTCTCGACACTTCCTGGCGTCGCATCCGGCCCGTCTGCTGCATCGGTCATTTCGGTTCGTCACCGTCCGCAAACAGGCCCATTTGCGGCGGCGCCACCGCGCGCGGCGCCTCCAGGCCGAGATGGGCGAACGCGCGTGGCGTGAGCAATCGGCCGCGCGGGGTGCGCTGGATGTAGCCGTTCTGGATCAGATAGGGTTCGACAATATCCTCCACCGCGTCGCGGGGTTCGGAAAGAGCCGCGGCAATCGTTTCGATCCCCACCGGCCCGCCCCCGTAATTCAGCGCGATGCAGTTCAGATACCGGCGATCGAGGCTGTCGAGGCCGGCCTGATCAACTTCGAGCGCGTGCAGCGCCTTGTCGGCTATTGCCCGGTCGATCGCTTCCAACCCGTCGACAACGGCAAAATCGCGCACCCGACGCAAAAGCCGGCCGGCAATGCGGGGCGTGCCGCGCGCACGCCGCGCGATCTCCGAGGCGCCGTCCTCGGTCATGCCGATCCCCAGAATGCGCGCGCCGCGTGTCACGATCAGACGCAATTCGTCGACCGTGTAGAATTCGAGCCGGATCGGAATGCCGAACCGGTCGCGCAACGGCGTTGTCAGAAGGCCGAGCCGCGTCGTCGCGCCGACGAGCGTAAAGCGCGCGAGGTCGATGCGCACGGATCGCGCCGCCGGGCCCTCCCCGATGATCAGATCGAGCTGGAAGTCTTCCATTGCCGGATAGAGGATTTCCTCCACCGCCGGATTCAACCTGTGGATCTCGTCGATAAACAGGACATCGCGTTCCTCCAGGTTGGTGAGGAGCGCCGCGAGATCGCCGGCTTTTGCGATCACCGGCCCGGAAGTCGCCCGGAAATTGACACCGAGTTCCCGCGAGACGATCTGCGCAAGCGTCGTCTTGCCGAGACCGGGCGGTCCGACGAACAGGACATGGTCAAGCGCCTCACCGCGCGCCTTGGCGGCGTCGATGAAGACCTGCATGTTGCCGCGCGCCTGCGCCTGGCCGACGAAGTCGGCAAGCGCTTGCGGCCGCAGATTGCCCTCCGCGTCTTCGGCCTGCTGGTCCGGCGTGATGAGCCGGTCGTTCACGAGAGCGTCCGTTCTGAATCGGATGTGTCCATGCGCTAGGCTTACGTCCGATCGGCCCTGAAATCACGGGTTTTTTGAAATGTCGACGAGTTCCGATCGCCGGCCGAATGTATCGTTCCCACTCAGAGTGCTGACAGGACCCCGGCATCAGCGAAAGGCGCAGTGTCTCGACAAGCCTGTGGAGGTGGTGAATACCTGTATCACTCACCTTCGATAGCCCGTCCAATCGCCCACCCCGATCAAGGCCGCTCCGCCCATGTCGCTCGAACTCTGGCTGATTTTCCTTGTCGTCAGCATCGCACCCGTCATCAGTCCCGGACCGGGCATTCTCTTTTCGATCACCAACGCTCTCCGCTACGGGCCGAAAACCACCATCCTTATCGGCTGCGTCAATGCCTTTGGCATTCTCGTCGTCGCCCTTGCCGTCGGCCTCGGGCTCGGCACGCTGATGGCGGCCTCGGCTTTCGCCTATCTTGCGCTCAAACTGGCCGGCGGCGCCTATCTGGTCTGGCTCGGCATCCGCATCTGGCGCGACCGGTCGGCCTTCCTCGTCGATCCGGGAAAACCGTCATCGAAACCGCCGATGCGGGCGCTGACAGCGCAGGCTCTGGCCATCTCGCTTACCAATCCGAAGGCGATTGTGGCGCTCGCCGCCCTGCTCCCGCCGTTCCTGAATGCCGACGCACCGCTTGCGCCGCAGGTCTGGATCCTGGCGACCACCTATGCGGTACTTTGCGCCGCCAACCACGTGCTGATCGCTTATGCCGGCGGCTGGTTGCGCCGGTTCC
Source organism: Rhodobiaceae bacterium (assembly GCA_028285165.1). Lineage (GTDB taxonomy): Bacteria > Pseudomonadota > Alphaproteobacteria > Rhizobiales > JANQQB01 > JANQQB01. Next base: position 4,559 of record JANQQB010000203.1, read on the forward strand.
TGAAGGCGCCGCACCGGGTGCGGGCCGTGAAACGGGTCACCGGCGGCACGTTTATCGGCTTCGGACTGGCGCTGGTGGCAAGCGGTCGGCCCTGACGCCAATCGGTCAGGCCGACAATTCCTTCAGGCCGAGGCGGATGAGTGTCTCGGTCGTGGCGCCCTCGCCGGCATCGCGCGAGGCAGCCGCGACGGCGCCGCTCGCCTGAACCTGTCCGTAACCGAGATTGACGAGCGCAGAGACGGCATCGGCGATCGGCTTCGGCGCGCTTTTGTCCGCCACCGCGTCCTGCATTTCGATCGCGATCGGATCGACATCGGCAAAGGCCGGCGCCTTGTTTTTCAGTTCACCGACAATGCGTTCCGCTACCCGCTTGCCGACGCCCTGGGCGCGGCTGATCTGCGCCTTGTCCTGCAGAGCGATGGCATTGGCCAGATCGCCCGGCGCCAGCACGCTCAGGATGGCGAGCGCCACTTTGGCTCCCACCCCCTGGACGGTCATCAGCATGCGGAACCATTCCCGTTCCAGGTCGCCGGAAAAACCGAACAGCCGGATCTGGTCCTCGCGAACATAAGTCTCGATGGAAATCGACGCGACTTCGCCCGTCGGCGGCAGCGCCTGCAGGACCCGCACCGGACAATGCACGATGTAGCCGACACCATGCACGTCGAGAACCACCCAGTCCTCGCCGATCGAATCGACCTTGCCGGTCAGTTTGCCGATCATGCCCCGCTCCCCATGTGATGGCGCCGACAGCTGCTCATCGTGTCGCGATTCGCAGCTGACGGGTTTGCCGATGCTGGGCGTGGCAGAGCGCGATGGCAAGAGCGTCGGCCGCGTCGTCGGTGTCGAACACCGCCTTTGGCAGGAGCACCGACACCATTTTGCGGATCTGTCCCTTTTCGGCGTGTCCGGCGCCGACCACGGTTTTCTTCACGGCATTCGGGGCATATTCGGCAACCGACACGCCGTTTTGCGCCGGCACCAGCAGCGCGATCCCGCGCGCCTGACCGAGCTTCAACGTCGCCGCCGCGTCACGGTTGACGAAGGTCTGTTCGACGGCGGCTTCCGCCGGCGCGTATTCCGCCATCACACCGCTCAAGCCCTCATGCAGCGCGACCAGCCGGTCGCACAGGTCGGCATCGGCCTTCGAGGTCACCGTACCGGAGCCGACGAATCGCAAGCTGTTGCCGATAACGTCGATAACGCCCCATCCGGTGCGTCTCAGTCCGGGATCGATTCCCAGGATTCGAACGATATCCGGCAAGGCGAGCGCCTCCAGCGTGCAGCCGTTCGGCAGCCACGGACGATGCGGCTTATGCCGCGGTCAGTTTGGCCATAACGTCGTCGTCGATCTCGAAATTCGAATAGACGTTCTGTACGTCGTCATCGTCTTCCAGCACGCCGATCAGCTTCATCAGCGATGCCGCCTTTTCCTCGTCGACCGGCGTGCCGTTCTGCGGTTTCCAGATCGGATTGACAGAATCCGGCTCGCCGAGGCTGGCCGTCAGCGACGCAGATACTTCGCCGAGCGATTCAAAGGCACAGATGATCGTATGTCCCTGGTCGTCCGATTGAACGTCCTCGGCGCCTGCATCGATCGCGGCTTCCAGCACGGTGTCGGCGTCGCCGGCCTCGGGCTTGTAGACGATTTCGCCGACCCGATCGAACATGAAGGAAACCGAACCCGTCTCGCCAAGCGCGCCGCCGTTCTTTGAAAAGGTGGAGCGCACGGAGCTGGCCGTCCGGTTGCGGTTGTCGGTCAGGGCTTCGACAATCACGGCAACACCGCCCGGCCCGTAGCCTTCATACCGGATTTCCTCGTAATTCGTGTCGTCGCCGGCCTGGGATTTCTGGATCGCGCGCTCGATATTGTCCTTCGGCATGGATTGCGAGCGCGCGTTCTGCACCGCCAGCCGGAGCCGCGCATTGGCGTCCGGATCCGGGCCGCCGAACTTGGCGGCGACGGTGATTTCCTTGGAGAGTTTGGAGAACAGTTTCGACCGCTTCGCGTCCTGAGCGCCCTTGCGGTACATGATGTTCTTGAATTTTGAATGTCCGGCCATTCTCGTCTCACATGCCATCTTTGCCGGTGCTGCAGACCGGCTGTCGTGGGTTACAGGGATCGGGAGCTTATAGGCCGGCCGCCTTCATAAATCCACCATGCGGCAAACGCCGCGACCGGGCTTTACACACCGGCGCTCAACCGGCCTGCCAGGTCTCCGGCACGGTTTCCGACAGCCGGCCGCCGAGCCGCAGCGGCGCGATATGGGTTGCCAGGCCACTGACGTCGTCGGTCTCCACGGCAACGCCGCACAATGTCGGTTCGCCCAGCGCCGGCGTGAAGCGGGCGCTGGCGAACTTGCGCGTGAACCGCTGCAAGGGTTCTTCCTTTTGCATGCCGATCACCGAATCGTAGTCACCGCACATGCCGGCATCGCTGAGATATCCCGTGCCGCCGGACAGGATCTGATGGTCGGCTGTCGGAATGTGCGTGTGCGTACCGACGACCAGGCTCACGCGCCCGTCGAGGTAATGGCCGATCGCCTGTTTCTCGCTGGTTGCCTCGGCATGCACATCGACGATGATCGCATCGGCATGGTCGCCCAGCCGGCAGGCGCCAAGTTCCCGATCGAGCACCTGGAACGGATCGTCGAGCGGATCCATGAACAGGCGCCCCATGATCTGGACCACGAGCACCTGCGCCCCGTTGCGCGCGGTGTGCAGGGCGGCGCCGCGGCCGGGCGTGCCCGCGGGATAGTTCGCCGGCCGCACCAGCCGGTTCTGTCGTTCGATGAAGACCAGCGCCTCCTTCTGGTCGAAGGCGTGATTGCCGAGCGTCACCACGTCGGCACCGGCATCCAGAAGGTCGTGGAAAATGTCTTCAGTGATGCCGAACCCGCCGGCCGAGTTTTCCGCATTCACCACCACGAAATCGATGGCATGGCGCTCGATCAGTCCGGGCAGCCGGTCGATTGCCGCCACGCGTCCGGCCCGGCCGACCAGATCTCCAAGAAACACACACCGCATTCAGATGTCCTTCCCGTCCTGACACGCGATGATGTCTGTCTCCGTCGCGATCACGTGCAGCATCTGGTCGTGCGGCTCCACAGGAATTGCATCCGTCTCCTGGCAGGCAAAGGCGAGGCCGATCAAGACCGGTTGGCGGCCGCCGCGATGCAGCACTTCGATCGCCCGATCGTAATGCCCGGCCCCGTAGCCGATGCGCCCGCCCTGCCGGTCGTACACGGCCATCGGCATCAACATCACGTCCGGATCGACCAACTGCGCCTCAGGGCCCGGCCCGCGTGTCCCGAAACCCGTTTCGATCAGCTCGGCATCGGGATTCCAGGTCCGAAAAACGATGCGGATGCGGTCGATGACCACGGGCAGGCAGAGGCGGCACCCTCGTTCCGCGAGGCCTTGCATCAACGGGCGCGGATCGATTTCCGAACGGATCGGCCAGAACCCCGACACCAACGAACCGTCCGGAACCGGCAAGCGGTCCGCATATCCGGCAAGCACGGCGGAAGCATCCGCGCGGACCTGCGGCGACAGGGCGTCGCGTCGGCCGAGGGCGGCATGCCGCAGAGCGGATTTGGACGGCGGATTGGGCAAGTGAATGCGCTGTCAATGCGATCGAAAGGATAACGCGGCCGCCACAACCGTCGGATTGTGCGAAATCCCGGGAGACCTACAAAGTAGGTGGGCGCCGTATGAAAAGACCCACGAGCCTTCCCAGGAACAGCTCCCGTTCGGAATCGCAAGGCCCCGGGGATTTTAAATCCTGACGCGAAGGGCAGCCGCGCCGTCTTCCTATATAATTGCCGGGCCTTTCAGGCAAAACAGAAAATGCAGCGGAAAACGATGGCCGGCCGACGGTCAGCCGGTGGAAGCGTCTTCCAGGCCGGAAGAGACAAGCAAGGCAGACAGTTTCTCAATCGAGCGGGCCGCATCGTCGAGCCGCATGGCAAGCTTTTCGGTGTTGGATTCGTAACGGTCCACGACCGCGTTGCGACTTTCGCGCAGCGAGGCCAGTTCAGCCTCCAGGCCCTTGATCTGGCGTTTTGCCTCGGCCAGCTCGTCGACGACCATGATGGCCGCCATCACGGTCAACCGCTGGTCGCCGATTTCGCCGAAATTGGATTTCAGCGAGTCCACATAGGCGTCGAACTTGCCGGCAAGGCCGACCAGGCGGTCTTCCTCGCCCTCGTCGCAGGCCATGCGATATGTCTTGCCGTTAATGGAAACAGAAACCTGAGGCATGGAGAGCGGCTTTGCGAGGTCTTTCCTGTGTCGATTGGATCCGGGTTTGCCGGCGTCTTATCCGCCGTGGTCTTCCAGAACGGTGCGAATCGATTCCATGGCGGCCACAAGACGGCGGGATACTTCCCGGTTGGCGTCTTCAAGCGTGTTGCTGTAGGTCTTCTGCGAGTCCAGTTCGCCGGCCAGACGGGACCGGTCTTCACCGAGCCGTTGGATCTGTCCCTGCAAACCGCTGACGGTCTGGTCCGTGCCGATCTTGGTTTCGACGGCACCTTCAAGTCCGCCGATTGCGGCTTCCAGCCGCGAAAGTGCCCCATCCAACGTGGGCGCATCGGCCATGGTCATGTCCCCCGATCGGATTGCGATCCCGGCGATCCGGAGCGTTGTCCGCCCGTGTCGCGAACCGGATATCAGCCACGGCGCCGACCCCTGGCGCCCCTGTGGTCGTCGGAGATTACGCAAGTGGCAGACCCCGTCAATGCCTGCCGCCCAAAATCGTTGAGAATGTGGCGATTGTTACCCGCAAAGTGGAAAACGCGCGGCGTTGACAGGCGAGCCGATCCTGCTAAGTGTCTGCCCGCCGATCGGAGGTCCGCGACCCGCAAACCGGTCGGATCTCGCGAGGGCGGATCGTCGCCCCGGCATTACCGGCCCGTCGGCCCCTGGCACGGCGTTCGTTCTGGCGCTCCGGATAGGCATTCTATGATTGATGAGATGAAACACGCAGCCATGGCGAATGCCATCAGGGTTCTGGCCATGGACGCGGTCGAGAAAGCCAAGTCCGGCCATCCCGTCCTGCCGATGGGCGCTGCCGACATCGCCACGATCCTGTTCACAAAATATCTGAAATTCGATCCGATCGATCCGTTGTGGCCGAATCGCGACCGGTTCATTCTGTCCGCCGGCCACGGCTCCATGCTGCTTTACGCGATCCTGCATCTGTTGGGGTCCGACGACATGCCGATGTCGGAACTCGAGAACTTCCGGCAACTGGAATCGAAAACCCCGGGCCATCCCGAACACGGTTGGACCCATGGCGTCGAAACCACGACGGGGCCCCTTGGACAGGGTCTCGGCAATGCGGTCGGCATGGCAATTGCCGAACGGGCCATGAACGCCGCATTCGGCGACGACCTGGTGAACCACAGGACTTATGTGCTGGCGTCCGACGGCGATCTGATGGAGGGCATCAGCCACGAATCGATCAGCCTCGCCGGCCATCTGCGCCTGTCCAACCTGATCGTGCTTTTCGACGACAACGGCATTTCGATCGACGGGCCGATCGACCTGGCGGAATCAGGCGACATGATCGGGCGCTTCGATGCCGCCGCATGGGACACGCGCCGGATCGACGGCCACAACCCGGATGAAATCGAAGCCGCGCTCGACTGGGCCCAGACCAACGACCGCCCGACCTTCATCGCTTGCCAGACGCAAATCGGCTTCGGTTCGCCGAACAAGGCCGGCAAGGCCGCGGCGCACGGCGCACCGCTCGGCGCAGAGGAAATTGCCGCGACCCGGCAGGCGCTCGGCTGGTCCGAAGCGCCGTTTACGATCCCGTCCGACATTCTGGACGCCTGGCGGCTCGCCGGCCTGCGGTCCAAGCAGAACCGCAAGGAGTGGGAAAAGCACTATGCGGGTCTCGACGGCGAGCAGAAATCCGCCTTCGACCGCCGGCTGCGCGGCGACCTGCCGGTCGGTTTCGACGACGCCATGGCCGAATACAAGCGCGAGCTCGTCAAGGACGCGCCGACGATTGCCACCCGCAAGGCCTCCGAGCGGGTGCTCAACGTGATCAACGCCGAGATTCCGGAAACGATCGGCGGATCGGCCGACCTGACGGGTTCGAACAACACCCGTTCGACAGACCAGGAGACGTTTTCCGCGGACGATTATGGCGGCCGCTTCATCCATTACGGCATTCGCGAACACGGCATGGCGTCCGCCATGAACGGCATGGCCCTGCATGGCGGCGTCATCCCCTATTCCGGAACGTTCCTGGTTTTTTCCGATTACTGCCGGCCGGCAATCCGGCTGGCCGCGCTGATGAAGCTGCGCGTCATTCACGTCATGACGCACGATTCCATCGGTCTGGGCGAAGACGGCCCGACGCACCAGCCGGTCGAACACATGGCAAGCCTGCGGGCCATGCCCGGCCTCGTGACGTTCCGCCCCGCCGACGCGACCGAAACGGCCGAGTGCTGGCAATTGGCACTCAAACAGAAGGACCGACCGAGCCTTCTGGCGCTCACCCGTCAGAACCTGGCGCCGGTGCGCCGCCAATATGCGGAAAACAACCTGTGCGCCCGCGGGGCCTATACCGTGCGTGACGGCGCGGAGGACGGTGCGGACGTGACGATTTTTGCCGCCGGCTCGGAGGTCGGAATCGCCCTGGCTGCGGCAGACCTTCTGGCGGAAAGAGATATTCCGGCCCGTGTCGTCTCGGTTCCCAGCTTCGAACTTTTTGAAGAGCAATCCCCCGAATACCAGGCCGAACTGATCGGCAACAGCCCGGTCAGGATCGCTGTCGAGGCGGGCATTCGGCTCGGATGGGATCGCTTTGTCGGAAGCGACGGCCTGTTTGTCGGCCTCAGCGATTTCGGCGCGAGCGGTCCCTACAAGGACGTCTACCGGCATTTCGGACTGACCGAGGAAGCCGTTGCGGAAGCGGCCGCCGCGCGCCTCGAGACACTTAAAGACACCGCTTAGTGCATCAGCGCGTCCGACCGCGATCGGGACGCCGTACAAGGAGACCGCAACATGGCTGTAAAGGTGGCAATCAACGGGTTCGGACGCATCGGGCGCAACATCCTGCGAGCGATTGTCGAATCCGGTCGGACCGACATTCAGGTTGTCGGTATCAACGATCTCGGCCCGGTCGAGACCAACGCCCACCTGGTCCGCTACGATTCGGTCCACGGACGTTTCCCGGGCACGGTCACCGTCGATGGCGATACGATCGACGTCGGCACCGGACCGATCCGGGTGACCGCGATCCGCGATCCCAAGGATCTGCCCTGGGGCGAGTTGGGCGTCGACATCGCGCTTGAATGCACGGGCCTCTTCACCGCCCGCGACAAGGCGGCCGCACATCTGGAAGCCGGCGCCAAGCGCGTGCTGGTTTCCGCACCGGCGTCGGGCGCAGACATCACGGTCGTCTACGGCGTCAACCACGAC
>JANQQB010000212.1 GCA_028285165.1 Rhodobiaceae bacterium
GGGCGCAATAGGCCTCGCGTCCGAGAAAGTCCGGCTTGTCGAGTTTGATCAGGCGCTCCAGGCCAACTTCCTGCGGCCAGTATTCCGGCGAATATTCCCGGCCCCAGCTGCCGTAACCCTTCTCCACGCGCAGGCTCAGAAGCGAGCGCGAACCGACCGGACGCACACCGAGATCGGTACCCGCCTGAAACAGCGCGTCATAAAGCGCTGCCTGGTCAACCTCGTCGACATAGATTTCCCAGCCGAGATCGCCGGTAAACGACACGCGGATTGCCACAGCATCCAGACCACCGACCCGCATGCGGCGCGAGCGCATGAAACGGAAGGCCTCGTTCGACAGATCCTCGTTTGTGAGGCGCTGCAAAAGGGCGCGGGAGTTCGGGCCGGCGACGTTGAAGCCGGCTTTGACCGCGGTCAGCGACGTCATCGTGACGCCGTCGGGCTTTTCGACGCTGTCGAAGAAGCGCTTGTGGTAGCGCTCCGCCATGCCGGAACCGACCATCAGGAAGTCGTCGTCGCCAAGTTTGGTGATCGTGAAATCGCCGGCAATGCCGCCGCGACGACCGAGCAGCGGCGTCAGGCAGGAGCGTCCGGTTTCTGTCGGCACCCGGTTGGCGACGATCCGGTCCAGCCACTCGGCGGCGCCCGCCCCCTTAACGCTGTACTTGCCGAAATTCGACACATCGATGATGCCGACGCCCTCGCGCAGTGCCCGGCATTCCTCGGCGACCGGCTTGAACCAACTCTGCCGTTCGAACCCGTATTCGTCCTTCGGCGCTACGCCGTTGCGTGCGAACCAGAGCGGGTGTTCCCAGCCGTAGTTCAGACCGAACACGGCCCCCATCTCTTTCTGCTTTTCATAGACCGGTCGGGTGCGGACCGGCCGTCCGGCATCGCGTTCCTCATAGGGGAAATGGATCTTGAACCGGTGGCTGTAGCAGTCGAGCGCGCGGGCCCTGGTGTAGGATTTGTTGGCCCAATCCCCGAACCGCGCCAGGTCCCAGGGGAACAGGTCGTATTCCGGCTCGCCTTCGACGATCCACTGGGCGAGCAGCAGCCCGAGACCGCCGGACTGCGAAAAGCCCGGGATGATGCCGTTGCAGCAATAATAATTCTTCAGTTCCGGAACCGGCCCGAACAGCGCCGAACTGTCCGGCGACCAGATCATCGGCCCGTTGATGACCCGTTTGATGCCGGCCGCCGCAAGCACCGGCAAGCGGTCGCAGGCGCGCATGATGTTTTCCTCGATGCGCTCCAGGTCATCCGGCAGGAGGTCGTGTCCGAAATCGAGCGGCGTGCCGTTTTCCGCCCAGAACCGGCCGTCCTTCTCATAGGCGCCGACCAGAAGACCGAGGCCCTCCTGACGCAGGTAATATTCCCCGTCCCGGTCGGCAACAGACGGCAGGCGCCGGCCGAGCGCCTCGATCTCCGGGATCGTCTCGGTCACGAAATACTGGTGCTCCATGGTCATCAGCGGCAGTTCGAAACCGGCAAGCGCCGCCACCTCGCGGCCCCACAGGCCGGCCGCGTTGACCACGACGTCTGCGTGGATCGAGCCGTTCGGGGTTTCCACGTCCCATGTGCCGTCCGGCCGCGGCCGGGTTGCGGTCACCGGCGTGAAACGATGGATCTCCGCACCGAGCTTGCGGGCGCCCTGGGCATAGGCGTGGGTGACGCCGGACGGGTCGACATTGCCGCCGTCCGGCTCGAACATGATGCAGCGGATGCCGTCGAAATCGACCAGGGGATGCAATTCTTCCGCCTCGGCGCGGGACAATTCATGGAAGTCGACGTCGAAATAACGCGCCTTGGCGGCCTGGATGCGCAATTGGTGCTCGCGGTCGCGGGTCTGCGCCAGATAGAGAGAGCCCGGCTGGAAGATGCCGCAACCCTGCCCGGTCTCCGCCTCCAGGTCCTTGTACAATTTCATCGTGTAGTACTGGATGCGGGAAATGTTGTTGTTGTCGTGCAGGCCGTGGATGCCGGCCGCCGCGTGCCAGGTGGATCCGGATGTCAGTTCGTCGCGCTCCAGTAGGACGACGTCGGTCCAGCCGAGCTTGGCAAGATGGTAGACGATGCTGCAGCCGACGAGTCCGCCACCGATCACAACGGCCTGGGCATGGGTTTTCATTCTGACGCAATCCTGTCTTGTGGCGCGGGCATGAAGATGCGACCGACGCTAGGCCGAGAAACCCTCATCCGCTTCAAAGGACCGGCATCATTGCGCCGCCTTTGATCGAGAAACGTCGCAAATCAGGCCGAAAGGAAAGCGAATGCGACACGCGCGTCGTGGTTTGATCGGGATTGCGTGCTACGCGCCGCCAAGATGCCGCCCGTCAGACCGTGCCGCCCAACGCGCGGATTTCATCGACCACGGCAACAGGTACGGTCAGGCCCTCGACCTCCGCATTCTGGCGATTGGCAAGCCGACGGCTGCCGGGCAGACGCGTGCCGTCCTGGGCGCTCACCTGTTCGGCCAGCGTTTGCATGGCGTGCCGGAACCCGTCGCCGGCAACCCGGCTGGTATCGATGGCTATCAGCAATTGACCGACGCCGGGCGGATCGCCTTCGGCTTCGAAAAACGACGACGCGGTCAAGCTGGGATTGGCGCCGGTCAGCGCAACAGCGAGGATCTCCACCATCATGGCAAGCGCCGCCCCCTTGGCGTCGCCCATCGGCACCATGGATCCGGCCAGCGCGGCCTTCGGATCGGTCGTTGGGGCCCCGGAGGCGTCCAGCGCCCAGCCCTCGGGGATCGTTTCGCCGCGCTTGCCGGCGGCCATGATTTTACCGCGGGCGACCTTCGACAGCGACAGGTCGATGACCAGCGGCGGCTGATCGGGAACCGGGGCGGCAAAGGCAATCGGATTGGTGCCGAAGAGCGGCGCGTCGCCGCCCCACGGCGCCATGGCTTTCGGCGTATTGGCGAACAAGAGAGCTACGCAGCCGCGTTCGGCCAGTGCCTCGACATGGCGCCCGGCCTGGCCGCAATGGTGGGAGCGTGTGATCGCCGCCGCGGCAATGCCGGTCTCGCCGGCCGCGTCGGCCAAAGCAGCGATCGCCATGTCGAGCGCCCGGTAGGCAAATCCATTGTCGGCATCGATGGCGAGAAATGCCGGAGCCACCCGGCGCAGCATCGGTTCGGCGTCGCCGTTGACCTTGCCGGTGCGGGCCTGCGCGGTATAGGAGGCAACGCGCGACAGACCGTGCCCGCCCTGGCCGTCGATCTCCGCGCCGATCAGCGCGCGAGCGACCGGGTCGGCGTTTTCCGGGCTGGTGCCGGCCGCGACAAGCGCCGCCCGCACGAGATCTTCCGCCTCGTCGCGGGTCAAGGTGACGGTGTCAGGCATTTTTGTTCTCCAGGACGGCGAGCACATTGGTCACCGTGACGTCGCTGACGCGCACATTGCCTTCGTTGGTTACGCCGGCCACGTGCGGGGTGAGGATCAGGTTCGGCACGCCGTCGAAGGCCACGCCGGCGCTCGCATCGAGCGGTTCGGTTTCAAAGACATCGAGCGCGGCGCCGCCAAGGCGACCGGCCCTCAAGGCATCGACCAGTGCCGCCTCATCGACCACGCCGCCGCGGGCGGTGTTGATGACGATGGCCGTCCGCTTCATGCGGCGGAGCGCATCGGCATCGATCAGATACCGGGTGCTGTCCGTCAGAGGCACGTGCAGGCTGAGGATGTCCGAGTTAGCGAGAAGCGCGTCCAGATCCATGGCTTTCGCCTCGGCCCAGGCCGGGTCATCAGGCGTCAGGAACGGATCGTAGGCGGCAATGCGCATGTCGAAAGCCCGCGCCCGGGCGGCAACGGCCCGTGCGATTCCGCCATAGCCGACAAGACCGAGCGTCCTGCCGAAGACTTCGCCGGCGATCAGCGCCTGGCGCGGCCATTCCCCCGCCCGCATTGCTGCGCCGGCGGAAAACACCGGACGAACAAGGGCGAGTGCCGCCGCCATGACATATTCGGCGACCGAAACCGTATTGGCTCCGGTCGCCGGCAGGACCGCCACGTTGTTTGCCCTGCAGGCCGCCAGGTCGATGTTGTCGAGCCCGACCCCGAGACGGCCGACGGCCTTCAGCCGGGGGCCGGCCGCCAGCAGGTCGGCATCCACCCGGGTCCGGTTGCGGACGATGAGCGCCGCGGCGTCCTTCAGTTCGGACGACAGGCGGTCGCGATCGTCGACCAGCGACGGGTCGTAGAGGACCGACCACGCCGGGCCGATGCGGCCCAGCGCGTCTTCGTCCATGAACTCGCTGACGACGATGTCCGCCACGTCCGTGGTCTCAGGCGGACCGGTAGAGCTTGGTCATGGAAAATTCCCGGTGACCCAGTGCCTCCGCGGCCGTGTGCCGGCCATTCGCCGTGCGAACGATCATCTCGATCAGCGCGTCGCCGGCCTGGTCGATGGTCTGTTCGCGGGTCAGCACACCGGTCACGTCCACATCGATGTGCTCCGACATGGTGCGCAGCGTACGCGGATTGCCGGAAATCTTGATGACCGGCACGATCGGATTGCCGACGACATTGCCCTGGCCGGTCGGGAAGGTGTGGATCACATAGCCGGCCGCCGCCATCAGGGTCACACATTCGGCCGCCGCAGACGACGTGTCCATGAAGTAGAGGCCCGGCCCTTTCTTCGGCTCTTCCGCCGGTCCCATCGCGTCGATATAGGTGCTGGTCCGGCCGATCTTTTCCAGATTGCCGAGCGCCTTTTCCTCAATTGTCGACAGGCCGCCAAGAATGTTGCCCTTGGTCGGCTGACTGTCGGACAGATCGTCGGTCTGGTGCGCGAAGATGACCTCGTCCTGGTAGGCCTGGAAGATCTTCATGAACTTCTCGCCGGCTTCCGGCGTCGCGGCCCGGCGTTTGCAGATGTGTTCCGCGCCGGTGATCTCGGAGGTCTCGCCAAAGACGCCGTACAGGCCGTGCGGCACCAGCTTGTCGTACATGTTGCCGACGGTCGGGCAGGAGGACAGGCCGGTGGTCGTGTCGGATTCACCGCATTTGGTCGACACCCACAATTCGGAGAGCTTGCACTCCTCCTTTTGCAATTCGGTCGCCCAGTGAACGAATTCCTTGGCCTTCCAGCTTGCCTTGCGAATGGTTTCCAGGTCGCCGTTCTGCTCGATGGAAAACGCGGCAACCGGCTTGCCGGTTTCCGCAATGCCGTCCGCGATCACGCGCGTCCATTCCGGTTCAATGCCGATCACGACGACGGCCGCGACGTTCGGATTAGCGCCGGTCCCGATCATGGTGCGGAAATGCAATTCCAGATCCTCACCGAATTGCAGGCGTCCATAGGCATGCGGAATGGCCAGCGTGCCCTTGATGTTGTTGGCAACCGCCTCGCAGGCGGCGTTGGAAATGTCGTCGACCGGCAGGATGACGACATGGTTGCGGACGCCAACGCGGCCGTTTTCACGGCGCCAGGCGGAAACGGTACGGCTTGCAAGATCCTGAGTCATGGCGCTTACCACCTTTTGGTTTTGAGATTGTGGGTGTGGACGTGGTCACCGGTTCCGGCCGGGCCGACCATCTTGCCGATGTCCTCGCCATACTTCGTCACGGTATCGCCTTCGACGAGATCCTTCAAAGCCACCTTGTGGCCGATCGGTATGTCGGCGTTTGCCGTGAGCCGGAAATCGGAATTGTCCTCGGTCACGACACACAGCATGTCGGTGCCGGCGGTCAGTCCTTCGATGACAACCACGCCGACATTGTCGGCCTTGTCGTGCACAAGAAGATGGGGGGCGCTCATGGGCGTGTTCTCCTGCCTGATGTTCCCGCCGTTGCCCTCTTGCCGGTTTCGACCGGCCTTGCACGGAACCTTCGAGGGCTCCGGCGCGGGCTCCCGCCGGGTTCCGGCGGGCGGCGTCTTGGATTTATAACTTATATAAGATATAATATTCAACATTGATTTTGTACGGAATCGAATCCGCGTCACAGCGCCTGGCAACGGCCGGTCGACAGGCGGAACGGGCACGACACACGGCACGGGCATGGCATTGAACAGGATCGAAGCGGTTCCCCTCTACCAGATGGTCCGGGAACGACTGATCTCCCAGATCGAAGACGGTACCTGGCGGCCGGGCATTGCGCTGCCGAGCGAGTTCCAGCTCGGCGCCCAATTGGGCGTCAGCCAGGGCACGGTCCGCAAGGCGCTGATCGATCTGGAAGCGCTTGGCGTGATCGAGCGCAAACAGGGCCGTGGCACGTTCGTCAAGGCGGAAACGCCGGAACGCTCCATGTTCCATTTCTTCCGCCTGTCGAAATCCGACGGCGAGCGCATCGCCCCATTGACCTTGCAAAGCCGCATTCGGGAACGGGACGCCAGCCGGGCGGAAAAACAGGCCTTCCAATCATCCGCCGACCTCGCGGTCGTCGAAATTCGCCGCCACCGGCGTTTCGAGGATCGCCCGCTCGCGGAGGAAACCGTGATCCTGCGGGCCGACTTCTTTCCCGGTATCGCGCTCAGGGACGACCTGCCGAACGCGCTCTATCCGTTCTATCAACAGGAATTCCACATCTCGATCCTGCGGGCCGAAGAGCGGCTTTCGGCAATCGCCGCGTCGAAAACCCAGGCCAAAGCGCTGGACGTCGAACCCGGAGCGCCCTTGCTCAAGGTCGAACGCAAGGCACGCGATATTCGGGATCGGATTGTCGAACTCCGCCAGAGCGTGTTCGTTACAGGGGATCTGACTTATGATATCGACCTGTCCTGACCGGCGGTTGAGAATGAAAGACAAAGATGGCGAACTTCATCCGTTCTGTGCTTCGACGATTGCCGGGCGCGCAAGAACGGGTCTGGTATTTCGCCGAGACCGATGAGCCCATCGTCGCGCTGACCATCGACGACAGTCCCGACCCGGTGACCACCGACGTGATTGCCTCGGTTCTGGCACGACACGGTGTGCCGGCCACATTCTTCATCACCGGCGATTATGCGCGCGAGGCGCCGGGATTGCTGGACCGGCTTGTTGCCGATGGGCACGGCCTTGGCAATCACCTGATGAGCGAAACTCCGGCGATCCGCCTTTCGCCCGCCACCTTTCGAAAGCGGCTCGAAGCCTGTCACGCCCTGATCGCGCCGTTCGGCAAGCCGCGCTTTTTTCGCCCGCCCTCCGGCGTCTATCGCAGGGTGTTCGTCGATATCGCCCAGGCCCATGGCTACAGGACCGTGCTCGGCGATGCGTTTCCGCTCGACACCCATATCCAATCGCAGCGGATCCGACGGTCGCTGTTGCGCAAGAGCGTGGCGCCGGGATCGATCATCATCCTGCACGACCGCGGCCGGCGCGGCGAACGCACGGTGGAAACCCTCTATTGGATGATCCCGTGGTTGAGCAAACGAGGCTTCCGGATCGTGCCGCTGGAAACCCTGTTCACCGGCACGCCGTGAACCGGCCTCACGTTTGCGGTGCGGTTTCGGCGCCGGCCCTCGCCGCCTTGCGGCGCTCGGCAGCCAGCGATGTCAGGCCGAAATCGTCGAGGATCGTGTAGAACGCCGGCACAACGAAGACGATCAGCAAGGTGGTACCGACCAGGCCGAAGGCGATCGATGTCACCAGCGGTACAAGCACCTGGGCCTGCAGGCTGGTCTCGAACAGGAGCGGAATAAGGCCCGCCACCGTGGTCACCGATGTCAGGAGGATGGCGCGGAACCGGGCAATCGCGCCCTGCGGCGCCGCCTCGGCAACCGACGTTACGCCGGGCGCATGTTCGTTCTTGATGAAATTCACCAGAAGAATGGAATCGTTGACCACAATGCCGGCCAGCGAGATCACTCCCAGCATGCTCGGCAGCGTGAAGTCGATGCCCATAACGTAGTGCCCGTAGACTGCACCGATCAGGGCGAACGGGATCAGCACCATGACCACGACCGGCTCGGCATAACTCTTGAACTGGAAACTGAGCAGCAGGAACACGGCGATCAGGCCGAGCCCGAGCGCCTGCAGCATCGAGGCCTGGGTCTGTGCGGCCTCCGCGTTCTGACCTTCGGTACCGGCTTCCAGGCCCGGATATTTTTTCAGGAGTTCCGGAATGAACCGCGCCTCCGTGTCGCGCACGATGTCGCTGGCATTGGCGGTCTCGGTGACGACGTCGCCGGTGATCGTAGCGGTGACGCGCCGGTCGATCCGGTTGATGCGGGTGACGCCGCGATCCGACGTGATCGTGGCCACGGCCGACAGGGGCACACGCTGGCCGGCCGGCGTCTGCACGGTAAAGCCGTCGAGGTCGCCCAGAGAGGAGCGATCGCGCTCGGCCATGCGGACATCGACTTCGTAGTTTTCCACACCGACCTGGACTTCGTCCGCAGTGACCCCGTAAAAGGCCGCGCGCACCTGATCTGCGATCATCCGGGCATCAAGACCGAGCGCGCCCGCCCCGTCCTTCAATGAAATCTTCAGTTCCGGTTTGCCGAGATCGAGGTCGTCGGACAGGTTGTAGACGCCCTGATAGGCCTTCAACCAATCCTGCAATTCCAATGACGCAGCGGCCAGGGTTTCGATATCGGTATGGGCGAGGCGCAATTCGATCGCGCGGCCCGCCGGGCCGAGCGACGGTTCCGTGACGACAATGCGGCGCACATCAAGATCGGCCGGCAATTCCCCACGCCACGCGGTCATGACCGTCTCGTTCGACATGCCGCGCAGCGCACCGTTCAGCAGGTCGACCGTCACAGTGGCCAGATAGGCGCCGTTGGTGCCGGCATCGGAATTCTCATTGTAGCGGACCAGCACGTTCTTGGTCAGCGGCGCGCCGCCTTCGTTTTCCGAAGACAGAGCCGCATCGACCCGCTGGAAGGCGGTGACCACTTCACGAACGACCGACCGTGTGTCTTCCAACGTCGCGCTCGACGGCAACTCGATGCGTGCTTCCAACTGATCGCCATCGAGGCTCGGGAAGGCTTCGAACTTGACGACGCCGCCGGCGAACATGGCAAGCGCGGACAGGAACAGGAGCACGCCGATGCCGAGCGTCAGATAGCGCCATTGCACGGCCCATTGTGCCAAGGGCCCGACCATGTGGGTGCGCAGCCATTGCACACCGGCCTCAACCGCCCGCGTCACCCGGTTCTGACGATCTTCCTCTGCGCCGTGCGACAGGTGGTTCGGCAGGATCCAGAATGCTTCGACCAGCGACACCGCGAGCACCATGATCATGACCATCGGGATGACGCGCAGCACCTCGCCGATATCGCCGTCAATGAAGGCTAGCGACCCGAAGATTGCGATTGTGGTCGCAAAGGAGGACAGGATGCCCGGCAGGACCTGCCGCGACCCCTCGACAGCCGCCTCGACCGGCGGCAGGCCGGATTGCCGTTTCGTGGCGATGTTCTCGGCAATCACGATCGCATCGTCCATCAGGATGCCGATCACGATCAGAAGGCCGACCATGCTCAACATGTTGATGGTGAGCCCGGTTAACGCCATCATCGCGAGCGCGCCAAGAAAAGACACCGGCAGGCCCATGCCGATCCAGAACGCCTGACGCATGCCGAAAAACAGCCACATCGTTGCAAAGACGAGGACAATGCCCTGCAGGCTGTTCTTCAAGAGCATCTGCAGCCGGTCGGACAGGATGTTGGAACTGTCCCGTACGATCGTGAAGGCGAGACCTGGCGGCGCCCGTGCCTTTTCGGTTTCGATGAAGGACTTGAGCCGGCCGACGACATCGAGCGTATCGTCGCTGTGCGTCTTGGAGATATCCAGTATGGCGGCCGTCCGGCCGTCGAGCCGGTATTCGACTTCTTCGTCCTCGAACTGATCGGTGATGCGTGCGATATCGGCAAGCCGGATCTGGCCGCCGAGTTCGGACGACGCCACAATGATGGAGCGATAGGCATCGAGCGCCAGGCGCTGGTCGGCAAAACGCAGGAGCGTCACGCCGCCTTCGGAGACGATTTCACCGGCCGGCAGATCGATGTTCTGGCGCGACACGGTCTGCGCAATCTCCTCCAGACTGAGGCCGAGCCCGCGTGCCGCCGCATCGGAAATCTCGATGCGGAACTGCCGATCGGAAAAGCCCTTGACCTCGATCTGCGGAATGCCGCCCCAGCGCAGCATGCGATCCTTGACGTCCTCGGCATAGGCCTTCAACTGGGTCCGGTCCTCGATCCCGGTAATGACGAGAGACGCGACGAAGTCGAGGCGGCCCAAGATCGTGATGACCGCGTCCTCGGCCGAATCCGGGAATTCGGTGATCGCCTCGATTTCGGTCTGGATGTCGAGGAAGAATTGATCGATGTCCTCACCCTGGATCATTTCAACCGTGGCGATGCCGACATTTTCGCGCGCCTCACAGCGCACTTCGTCGACATTCTCGATTCCCTCGACCGCCTCCTCGATCCGGCGGCATATCGAGCGCTCGACATCGGCAGGCGCGGCACCGGGATAAACGACCCAGACCTCGACATCGCGGGTCGAAATGCGCGGGAACGTCTCCAGGAGGAGACTGGGGGCGATCACGAGCCCCATGACGATGAAGGCCGCCATCATAAGGTTTGCGGCCGTCGGATGTTCGGTGAAGAAGCGGATCACCGATCCGCCGCCCCGGCCCGCACAAGGGCCTCCGGTCGTGCCGCCCGGTCGAGGCGGGTGTCGGCTTCCAGATCATCGCTCGGGTCCAGAAGCATGCCCTCAATGGCCGGCGAAAGATCGTTGACGACAACGCGCAATCCGGGTTCCGGAGCATCGCGCAGAACCGCGATGTCCCTGAAGACATAAGCGATCTCGACCGATTGCAGGCGCAGCCGGTTTTCCGCATCCACGGTTCGGATCCGCCCGTCGACGATGGCGCTGCGGGGCAGGAGCACGGCCTCCTCGACCGGCGGCCCGCGCAATTCCACTTCGGTGAAAAGCCCCTTGATCAGCGGCGGCTTTTCGCCCGGTTTCAGATTGGCATAGGGCTGGTCGACGGAGACGATCACGCCGATCGATCGTGTCTGCGGGTCGACCGTGTCGCTGCCCCGTTTGACCGCGGCATCCCAGACAGTCTCGCCCCCGGTAAACCCGACCCGTACGCTCGCTTTCAGCCGGCTCAATGTCGGCCGCATGTCCCCGACCTGATTTGCATTCAACCGGTCCATATTGCCAAATGCGAGCCGAACGAAGCCGGCCATCTGTTCCGGCGTAATCTGGACGTCGATCTCAGCAGCGTCGATGCCGTCGAGCGACCCCATTTTCGTCCCGGACGAGATGAATTGACTGATTTCGACGTCGGCCTCCGAAATCCGGCCCTCGAAGGGCGCGCGGATGACGGTGCGGTCGAGATCGAGCCGGGCGATTTCCAGTTCAGCCTGGGCGACGGCCTTTTGCTGCTCAAGGGCGCGGATCTGTGCCGGGAACAGGGTCAACCGGTTTTCCAGTTCCTGCACCTGGGCCTGCTGGGCAAGCACGGCGGTCTGCTGATTGTCGAGACTGGATTGCGGCACGGTTCCGCGCGCCACCAATTGCTCCTGGCGTTTCAGTTCGGTGGTCGCCAGTTCCAGCGAGCGTTTTTCGATGGCAAGCGACAGACGGGTGGTTTCCCGGGTGAGTTCCATCTCGTCGATTTCAGCATCGGCGCTTTCGATGTTCGCCTGGGATTTGGCGATCGAAAGTTCGAAATCCTCCGGCGCCAGCCGGACCAGCACCTCGTCCTTACGCACGAGTTCACCCCGGACAAAGGCCGGATTCACTTCGATGACGCGGGCGGAAACCTGAGCGATCGCACTCCATGTCCGTGCCGGTTCGACGGTTCCGAACCCGGTCACCCGCGGCACGAAGGTCCGCGGCTTGACCGTCACGATGCGCGCGACTGCCGCGCTTTCTTCCGGCAACGCCCGTTCTGGCGCCTCGCGGTTGGACGCCGAAAAAAACAGCAAGGCCGCGCCGGCCACAATCGGCGGGACGATCAGAAGTGTTCTCAGAACTGACATGCGGCACGCGCCTTACTACGGGACCCGGCGCCCGCTTCCACGACATTATGTAGGCGAACACATTACGATACGCACATGAATAGTTGGCAATGTTGCGACAGAGCCACGGCTGTCGACGCCGTTGATCGCAGCGCCTTGTACCCTCATCCCATCCTGATAGGGAAAGAACAGTCTGATTTTCAAGCGATTCGCGGCCCGCCATGCGCTCGAGACTGCCTATCCTCCTTATGGTTCCGGGGCTATTCGTGGCCGCCTGCGCCAATGTTCCGCAAAATTCCGGACCGGCGCCGTCCGTTTCCGCTCCGCCGACACCCGGCGTCGTCGTTCTGCGCGAACCGCCGCGCGAGGAAACCCGATTTCAGTCGGCGCGCCATCCAGAACTCGGTACCCTTTCGGTACGCTCATTCGCCAATTCCATGGGCAGAGACCGGTCGGGCGCGCGACGGACCGGCTTCATGGTGACCATCGCGCTGGCCTCAGGCGATCGGTTTCCGCCGCTCGTCCGGGAGGCCGACGACGCGCGCACGCTCGCCGTCGTCTCGGAATTCGCCACCGGGCGGCTCTGCCGGGAAACCGGGATCGACCGCGTGTTTCGCGCTACGCCCGGCTCGGCGTTTGGAACCGAGACAACGATCCAGCAGCGCACTCTCAAATCGGCGGTTGTTGCCTGCCGGTGACCGCGATCGCACACGCTCCGTGGAATGCCGCCCCGACGTATCCCGGCTTCAAGAGACGAATGTTCGGACAAAATAGATGCCGGACAGCAGCAAACCAAAAGCAACGACGACAAGGCGCAAGTGGCGCGTATCGACCCGCTTTGCCAAGCGCCCGCCGAAATAGCCGCCGAAAGTGCTGCCGACCATCACGGTGATCGCTTCCGGCCATGCGATCAATCCGCCGACACCGAACACGACAATGCTGAGCACGGTAAAACTTGTGGCCAACAGGTTCTTTATGCTGTTGGCTTGGTGGAAATCGCTGAAACCCAGGATCTGGGCTATCGCCAGCAGGATGATCCCCAGTCCGGCCCCGAAGTAACCGCCGTAGATGGAACAGACGAACAACGCTCCGTAGGCGAACGCTCCGGCATGCCTGTCGCCCGCGAACAAGAGCAAGCCGTTGCGGACACTGTCCCCGAACGCGAACAGGCCGGTCGCCAGCAGGATCAGGAAGGGAATGAGGGCCGTAAAGACTTGCGGGTCCGAAACCAGCAGCAGCAGCGAACCACACAGGGCGCCAAGCCCGGATACGATCAGCAACGGCTGGATCCGCCTCCCCACTTGCCTCAATTCCTGCCGGTAAGCTGGCAAGGCGGCCGCGTTTGACGGCAGAAGCGCCAGGTAGTTTGTGGCGTTGGCCACGACCGGCGGCAAGCCGGCCGCCATCAGCGCAGGAAACGTAAACAATGTCGCGCCGCCGGCGATGGCGTTCCAGGCGCCGCCGAAGACACCGATCCCTATCAGGGCAACAATCGAATCCCAGGCCATCCATGCATCCTTGTTGGACGCCGGAGATTAGAAGTGTCAGAACGTTCGATAAAATGAATAATAACTATTGTCTTTATGAATGAAAACGAATGCCATGGACTTAAACAGCGACCTGCTCAGAACCTTCGTGACAATCGCTCAATGCGGAAACCTGACCGAAGCGGCCGCACGCCTGCACCGCACGCAATCGGCGATCAGCGTGCAGCTTCGAAAGCTTGAGACCGACCTGAACGCCCGGCTCTTCGATCGGACTCCCAAAGGCATGACCTTGACGTCGTCGGGAGAAAAGCTTCTGCCAACAGCAAAGACCGTTATCGCCGAACTCGGGCGCGCCCGTTCCCTGTTTGCCGAACCGCTTGCCGGACATATCCGAGTCGGAATCCCGGACGATTTCGAAGACACGATACTGGAACGCGCCTTGGCCGAATTCTCGGACCGGCACAAGGGAGTGCATGTCCTCGCCAATTCCGGCTGTACTTCCGGATTTCCCGCGGCGGTGAACCAAGGGCAGTTGGACATTGCCGTGTGCTCCGGCCCCGAAAATGCTGCCGGCGATGTCTTCATGACGGAAGCAAGTGTCTGGGCAGCCGGGCAATCCGGCCCATCCACCCTCGACACATCGGTCCCGCTGGCCATTCTGGACAGAAACTGCTGGTGGCGCGATCTACCGATTAACGCACTTGAGAAATGCAACCGAAGCTATTTCGTTGCGTTCAAAAGCAGCAGTTTTTCAAGTCTGAAATCCGCAATTCGCGCCGGTTTTGCTATCGGGGTCTTGCCGGAATCCTGCCTTGAAAACGGAATGCGGCAGCTCACGACGAGAGACGGTTTTCCAGCGCTTCCAGCGTCCAAACGCTCGATCCTGATCCGCCAGGGAGCGCCGAAAGACCTCACGGATGCCATGGCGCGGGCGCTGTTGAATGCGCGACTGTAGGTGGCCGGCCCGCCCTTTCAGGGACGGGCCGGGCTCCGGCGGGGGAAAAGGCGGCCCGGGCGACGCGAATCCTGCCCGACAGCCCCTTTATCGGCCTACAGGTTGCCCTTCGACATCTGGTCGGCCAGGTAATCGGCCTGACGGATGGCCAACGCGACGATCGTCAGGGTCGGGTTTTCCGCCCCGCCCGTCGTGAACTGGCTGCCATCGGAGATGAACAGGTTCGCGACGTCATGCGCCTGGCCCCACTTGTTGACCACGCCGTCGCGCGGGTTCTCCGACATCCGGTTGGTGCCCAGGTTGTGGGTCGAGGGATAGGGCGGCGTCGGGAAGGTGCGCGTTGCACCGACCGCATCATAAACCGCCGCGCCCTGCTGATAGGCGTGGTTGCGCATCGCGATGTCGTTGGGGTGATCATCGAAATGCACGTTCGGCACCGGCAGGCCGTACTGGTCCTTTGCCTCATGGTGCAGCGTCACCCGATTGGTCTCCTGCGGCATGTCTTCGCCGACGAGCCACATGCCGGCCATGTTCTCGTAACCGTCCATGGCTGCGGTGAACGACCGCCCCCAGGCCCCCGGGTTGAGGAAGGCGGCCATGAACGGCAGGCCGAGCGACAGCGTTTCCATCTCGTAGCCGCCGACGAAACCGCGGCTCGGATCGTTGCGGCTTTCGTCGGTGATGATGCCGGCCATGGTCGTGCCGCGCCACATCCGAACCGGCTGGTCGAAGACCGCATAGACCGACCCGGTCATGTGGCGCATGTAATTGCGACCGACCTGACCGGAGGAATTGGCAAGCCCGTCCGGATGCTGCGCGGAGGCCGAATTCAACAGGAGCCGCGGGCTCTCGATCGAATTCCCGGCGACACAGACGGCGCGCGCTTTCTGGACATGCCGGTTGCCGTCCTTGTCGGCATAGACAACGCCGGTCACCTTGCCGCTGTCGTCGGTTTCGATCGTCAGCGCATGGGCATGTTCCCGCACTTCCAGCTTGCCCGTCGCCTCGCCTGCCGGAATTTCGGTATAGGCCGTCGACCATTTGGCGCCGAACTTGCAGCCCTGGAAGCAGAAGCCGAGTTGCTGGCACGCGGCGCGACCGTCACGCGGCTGGCTGTTGATCGACATGCGGCCGGTATGACAATCCTTGTAACCGAGCTTGTCGGCGCCGGCCTTCATGATCTTGAAATTGTTGTTGCCGGGCAGGCCGGGAATGCCGTTCGTACGGGTCGTGCCCATGCGGTTTTCGGCATTGTCGTAATAGGGCTCCAGGTCGGCCAGCGTGATCGGCCAGTCGAGCAGGCTGGCGCCGGCGATATCGCCGTATTCGGAGCGCACCCGGAATTCATGATCCTGGAAGCGCAGTGAGGCGCCGGCCCAGTGGGTGGTCGAACCGCCGACGGCCTTGACGATCCAGGCCGGCAGGCCGGAAAAGTCCTTCGATACGCGCCAGGAGCCCGAGGTCGTGCGCGCGTCGAGCCAGGCGAGCTGGCCGAAACTGTCCCATTCGTCATTGACATAATCGTCCGGCAGATAGCGTCCGCCGGCTTCCAGCGCCACGACGTCGATGCCCTTTTGCGCCAGTTCGTTGGCCAGCGTTCCGCCGCCGGCTCCGGTTCCGATGATGACGACCACGCTGTCGTCGTTCAAATCATATGGTGCGGCCATGATGGTCTCCCTTTATCCGGTTCGGCTCACAGCCAGGCAATGTCGTCGAAGCCGTGCTCGAGATAGCCACCCTTGTCGTAGGAGGCGCCCTCGTAGCCGAAGATCGGCCACACGGCTTTCTGGTTGTAGAGGCCCGTGACGAGGCCACCGCGCACCGTCTGGAAGAACGCCCCGTCGGAGATCCGGTGCAGGAGCGCGGTGCGGTCGGCTTCCCAGCCGATCGCCGCATACCCGCTGGCCCCGGTTCCCTTGGCCATGCCGTCCAGCATGGCAATGCCATCCTCGATCAGCGCCTTGTGAGCCTCGTCGCCGGCGGCCTTTTCGTCGTGGCTCTTTACGGCGATTGCATAGAAGGAATCGGCGACCCGGTCGTGCGGGTAGATGTCCCGCGCCATCTGGATCAGTGTTGCCATGGTCTGCGGTTTCAAAGCCTTGACCTCGACGGCCCAGCTTGCCGTCGGGCTGGCAATGAAGCCGGACCCGGCAATCGCGACGGCGCCGACAGCGACGCCCGACCGCAACAGATCGCGACGCGACAGCGCCCGATTGCCCGGGGATGGGGATATCGGTTGTTGGTTCATTGTTTCCTCCGTTGAAGTGATGCGCGGCCGGGTCGTGCACCCGGCTCTTTCGTTATGCGGTCACTGGTATCGGCCGTGCCGCTGCAGAACTTCGATCTCGTATCCGTCCGGATCCTTGACGAAGAAAAACCGGGCAAGCAGCGCGCCGTCGCGGTTGAACTCGACAATCTTGCGCGGCGCAAAACCGGCTGCTTCGAAGCGGGCGTGTTCGGCATCGAGATCGTCGACAGTGACGGCGACATGGCCGTATCCGTCACCAAGATCGTAAGGGTCGGTGCGGCCCTTGTTGACGGTCAGCTCAATTTCAAATGGGCTTTCCGGCGCCTTCAGATAGATCAGCGTGAAGCTGTCGAAATCCAGCCGTTCGGCCACCGCAAGCCCGAAAGCCCGCGTGTAGAAATCCACGGACCGGTCCTCGTCGAGAACCCTGATCATCATATGAATGGCTTTGGCCACGGCCTTCCTCCCAAGCGATCCATCCGCGTCTTTTCTTGCGCCGCCGGGATTGAGGCCGTGCGGCGTGCCGCGGTTCCTTGAGGAAGTCTATCGAACTGAAAAACGGCGAGGTGGTATTGGGGTACTACGCCTGGACGCGCAAAGACGCCCCTCGCCGATCCTGGATCTGGCCGGGCAACGACCCGGCCCTTGACCCTTCCGGGTACTTTGCGTCGTAATGGCGCATCGAGAAGGCGCCGGTCCCGGACGCCTTCCGGACGCTGCGCCAACAAACCGGCGCCCAAGGGAGGATTGGATGAAGAGACTCACCGGATTATTCGTTGCCGCGGCGTTCGCCGCTGCCGCCCTTGCCGGGCCGTCAGGCCCGGCACTTGCAAAAGGCCTCGTCGGCATCGCCATGCCGACCAAATCCTCGGCCCGCTGGATTTCCGACGGCAACAGCATGGTCGAGCAATTCGAGGCGGCCGGATATACGACAGACCTGCAATATGCAGAGGACGACATTCCGAACCAGCTGGCGCAGATCGAAAACATGATCACCAAGGGCGTCAACGTTCTGGTGATCGCGGCCATCGATGGCACGACATTGTCAAACGCGCTTGCCAACGCCAATGCCGCCGGTATCCGGGTCATCGCCTATGACCGGCTGATCCGCGACAGCGCGCATGTGGACTATTACGCCACCTTCAACAATTTCGAGGTCGGCGTGCTGCAGGCGACCAATCTGGTGAACGGCCTGAAGGAAAAGTTCGGCGACGTCAAACCCTGGAACATCGAGGTCTTCGGCGGATCGCCGGACGATAACAACGCCTATTTCTTCTACAACGGCGCGATGTCGGTGCTGCAGCCGCTGATCGATTCCGGCGATGTCGTCATTCCGTCCGGCCAGATGGGCATGGACACTGTCGGAACGCTGCGCTGGGACGGCTCGGTCGCCCAGGCGCGCATGGATAATCTGCTGTCGGCGCAATACACCGACCGCACCGTGCACGGCGTGCTCTCCCCCTATGACGGCCTGTCGATCGGCATCATCTCGTCGCTCAGAGGCGTCGGTTACGGGTCGGGCGGCCAGACCATGCCGGTCGTGACGGGACAGGATGCCGAAGTGCCCTCCGTCAAGGCGATCCTGAGGGGCGATCAATATTCGACGATCTTCAAGGACACGCGGGAACTGGCACGCGTGACCGTCGGCATGGTCGATGCGCTGCTCGGCGGCGGCGAACCGGAAATCAACGACACGGAAACCTATGACAACGGCGTCAAGGTCGTCCCGTCCTATCTCCTGAAACCCGTGCCCGTCACAGCGGCCAACTGGGAAAAAATCCTCCTGGAAAGCGGCTATTACACGCGGGACCAGATCGAGTAGTCCCCCATCCTCCCACTGCCGGGCGGGGTCACCCGCCCGGTCCGCTTCTCGCCCGCGCCGGCAGGAGTCCATGGACACCATTCTGGAAATGCGCGCCATCACCAAGGAGTTTCCTGGTGTCCGGGCGCTCGACAATGTCAACATAGCGGTGCGACGGGGCGAAATCCATGCGCTCGTCGGGGAAAACGGCGCCGGCAAGTCGACGCTGATGAAAGTGCTGAGCGGTGTCTACCCGCATGGTTCGTTCGAGGGCGAGATCGTCTATGAAGGGGAGCCCCGTGCGTTTCGCGGCATTCCCGACAGCGAACAGGCGGGCATCATCATCATCCATCAGGAACTGGCGCTCGTCCCGCTGCTGTCGATCGCGGAAAACATCTTCCTCGGCAATGAATGCGCCAAAAACGGCGTGATCGACTGGCGCGAAACCAACCGGCGCACGGTCGACCTGCTCGACCTTGTCGGATTGTCGGAAAACCCGGAAACCCAGGTCGACGATCTGGGCCTCGGCAAGCAACAGCTTGTGGAGATCGCCAAAGCCTTATCGAAACGCGTCAAGCTCTTGATCCTCGACGAGCCGACATCCTCGCTGAACGAAACCGACAGCGACGCGCTGCTCGACTTGTTGTCGCGGTTCAGGGACCAGGGCATTACCGCGATCCTGATCTCCCACAAGCTGAACGAAATCGCCAAGGTCGCCGACACGGTAACCGTGCTGCGCGACGGCGCCACCGTGAGCACGATGACCTGCACCGACGCCCCCGCCAACGAGGACGACATCATCCGCGACATGGTCGGGCGATCCCTGTCCGAACGCTATCCCGAGCGCTCGCCGAACCCGGGGGAGGTGGTGATGGATGTGCGGAACTGGACCGTGCACCATCCGATCCACACCGAACGGCTGGCGGTCGACGATGTCAGCTTCACGGTGCGCAGGGGCGAAGTGCTCGGCATTGCCGGACTGATGGGATCGGGCCGCACGGAACTGGCGATGAGTCTGTTCGGCCGATCCTACGGACACGGGATCACGGGAGAGGTGCAGATCGGCGGTCGCCCGGCGGACCTGTCGACCATCCCGAAGGCGATCCGGGCGGGACTGGCCTATGTCACGGAGGATCGCAAGACCTTCGGCCTGGTGCTCGACCAGTCGTTCCGGCGCAATGTGCCGCTCGCCAACCTGGAAGCCATTGCCCGCAACGGCATCGTCGATTCGCAACGCGAACGGGACGTCGCGCACACCTATCGCGACAAGGTCAATATCAGATGTTCGTCGGTGGACCAGGAAACCGTCAACCTGTCGGGCGGCAATCAGCAGAAGGTGGTGCTGTCGAAATGGCTGTTCGCCGATCCCGACATCCTGATCCTCGACGAGCCGACCCGGGGCATTGATGTCGGCGCCAAGTACGAGATCTACACGATCATCCGCGACCTTGCGGCAAGCGGAAAATCGATCATCGTGATATCGTCGGAAATGCCGGAACTGCTCGGCATCACAGACCGCCTCTATGTCATGAATGAAGGGCGTTTTGTCGGCGAATTGCCGACTGCTGCCGCAACGCAGGAAAAAATCATGTCCATGATCGTCAGGACGAGCGGGTAACAATGGACCAGAAAGTCACGCCGGCCGCGGACTCCACGGAAAGCGCCACATCGCCCTTCGTCTTCCTGCGCCGGCACCTGCGCGAATACGGAATCCTGTTCGCCCTGATCGCCATCATGGGTTTCTTCCAGATCGCGACCGGCGGCATTCTCCTGAAGCCCGTCAACATCACCAACCTGATCCTGCAGAACAGCTACATCGTCATCATGGCGATCGGCATGCTCATGGTGATCGTCTGCGGCCATATCGACCTGTCCGTGGGCTCGGTGCTCGGCTTCGTCGGGGCGCTCGCCGCGGTCATGATCGTCTCGTGGGAAATGAACTATGTCCTGGCGGCGATCATCTGTCTGGCGACCGGCGCGCTGATCGGCGCGGCGCAGGGCTTCTGGATCGCCTACTACAAGATCCCCTCCTTCATCGTGACGCTGGCCGGCATGCTGGTCTTCAAGGGCCTGACGCTCTGGCTGCTCGCCGGCCAGTCGATCGGCCCGTTCCCGCCCAATTTTCAATTGATCGCGTCCGGTTTCATCCCGGACCTGTTCGGCGCGGAAGGCCTGAACCTGTTCTCCCTGACGATCGGGGTGGCGGTCGCGCTCGGTATCCTGGTCATGGCGTTCCGGGCGCGGGCGCAGCACCGCAAAACCGGGATCGTCGACGAACCGTTTTCGTTCTTCATCGGCAAACACGTCCTGATCTTCGGCGCGCTGGTCTATCTCAGCTATCTGATGGCGACGTTCCGCGGCCTGCCTAATGTGTTCATCATCATGGCGCTGCTGATCGCGGTCTACAGCTTCATTGCCGGGCGAACGACGCTCGGCCGGCGCATCTACGCCATCGGCGGCAACGAAAAAGCCGCCAAGCTTTCCGGCATCAACAGCGAACGCCTTACATTCCTCACCTTCGCCAATATGGGCATGCTGGCCGCGCTCGCCGGCCTTGTCTTTGCCGCGCGCCTCAACACCGCGACACCCAAAGCAGGTCTAGCCTTCGAACTCGATGTGATTGCGGCCGTCTTCATCGGCGGCGCTTCGATGTCGGGTGGTGTCGGCACGATCGTAGGCGCCGTCGTCGGCGCCTTCATCATGGGGGTGATGAACAACGGCATGTCGATCCTCGGCATCGGCATCGACTGGCAGCAGGTGATCAAGGGACTGGTCCTGCTTGCCGCCGTGATCTTCGATGTGCTGAACAAGAAAAAGACCTGACGATGCGCCCCGTTCTCGCTCAAACACCCCGGATCGCCGGACAAGGCAGTGTCCAATGAGCCCGCAGCCGACGAAACTGGCGCTTGTCGGGCTCGGGAAGATCGCGATCGACGAGCATGTGCCGTCGATCACCGCCTCCCCGACCTTCGACCTTGTCGCCACGGTCAGCCGCAATGCCGCGCTGCCGGACCTGCCCGCCTATCAGCACCTTGACGGCCTGTTGGCCGCCCGGAACGACATCCATGCCGTCGCGCTGTGCGTCCCGCCCCAGGTGCGGTTCGACTATGCGCGCCAGGCCCTGTCGGCCGGCTGCCACGTGCTGCTTGAAAAGCCGCCCGGCGCCACGCTTTCCGAAGTCGAGGCATTGCGACGGCTCGCCGAAGATGCCGACCGGGTGCTCTTCGCGACATGGCATTCCCGGTTCGCACGGGCGGTCGGCACGGCGCGCACGTGGCTTTCGGGACACCGGGTCGAGCGCGCCGGCATCACCTGGCACGAGGATGTGCGGCACTGGCACCCCGGGCAGCAATGGATCTGGGACCCCGGCGGGTTCGGTGTCTTCGATCCCGGGATCAATGCGCTTTCCATCCTGACGGACATCCTCGCCGAACCGGTTCGCGTGACGGCGGCGGAACTCGACATTCCGGCCAACCGGGAAACACCCATCGCAGCGCGCCTGGTGCTGAGAGGCGCCGACGGGCTGCGCGTCGATGCCGATTTCGACTGGCGCCGCACCGGCCCGCAGACCTGGACGATCACGGCGGATACGCCGGACGGCCGCCTCACGCTTGTCGATGGCGGCGCGCGGGTCGATATCGACGGCATCGAACTTGCTGTCGACGGTCCGCCGGCTTCCGAATATGACGGAATCTACGCCCGGTTCGCCGAGCTTCTGGCGACCGGCCAAAGCGATGTGGACGTCGCCCCCCTGACCCATGTGGCCGACGCCTTCCTGATCGGCCGGCGCATTACGACGGGTCCGTTCGACGACTGAGCCGGCGCCACCTTTCGATCAGAAATCGATGCGGTTGACGAGATCGGCAACAATGTTGACCAGCTTTTCGATGTCCTCGTCCCGCGAAAGCCGGTGGTCTCCGTCCTTGACCAGCGTGAGGACCACATCGTCCTGGGCCAAAGAGGAAACCAGACGGAACGCGTGATCCCACGGCACGTCGGTGTCCTGGACGCCCTGAAGGATGTGAACCGGACACCCGGTCTCGATCGGCGCACCGAACAGAAGGTTCTTGCGGCCGTCCTCGATCAGCGCCCGGGTAATGACATAGGGATCGTCGGAATATTCCGACGGCCGCAGGAAGGCGCCCTTTTCCATAATCTGATTGCGCACCGGGGAAGAGAACGTCTTCCACATCAATTCTTCGGTGAAATCGACCGCCGGCGCGATCAATACCAGGCCGGCAACCGACGGCGGCTGCAGCGGATATTTTGCCGCCAGGATCTGCGTCAGGAGCAGCGCGATCCAGCCGCCCATGGACGATCCGATGAGAATGGACGGTCTCGAACAATAGGTCTCAAAGACCGCATGCGCCTCCTCCAGCCAGCGCGAAACCGTGCCTTCGTCAAAGCGGCCGCCGGATTGGCCATGGCCGGAATAGTCGAAGCGGACCATGGCCAAGCCGTTCTCGGAGGCCCAATGATCGAGCATTTCCGCCTTGGTGCCGGTCATGTCAGACTTGAAACCGCCGAACCACATCAGACACGGGCCGTCGCCCTCGGTCTCCAGCACCGCGATCGCCCGCTTGGCGTCCTCCTCCTCGCCGACCTCGATGAATTGCGGTTCACGCGATTCCATTGTACGCCTCCGGAGCCATGCCAAAGGTTCTCTTGCTGTCGTTGCGAGCTGACGCCGATGCGAATGACCGGCGGAGGACATGGACTGTTTCCGACTTTGCACGGAATATGCGGGAAGAAAACCCCTGATGCACAATCGTACCGTCCTGCAGGTCATCCCGGCCCTGGAAACCGGCGGTGCGGAACAGACAGCCGTCGACGTGGCCGCTGCGATCGTCGATGCCGGCGGGCAGGCGATCGTGGCGAGCGCGGGCGGACGCCTCGAAACCGCCCTCACACAACGCGGCGCCCGGCACGTAACGCTTCCGCTCGACAGCAAGAACCCGGTGGTCATGGCGCTCAATGTGGCGCGTCTCGGGCGCCTGATCCGACAGCACGGCGTGGACCTTGTTCATGCCCGCAGCCGCGCCCCGGCCTGGTCGGCGCTTGCGGCCGCACGACGGGCCGGCCTGCCGTTCGTGACGACCTATCACGGCGCCTACGCCCAGACCAACGCGCTCAAGGCGTTCTATAACTCGGTCATGGCCCGCGGCGACGTTGTCATCGCAAATTCGCACTTCACGGCCCGCCTGATCGCCGAGCGCCATGCCGGCGCCGAAGCCCGGATCGCCGTCGTGCATCGGGGCAGCGACCTCGACGGCTTCGAGCCGGAGCACATCGACAGCGATCGGCCGGCGAGCCTGCGAAGGCGCTGGGGCCTGATCGACGGCCGGCCGGTGGTGCTCAACCTTGCCCGCCTGACCGGGTGGAAGGGTCAGACAGTGCTGATCGATGCCCTGAAACACCTCGAACAGGACGGGATGGCGGAGTGGCAGGCGGTGCTGGCCGGCGACGATCAGGGACGCAGCGCCTACACAAAACGCCTGCATGACCAGATCGACGACCTCGGACTGGCCGATCGTGTGCGGATCGTCGGACATTGCGAGGACGTGGCCGCCGCCATGACGCTTGCCGACGTGGTTGCCGTCGCGTCGACCGAACCCGAAGCCTTCGGCCGCGCGGCCGTCGAAGCGCAGGCGTCCGGCACACCGGTGGTGGTGACCGATATCGGTGCGGTTCGCGAAACCGTGCTCGCGCCGCCCGAATGCCCGGACACGGACCGCACCGGATGGCGCGTGCCGCCGAACGATGCGCGCGCGCTGGCCGACGGCCTTGCGGCCGGCCTGTCGCTCGACGGCCCGGCACGCGACGCGCTTGCGACGCGGGGCCGTGCGCATGCCCGCGCGCATTTCTCGCTCGGCGCCATGACCGACAAGACCCTCGACATCTATCGAACCCTGCTTTCCTGACCCCATTGAGATGGACCCCGCCCATGCCGAGCCCGCTTCACTCCCGCCTTGCCGACCGGTTCGGTGACAGTCCGCAGGATCCCGAACTCGACAGCGTCCCGGAGATCTGGACCCAATTGGCCGACCGTTCCTCCTGCCGCCGCTTCACCGATAAACCTGTCGATATGGCGCTCCTGGAAACGCTCTGCGCCCTGGCGCTGTGCGCCCCGACAAAAAGCGACCTGCAACAGCGTGACATCATCGTGGTGGAGGATGCGGCGATCAGCGCGCGCTTGACCGATCTCCTGACAGGCGGACGCCTGGGTCAGGACTGGATCGCCGGCGCGCCGCGTTTGCTGGTGTTTTGCGGCAACAACCGGCGCCAGCGTCAGGTGCATGCCTGGCGCGGGCATCCGTTCGTCAACGACCATCTCGATGCCTTCTTCAACGCGGCGGTGGACGCCGGGATCGCCATGACGGCCTTCATCCTGGCGGCCGAGGCGGCCGGGCTCGGATGCTGTCCGATCAGCGCGATCCGAAACGAGGCGCAGACGGTTTCCGACATCCTGGACCTGCCCGATCACGTCTTCCCGGTCTGCGGCCTCGCGGTCGGCTGGCCGCAATTCCGGGCACCGATCAGCCCACGGCTCGGTCTTGCAACAACCCTGCATCGCGACCGCTACAGCGACGATGGCGTGGAGGATGCCGTCGAAGCCTATGACCGACGCAGGAACCTGACCCGCCCGTTTTCGCAACAACGCGGCGAAGATCGGTTCGGAACCCATGCCGATTACGGCTGGTCGGAAGACAAGGCCCGCCAATATGCTGAACCGGAACGGGAGACCTTCGGACGCTTTGTGCGATCGAAAGGATTTCGGCTCGACTGACACGGAGGCATGCCTTCAGCAGGCCCGATCGGCCGTTCGGCTGCAGAGTGCGGCAGAAACGCACGGTTCGTTGTTGACTTCTTCACAAAACGGGCGGATTCTAAGGACAGTGTGCTTTTCCGCCTTGACCGCAAGCTTTCGCCCACCGAAATAGGCCGGACACGCATGTTTTCATGGTTTAACTCTAGAGGAGAGAAGTCCCATTAGAAGACCATTTAGGGCGCCGCCGCCCCAAAAAGAGGGGCCTCGCGTCAATGACGAAATTCGCGTCAGAGAGGTGCAACTGATAGACGAGGAAGGAACCAACCGAGGGACCGTGTCAATCGAAGAGGCCCGTGAGCTCGCAACGGAATCCGGCCTCGACCTCGTGGAAATTGCTCCCAATTCAGCCCCACCCGTCTGCAAAATTCTCGATTACGGCCGTTACAAATACCAGGCGCAGAAGCGTGCCGCCGAGGCGCGCAAGAA